>JAEOTO010000042.1 GCA_016839805.1 Candidatus Hermodarchaeota archaeon
CCTGCGGCGAGGAGATCGGCAAACATGGCGAGCCGGTTGCGGTCCCGGCAGGTCATTTGACAGACGGCTTCTAGACCTGCTATTTCTTGTATCATGTAGGAGGGGGCGAGTGAGTTCATGTAGGCGAAACTTTGGGGGATATCGGTGACATTTGCTGCAGCGACATGTCCGACGAGTTTCTTTGCCCCTTCGATGACTTCTTCCATATTCCCGATTTTTTCGGGTTCTAATTCGCCGGTATAGACGAATTTCCCGGCATGAATTTCTTCCATGAGTTTGCTGTGTGCTTCACGTTTTGCCATTTGTCACACCTTTTCCTAGATTTCTAGTTTTCGTGGTGACTGGGCGACGCGCCAATCACGAGGTTCACGATATTTTCGGAATAAGTCAAGACGACCCAGCTTCTTTAATCGTTCATAGATGAGATACCAGGCACAGTCGTTCTTGTAATCGCCAACTTCGCATTTACCGTCAAGCATACCGCCACAAGGACCATTGACTAAAGCTTTGGGACAGCGGGTCATAGGGCAGATGCCACCAGTCTCGTTGAGTAAACAATCACCGCAACCACTGCAATATTCGAAGAAGTGGCCTAGCTCCCTGTCTTTTCCCCCCATCCCAAAGGTGTCAACCGCTGTAAACACTTTCATCTCTGGAAAAACGTCAATGAGCGTTTGGGGACCAACTCCACAAGCGAGGGACACCATAGCGTCTACTCCCTCAATTTGAGGTCGAAGCGTTGTGGCTACAAGCTGCCGATCACATTGCCGTAAGACAATAGTGTGGCGCACTTCACCTGGTTCCCCCTTCAATTTGCGGTGCATCCGTATCAACGTGGCTAGCGTTTCCGCTTGTTTTTCTCCACCCACCATGTAGATTCCTGAGCATCCATCACATCCCACGATGAGGATGTTTTCGACGCCTTCAATGGTTTCTAAGATTTTTTCGACGGGCATTTGTTTTGGAATAATCACTATCAATCACCGATTATGCTGGAGTATGCTCTAGACAAGTGAAAATACCGTATGGGGTTTGGGTATATACGACTTATCCTCTTTCGGAAATCGATGAGGCCTAAAAAAGAGTTACTGGTTGACCAATACTTCACTAATCGTTTCAAGCAAGTGAGCAAAGCGAACAGGTTTAATGAGAAATGAAATAGCCCCCGCCTTCAAGGCTTGGTCTCGGGCGGTTTCATCTGCACTCAAAAATATGATCTTGCTGGCTGGATCCATTTGTCTAATCTCTTTGGTGGTTGAGACTCCATCCTTAATTGGCATCCGGTAATCCATCAAGAGAATGTCTGGTCGAGGGTTCAATTTACCAAAAATCTTCACAGCCTCAGATCCATCAAAGGCACTTGCTATCACATCAATTCCTTTCATAGTAAAGAATGAACGATAAACTCGGTGAAGATTTTCGTCATCATCAACAATAAATATTGAGACCATCAATCTTCACCTCTGGGCAAGAGAAATACAAAGTTCGCTCCTTGTGTGTAGTCCCCTTCTACTCGGTCTTGAACCCAAATTTGACCGCCATACCGTTGGATAATCCGTTGGACTAATGTGAGCCCAACCCCTGAACCCCGTTCACCTTCTAAATTTTCCTTGTAACGTGAAAAAATGTGTTTCTTCTCCGAGTTCGGGACGCCTGGTCCTTGATCCATAATCTGGATTTCTAGAAATACGCCATTTTTTGCTGTATTGGCTTGGACCTCAACTTTAACAAATTCGTTGGGATCCATTTTCATAGAGGTATGAAGCAGATTGAAGAAGAGCTCGGTAATGAAGCCGTCTCCACTAATTTGATACTTTCCATCCTCGATATTAGTCGTTAGGAATAACTGTTTATTAGGAAACGCTCGTTCTACTGCTCGAACTGCGGCATGAAAGGGTGGAGCAAGGTCTCTTGATCCTAATAGACGGGGTTCGATTTCCAGACTTTGGAAACGTTTGACATTCGCGATTAGATCGGCGCTGCGTTCTACTTGGGCAAGTGTGTCTCTGACACTTTCTCTTAGATGCGGAGGAAGTTGCTCATCGTTTTCAATGAGTTCCAGGGCTAGCATGATACCTTGGTTGATGTTGTTTAAATCGTGCGCCATGAGATCAAGGAGGAATTCACTCCGATGGTGTGCCGCCAAGAGAGCAATTTCAGCCTCTTTTCGTTTTGTGATATCCTCCAAGTTCCCCTCGTAACAATGGACTTCGCCCTTTTCATTTCGAATTGCACGGGCATTAAGTTCAACCCAAATGGTCTGTCCATCACGTCGACGAAACTGTACTTCGAATCCCCGAACAATTTCTTCATGTTCAATGAGGGCTTTCCAACGTTTTCGTGCTGTAGCGTCCACATAAAATTCGGAAGCGTTTCGCTTAATCAACTCTTCTTTGTCCTCGTAGCCTAACATTGCGACTAAGGCGGGGTTTATTTCGAGGATTTGTCCTTCTGGGGTCGTGCGGTATAACCCAACAGGTACACTATCGAAAAGATTCTGATACTGTGTCTCTGATTCTTTCAATGCTTGTTGAACTTTTTTCCATTCAGTAATTTCAATGCCAATACCAAAAATTTCCTCGACTTTCCCCATTTCATCAGTAACGAATGTGTTGTTCCATTGCATAAGCCGTTTTTCGCCAGTCTTCGTTATCCAGTGGAATTGAGGTGAATAGGTGGGTAATTTGCCCTTAAGAAGGCGTTGGAAACGCTCTAAGACTCCTGCTCGTTCGTCCTCTGGTATGAGTAGTGGAAAAATGGTCTTTCCGAACACTTCTTTCTCAGAATACCCTGTGACTTCCTCACAGCGTTTGTTGAATAATGTTATTTGACCCTGTGTGTTCATTCCAACTACTAAAGCTCCCGCTGCTTCAATGATCCGTCCAAATCGACTTCGGCGAATACGTGATGTCTCATTTGTTGAGTCATTGGAATGGTTACTAGGAGGTTGCATTGGCATTATTCCTCATTTGTCAGAGAATCAGATACAAGCCATGAACTGGAATAGTTCAGACTCCTGATTCTTTTCATACCCCTAAATCAAGAAGCCCAATTGGTTGCATTAAATCTTTTCATTGCATATCGCAACCAAACAGTTCATTGTAGAATATACAATGATACTTGTTCAGGTCAGGGGTTGGTGATAATTACTCCTTCAAAGGAATAAGAATCATAAAATTTGCACCTTGTGTATGATCCCCTTCAACTCTATCAGCGATCGAAATTGTCCCACCATATCGGTGAAGAATTTGGTTAACGAGGGTTAATCCGATACCTGAGCCTTTCACACCTGTTCGACGGGAAGCTAATCGCGAAAAAATCCGTTCCTTTTCCTCATCCGGGATGCCTGGACCATGATCCATAATCTGGATTCGTAAAGAATGCTTGTCACGTATTTTATTGGCTCGGACATCAATTGTTACCCGATCGGAGCGATCATACTTTGCAGCATTGTGGAGAATATTAAAGAACAACTCTGAAAGAAACCCATCTGCAAGAACCTGATATTGGCCCTTTCGAATGTTGCTTGTCACAAATAGTTGCTTAGCTGGATGTGCCCGTTCAGCAGCCCATATTGCAGATTGAAGAGGAGCAAAGGGATCAACAAGTTTAAGCTGAAGAGGTTCGACATCAATTCGTTGAAATCGTTTTACACTATCAATGAGGTATGCACTTCTTTCTACTTGCGCAATGGCATCCTTGAGTCTCCCTGCTAATTGTTCCGGGAAGCCAGGATCATGGAGAAGAATCTCTAATGCTGATAAGATTCCTTGATTGATATTATTCAAGTCGTGAGCCATGAGATCTACAAGAAATTCCGCCAGATTACGTGCTCGTTGCATATCATCAGTTGCTTGTTTGCGTCCAGTAATATCACGAACAACACCATGAATCGCGATTAATTTTTCATCATCATCGTGAATCAATCTACTCTGCTGTTCGGTCCAAAGTACTGAACCATCTTTTTTGACCCAACGTAACTCACTTGGAGCAGTAAAAGCAGCGGGATCAGCTAGCATACTCTGTAACGTTGATAGATCATCAGGATGTATAATCTTAATAACAAAATCAGGATTGGCATAGAACTCTTCTGCAGCATAGCCTGTCATTCGAGTTGTGGCTGGACTCACATATTCAAATTTCCTCTTAGGATGCAATGAGAACAGATAAATTGAATCCAGTGCGTTTTCGGCGAGCAAGCGGAAAAGCGCTTCACTTTCACGGAGTTTATTTTCTGCCATTTTCTGTTCAGTAATGTCAAGCCCAATTCCGAAAATCTCAATTACTGTGCCCCTTTCATCATAAATCAGGGTATTTCGCCATTGTGTTACAAGTTGGTTCCCATCTTTTGTTATCCATCTGGCTTCAGATGAATCCGAAGACACCTCTCCTGCAACTAAGCGGTTAAACCTTTTACGTACTGCAGCCCGATCTTGTTTCGAAATCAGTGAAGTAAAGACCGATTTCCCGAAAACTTCGTCTTGCGTGTAACCAGTCACTTGCTCACATTTTCGATTGAAAAAGGTAATTTTTCCGCGGGCATTCATCCCTATTATTAACACTTCTGCAGCTTCAGCCAAATTCTGGAATCTGTGTTGTAATGTTGGTTCCGGCATTTCGAATATATCCCCGTTTATCTTCGTAAAATGGGAATGTTACGTTCGCCCTGACTTGAATTCCCCACAAAGTACAGGTGTTAGTAGACTAATGCGACTAAAGGTCATTAAATCTTTTGAGTCACTGGCAATCATTTCGATGCGCGTCAATTAATCTTCATCTTTAATCAGTGACCTGATCAAATACTCTATAGCAAATCGTCCTTCAGTGTTCGGAAGATACCAGGGTTCAGGAAATCCTAACTTGGTTTTTATCTCCTGAATCGTCTTTCCCTCGTTACTTAGTTCCTTGACTTGAATTTTAAGTTCTGATAGGAACTTAATACGTGTTTCAATATGTTCTCGGGGATTTGGAATTGGTCCCCAGTGCCCATCGAAAAGGATAGTGGGCTTCAAATCCTGGATTTCCTTCATTCTCGAAATCATTTTTGGAATGTTTTCCTCAGGCATCGCCATTTTCTTCTCTGAAGGCAGGGGAACTGCGTCGGCAGAAAACAACCATTTTTCTTCTGGTTCCCAGAATCCAATCATCTCTGCACAATGCCCCGAGAAATCCAATACTTCAAAGGTGAAGTCTTTCACTTGAATTGTTGAAGTGGTTAATTCACGTGCTTCTAGAACAGGTTCGGGGGTTCCCCAAACCCACTCAAAGAACTCGGGTAATGGATAGGGTTTATGAAGAGTCTCTAGCGTTATTGGTCCTGCGAAAATTTTGGCTTTCGGGAGAAACGCCGCACATCCCCCATAATGATCCTCATGATTATGGGTTACAAACACACGATGGATCGGATGCTTCGTGGCATACTCACGCAACTCCCCGATTGCGTTCGCACACCCAGCATCAAATAAAGTATCCTCTAAATGGTAGGCATATACCCATACCATGGCTTGGTCGCCCAACGGTGCCGCTGTCTTAATACAATTAATTATGTCATCAAAGGGAACTACTTCTAACATACCTAGTCCACCCATTCCCTAAACCTTCTTTCCTTAAATCGTCAACCCTCTGATAACTATCTTCAAATTACTTTCTTGTTTGTTCGATGCAACCCATTTGTACAGACGCCATGTATATATGCACCTTCATCCACCGATTGCCCATCCTTCTCACACTTGGTGCTTGACGATGAAAATCGGCGTTTTCCTTTGTACCTGCGGTGATACGATCAAAGGCACTCTCGACTATGAAGAACTTGTCACCTTTACCGAAACATTACCAAACGTGAAATACGTCGAAATTCGCGATGACTGGTGCCAACATGAATCCCTCAACGCTCTCATTGAGACACTATCTAAAAAGAAACTCGAACGCCTAGTCATTGCTGCATGTAGTCCTCATCTGTTTGGTCAACGCTTTTATGAAGCCGCAGAAAAGGCAGGCATCACACGCGGCTTAATGACTTTCGCCAATATCCGTGAACACTGTGCTTGGGTTCACAGGGAAAACCCCAAAGGGGCAACAGCAAAAGCCAAACGGCTCATTCGTGCCGCTGTCTTCCAAGTTGCGGCGCAAAGCCCCATTGCGACAAAAACCTTCCCGGTCACCCAGGAAGTACTTGTACTCGGGGCTGGAGTCGCTGGTATTCAAGCAAGTCTCGATCTCGCAGATCGTGGCATCAAGGTTCATCTCGTTGAAAGAGAACCCACCATTGGCGGTCACATGGCGGTACTCAATAAGACGTACCCGACGTTAGATTGCAGCATTTGTATTCTTGGTCCAAAGATGGCAGAGGCAGCCACTCATCCCAACATCCTACTTCATCCGTATACGGAGTTACTGGCAGCTGAGCATACAGGTAAGGATTGGCTGTTAACGCTTAACAAAAAGGCAACCTATGTGGATTGGGATAAGTGCACAGGATGTATGCAGTGCACAGAGAAGTGTCCTACCCGTGTGGATGACGATTGGTCGTGGGGTATTGCGAAGCGTCGGGCAATCTATATGCCCTTTTCGCAGAGTGTACCGCGCAAGGTCACAATTGATGCTGAACACTGTAAGAAGCTCACAAACGACAAATGCGGTGTCTGTGAAAAGGTCTGTCCCGCTGAAGCGATTGATTATGAGATGAAAGATGAAGTAGTCAAAGTTCAAGTCGGGAGTGTTATCCTTGCCACCGGTTTCACAGAATTTGACCCCTCCGTAGTCCCGGAATTACACTACGTAGAGAATCCGGATGTCATCACACAAATGCAGTTTATCCGCATGATGGACTCAGTTGGACCTTTTGGTGGTAAATTAGAAGTACCATCGGATGGACGGAAACCCGAAAAGATAGTCATGATCCAATGTGTGGGGAGTCGAGATGAAAGGTATAGCTGGCAATGTTCAGCGTATTGCTGTATGGCGGCTATCAAACATGCAGAACTTGCCAAACTAGAATATGATCCCACTCTTGACATCACCATTGTTGCCCGAGATATCCGTGCTGGTGGAAAGGGGTTTGATGAGTTTTATGTTCGGGCCCGTGAGGAGTACGATATTCACTTTGAATATCGAGGTGATGATCTTGAAGTCGTACAAAATGATGGAAAGACAGTGGTAAATTACACGGATCCCTACGGTAAAGCCCATTCACTTCCAGCTGATATCGTCGTCCTTTCGTGTGCGATGAATCCGTCTCCTGGAACCGAAAAGCTGGCAACAATGTTGGGCGTTCCACTAGGAGAGCTTGGATTTTACGAAGCTCAGGATGAAAAGGTGGCATTAGCACGCACTGATGTTAATGGAGTGTTCCTTGCTGGCACCTGCCATGGCCCCAAAGATATCCCTGAATCTGTTGAACAAGCTGGAGCGGCAGCGGAAGAATCTTCTGTGTGGCTTTCAACCCAATCACTTTCCAAGGAGCTTGATGTTGCTGTCGTCAACAAAGATTTGTGCAATGCCTGTGGGCTGTGTGTCCCGGCTTGTCCTTCACAAGCGATAACGTTTGAAGAATCAGGTGACTGTGTGATAGTAGATGAGGTGCGTTGTCAAGCCTGTGGCGAATGCATGGCAACTTGTCCCGTCGATGCAATTGGACCATTAAACATCAATCCTACAGTATTAGACGCTGCAATTGATGGGCTACTCAACAATAGTATCGAAGGTCCTGAATCCGTGATTGTGGGCTTTGCTTGTAATGAATGTATGTACCGGGCTATCGACGAAGCTGGTGAAGAACGGCTACAATATCCTGCAGACTTACACCTTCTCCAAGTTCCCTGTACGGGGAGTGTATCGACACCGAAAATCCTCAGAACCTTAGAAGCGGGAGCGGATGGAGTCATTCTATTCGCGTGTGCATCAGATTTGTGTCACTATGGTCGCGGAGCGCGAATGGCGAATAGTCGTGTTCAAGTCGTTCGGAATATCATCAACCAATCGGGAGGAAATCCCGCTATCGTCCAAGTTGTACAGATGATTGGTCGTGAAGCGAAAGAATTCGCTGCTACTGTGCAGAAAACCGTGGATGCTATCAAGGGGAGGAATGGAGGTTAGAAAGATGACTACCGAAGAACCACGCATCGGTGTTTTCGTCTGTAAATGTGGCACAAACATCGCGAAAGTTGTCGACGTCCCCGCTGTCTCTGAATACGCAAAGGATTTGCCCAACGTGGCTTATGCTGGATGGCAACTGTTTACATGTTCAGAAGAAGGACAAAACATCATCAAAGACCATATCAAAAAACACAAGCTCAATCGCGTAATTGTTGCATCCTGTAGTCCAAAACTCCATGAACCCACATTCCGACGCACCGTCATGGAAGCAGGTATTAACCCCTTCTATTTCGAAATGGCTAATATCCGCGAACAGGTATCTTGGGCACATATGAAACAAAAGGAAGAATACAATGAAGCCACACAAAAGGCTAAAGACCTTGTTCGTGCAGCAGTTTTTCGCGCCTCTCAACTGGAATCCATTGGTTCCACCACCCAAGAAGTTCCTCCCGTTTGTATGGTGATTGGGGCAGGCATTGCCGGCATCACTGCCAGCACGCTTCTTGCTGATGAAGGATATGAAGTTCACTTAGTCGAACGCAGCCCAGCCCTCGGAGGGAAAGCAGCGCAACTGGGTTTTGTGTTTATGACAGATACATGTGGCGTATGCGTTCCACCCCGACATGGTGAAATGGCTCGCAAATGCCTTTCCAAACGTGTTCTACGGCATGATCCGAAAATTCATGTACATACATTAACTGAGGTTAAACAGTTCAGCGGCTATATCGGGAACTTTCAGGCGAAACTCCACACACAACCCCGCGGAGTGGACATTGATACGTGCACGCTCTGTGGGAAATGTATCGACGTCTGCCCAGTGAAGGTGCCTCATGAACTCGACTTGGGATTAGGTAATCGAAGGGCCATTTATCTACCCTACCCACAGGCAGTCCCTCGATCCCCTGTTGTCGATTTTAAGCACTGCACTCGATGTGGAAAATGTGCTGAGGTGTGTCCCGTGGGTGCCATCCATCTGGATGAAGCACCCAAAGATACGGACATCACCGTGGGAACTGTCATTGTGTCTACAGGGTTTGATGTCTTCCAGCCCATAGGCCTTTATGCATACGGAGAAAACCCGAACGTTATTCTCCAATTGGCTCTAGCACGTCTATTGGACCCTCTTGGTCCCACCGATGGGCAACTCCTTCGGGTTTCCGATAAGAACCCCCCCAAACACGTGGGTATGATCCAGTGTGTCGGAAGCCGGGACCCTGAATACTATTCCCACTGCTCACGGATCTGCTGTCAAGTTGCCATTAAACATGCTGTCTACATCAAAGAACACTGGCCCGATACCGATGTCACCATTTTCTACAAAGACATTCGGTTACAGGGCAAACAATACGAACGCTACTATCTCAAAGCTCAGCAACTAGGTGTTAATTTCCATCGAGCCGAAATAACGGAAGTTAAAGAAACTACCAAACAAGGACTAACACTTGCCGTTGAGCATCATAATGGCGCAAAAGAAACTGTTGATGTTGATTTGCTGGTTCTTTCTGCCGCAATGACGCCCGCTGAAGGCGCAAAAGAATTAGCTCACACTCTCAATATGGAAGTTGATTTGAAAGGATTCTTCCGGGAATACCATCTCAAACTTGCTCCTGTTGACACGACAACTGATGGAATTTACCTCGCTGGTGCTTGTAGCAGTCCTCGTGATATTGCTGAAGCTTCCTTCATGGGGGCCGCTGCAGCCTCTCATGCGGCGATTCCTATGAGCAAAGGGGAAGTCAAAGTTGACCTCGCCAAATCTATTGTCGATGAAACACTGTGTATTGGTTGTGCCAACTGCTACACCGTGTGTCCCTATAGCGCAATTAACATGGAAGGAGGCGTCGCGAAAGTAGTTGAAGTCGCCTGTAAAGGCTGTGGTATCTGTGTCGTTGAATGTCCTGCTGAAGCCATTCAACTGCGACATTATCGTGATAAACAGATTTACTCACAAATTGAAGGGCTCCTTGCCAACGTGGGGGCAGCGAAAAAATGAGCAAAGCCAAATCTAAACCTAAACCAAAACAAGCCCTTGGAACACCCAAGGCTGCATTTGAACCTCGAATAGTTAGCTTCTGCTGTCACTATTGCTCATATGGTGCCGCAGATCTAGCTGGTACAAGTAAAATGGCTTATCCAACGAATGTGGAAATTATCCGGGTTCCCTGTTCTGGGCGCGTCGATCCGCTCCATGTGTTACGTGCTTTCGAGGAAGGCGCCGATGGGGTAATGGTTACGGGGTGTTTGAAAGATCAATGTCACTTTGTAACGGGAAACATTCATGCCGAGAAGCGCATGCAAAAATTAGCTAAACAACTCGATGCAATCGGGCTTGGAGGACGGTTAATCTTCGAGTTAATGAGTGCCGGAATGGCCAATAAGTGGGTAGAAACCGCCTCAACATTTTATGAACAAATTCTAGCGCTTGGACCAAATCCACTTAAACATCATAAAAAAGAGGTGAAGAGCGATTGACCGTTCGAATCGCAACGATGGGTATGGCAGGCTGTAGTGGCTGTCACATTGCCCTCCTCGATATCGGAGTGAAATTATTAGATATACTCAAAGATGTTGAATTGGTCTATTCCTATCCGTTGGTAGATACAAAAAATCCAATTCCACCGAACATCGATGTTGCACTAATTGAAGGAAGTATTCGCACTGAGCATGATAAAGAAATGGCAGAAGCCATGCGGAAACAAGCCAAGTTCGTTATTGCCTTTGGTGCTTGTTCAGCGCACGGGGGTGTAAATGGACTTGCTAATGTCTTCGGAGGCAAGCAGGGTGTCGAGTACGTGTATACTAAAACAATCCTGATGGCTCAGAAATTAGTACCCTCTGAACACGTTCCTCAAATCCTCACCAATGATTTACGATTAAGTGACGTCGTGAAAGTGGATTTTGTCATCCCCGGGTGTCCTCCTAATCCGGATGAAATTGCTAGTATACTAACAGCATTACTATCCGGAGAAACACCCACCCTGTCATCAAAAAGTATCTGTGATGAATGCCCTCTCGAACGCTTAACTGAAGCCCCCGCAAAATTACGAAGAATTCATGAAATCCCTGAACCAGACAAATGCTTGTTATCCCAAGGCTTTCTTTGCATGGGACCCGCTACCCGGGCAGGCTGTAATGCCGAATGTCCACGTCGTGGCATGCCCTGTACTGGCTGCCGGGGCCCCTCTGAGACAGTTTGGGACCAGGGGGTAGCAATGCTCGATGCACTAGCTGCAATGGAAGAGGATGAAATATCAGACTTCAAATTACCACGACTCGCAGGAACCTTTGCACGCTACACCTACGCGTCATCAAAACTTGACAACCTACGGAAAGGAGTGCAAAAAGAATGACCCAACCCAAACACATCGAATTCGAACCCATGACTCGCCTTGAAGGGCATGCAAAAATCAGCCTCGACGTTACAGGCGGCAAACTCAACAAATGCCACTTCCACATCATCGAATCTCCCCGCCTTTTCGAACGATTCATGGAAGGCATCCCCGCTGAAGAAGCTCCCCAACTATCTGAACGAATTTGTGGCATCTGCTCCGTCGCCCACCATCTGGGATCAGTCAAAGCCGTAGAAGATGCCTGGGGTGTTACCCCGCCCAAACAGGCTGTGAAGTTACGCCATCTTGAGAACTTCGGTGAATTCATACATAGCCATGCACTTCACCAAGTATATCTAGCACTTCCTGATTTTCTCACTCCTGAAACCCCAAACGTCCTTGCAGTGGCTGCGAAAGACCCAACACTTGCCAAAAAGGGCATCGAACTTCGCATGTTTGGGCAAAACATCATTAAGGCAATTGGTGGACGAATGATTCATCCCTGCTCAGCCATCCCCGGGGGCATGGCTGGCCCACTTCTGGAAGAAGAACGAGATAAACTTGCTAAGCAAGCTCCAAAGGCACTCGCTACCGCTCGTCGCCTCGTCAAATTATACTTCAAACTCGCCAAACAAAATGATGTTGGTTTAGTCGGATACTATCTCAGTGAACCTACGTATTACCTCAGCTTACACAACAAAGGCATGCACGACGTCTATGATGGAACCCTTCGATTCATTACACCCGAAGGCAAAACTCTACATAATTTCAAACCCGCCAACTACGCTCAATACATCGCCGAAGATGCCATGCCATATACCACAGTGAAATACCCTTTCATCAAGGAACTCGGTCCAGACAAAGGCAACTACCGCGTCGGTCCCCTTGCGCGTCTAAATGTTGTCAAGAAAATGGCCAGTGAAGAAGCCCAAGGATTTACTAACCAACTCTTCGAATTCTTCGGTGAGAGGCCAATCCATGATCCCATCGCCTACAACCTCGCTCGCTCCATCGAACTCCTCAGCGCCGTCGAACAAGCTATACTCCTCATCGAAGACAGCAATCTCCAAGAAGACAATTATCGCGTTCCTGTCGAACCACGAGCTGGCGAAGGCGTTGGCGTCGTCGAAGCTCCCCGCGGCACCCTCTTTCACAATTACTGGACCAACGACGACGGTATCATCAATAAAGTCAACTGCGTGATCGCCACCGGACAAAATGTCCGCACCATCGAACACGCCGTCCAAGCCAAAGCCCAAGAACTCCTCCCCGACCTCCTCAAACCCCGACCAGAAAGTCTTAATGCGCTACAACGTATCGAGCCCCTAATTAGGGCCTACGATCCGTGCATAAGTTGTTCAGTTCATATGATTGAATTAGTTAAAGATTAACCCGAATTAACATCTTAATCGCTTGAGCATCCATTTTACGAGCCAGGCGATAATCCAGAAATACGGGTTAAAAACACCTATCAGGCTCTCGAAAAAGGGGTACCGGATTTTGAATAAGAGCATAGAGAAAATTCCAATAACTAATACTAACGCAATGACTGGGAGAAACTGCAGCATAATTTCAGATGGTGTGTTAGGATGTGTTTGGGGCAACATCACAATCCAGCTATTCTAGCTTGAATGGTATTTAACGCTAAAAGGAGGGATGTTGTTCGACATTCTGAATCTAGATGATATCGATTTCCCGGTTTTCTCCCAGAATCGTAAAAGCCATTCCGTTTTGGGTAATGAACAAAATGGGTGAAATATTCGTATGTCCAATTCGCCGTGCCTTGATGGGGATGATGCTTTCATAAGTTTCTTCGGGTTTTAATTGATAATTGCGGAGAAAAACGGTTTGACGGAGTACCAATGTGCGGGTTAATCCATCTAGCTCAAAGAGTTGAGGGACGGCATTAACGATAGCGGTTAATTTGACAGGATGTTTGCTACTGTTATGCATGAAATATTTCACATTCAGAGCATCGCCACGAAATACGGTATCCTTCGCAGGTAAAAGATCCGTGGTGAAAGTGATTCTTGGAGGTTCCATCACCTTTTCGGTATCGCACCATACGCAACCGGCAATGAGCTGATCAATGGTAGGTTCAAAATCAGAAAAAGGGCCTTCCAGGCTATTCCACGAGTGAAGGCGTTCACCATAGAGTTCGATGAAAGCGGTCTTCACAAGTGCCATAAGATTCGTCAAATCGGCTGGGCGCTCATCGGGAGTAGCAAAAATCGCGACAAAATCGCTGGGTCTTTCAGTGAGTCCATCAACAAGAACTTCGGATCCCTCAAATTTTGCTTGTCGGAAATCGCCAGTGGCAAATTCCTTGGATGACACTCGAAACGCTGTTAGGAGTCCTGAGAGCATATGGGGATCCACTTGGTCGGTATACTGGCGTGAAAATGCGTAAGCCCCATTGAGAATGATGAAGATGGCCTTTATCATCCTGGTTGATCTCCAAATTGGGTGTCGAAGTTGTTGTGCCCATATAGGATGTTCTAGTACATGGTGGGTGAATTTTCTGCCTTTCTCTTTTCCCAACCATTAGGAATAAGAATTTCGTCTAAAAGGAGATACCTTGATTTCCATTGGAATATTCGTAAATATCGGCAAGAGGTGATGTTAATTTTGGGCAAAAGGCTTGAGTCTAGTTTTGTCAAGGCTTGATAAAAAAACCCATTCATTTTTAAATTCGCCTAAAAGATTGACTGTTAAAAGAGGTGGTTCATAATGCCTGAAGAAGATAAATTTTCATTAGAAAAATGGCATAAAAAACAAGCTGTGGACCTTTTTAACGCCACTTGGACATATTTAGACAAGGAAAAGCGGACCAAAGAAGAAGACGATGCAATGGTCAACGCTTCTCACGCGTCACGTTATCATTGGGGGGTCCGGGTTGAGAACAACTGGGACGCCACACCTATCAACTTAGGACGCGGGGACTGGCAACTCTCACGTGTCTATGCTGTCCTTGGAGACGGTGAACGGGCCGTCCATTATGGGAATAACTACCTAGATATCTGTAAAAAAGAAGGTATCAAAGACTGGGATCTAGCCTATGCTTACGAGGCCATTGCTCGTGGATACGCAGCTGCCGGCGATGAGAAAAATAAGTCTAAATTCCTAGAACTCGCGAAGAAGGCTACCAAGGACGTCAAAGACAAAGAATCACGTGATATGCTGGAAGCTGATTTTAAGACAATCTAAGCTTTCTGTGTCATAAAATTTCATTAGGACGGGGATTTTTATGTCCCCGCTTCTCCTTCTTTTTAATAATAAATAATCACCAAGAGGTCTTTCGGAGTGACCCAAGAACCTTCATCCAAACCCAAACGTGAGGAATCCCAGTCCGCCCTCGCAGTGGAGATGATCCTCAGTGATGCCAATCGCCCCATGACAACTTTTGAGGTGACTCGGATATTCCATGAAATCGGTTGCCCCGATTCACCCAGCCGACTACTCAATCAGCTTCGGCTTGAAGGCAAAATTCATGGCAAACTCAGCATAAAACGTAAAACCTGGTTGTGGTGGGCTCCGACAGTACCTGAACCCACTGACGTATAGATTCATTTTTAGAAAATAATATCCGCTTCCAGACCATACTGCTTAGATAGATCA
>JAEOTO010000043.1 GCA_016839805.1 Candidatus Hermodarchaeota archaeon
CCCAGTTCCAACTCAAGGAGAAGGAGTACCTTATTGACATAATGGACAACGAGGATGGCTATACTGCCATCTTTGACACCCCTGCCACAAGCACCGACGATGTCAAGACCCGCGTGGATGGTCGTCATTTGCAGTTGTGGATCCAGGGACAACTCTTTCGGGAATTGGAACTCCCAACTCCCGTTGAACTTACTTCGCTCCACTTCAAGAATGGTGTCGTGGAATTACAACTACGAACCAAGAAGCCAGAGGAAGAACCCACAAAAGCCTCCGGGGAACCGACCGACAAGACGGCGTAGGTCGAATGGACGGGTTAGCCAGGCCCGTCCTTCCCCACTATTTCTTTGTCTTTCAGTTCTAATCATGTTTGGATAGATGTTCCATCAATTTTTTAGGGAGAAGGCACTTCAGCCCGTTTGAGGTTCGTGTGCGTGGCCCATGAGGATTTCCATGAAGAACTTGCCACCCTGCATAAGCAGTATGGTATACCCAGGCGTGTTGAGTTTGCCATGGAAATGATACCTGAAGAATTTGCTCTCGTGCAACGATCGGTGGAACGTGGTCGATGTCATGATGTAACAATCTTCATTCGACATCAAGGCCAGTTTGTCGTTATTGATAAACACGCTTATGCGAAAACTGGAATTGTTCGGGCACCCTCTGGTGGGTCGATGCCTTCAGAAGGCCTAATTACAGCTGCAAAACGCGAAGCCCGTGAAGAAACAGGATTTGATGTTGAAATAGAACGTTTTGTCTTAGAATCCCACGTATTGTTATCCTGTTGTGATCAACCTTCGGTTCCCTGGGTTTCTTATGTGTTCCTTGCCCGAGTAATTGGAGGTCAACTCGGTGCTGAGGATGTAAGAGAAATTTCTGGAGTGCACTTACGGACTCGCCATGAATTGCTTAAAGATGTGGGACCATTAATGCTGGCTTCAGGTCTGGGTGGCTTCAAATACCGAGCGAAAATGACAGAAGCTTTTTTTGAGGAATTGGATGCGCAGGGTATTGTGATATGACAAACTGTGAATGCTAGAAGGGAGCTCCACAGTGGACACAGAATTTGGCTTTAGAGGTAGTAATCCGCCCACATTGATTACAGATTTTTCCAGCTTCTGCATCAGGCTCTGTTGATGTACTCGACGGTTCGCTTTCGGGGGCTTCTTCTGTTTCTTCTTTCGAGGTATCCGTTGTAACTGATTCTGGTTCCGATGGGGCTACCTTAGCGTCAGTGACAGTGGTTTCTTTAACTTCGAATCGAGTGATTGGACCATTTCGCATGGTGGATTCTTTTTGTAAAATATGTTGAGATGCAATAATTGCATAGTTGAGTCGTTCAGCTTTTTCAGCTAGAGTAGTTTTTTTGCCTTCAATATCGCCTTCCTCATCTCCTATAAGAATTCGGGCGTTGAGAGTTTCCAATTCATCTTTGACCTGGACGAAATCTAATTGAATTTGGGCAAAATATCCTTGTAGCTGTTCAACTCCAGTTTGGATCTGCTCATCCATGCGTTCTAATTTTTCGTCGTACTCGGCAACAAGCCGGTCATAGACGCGTTCACTGACTTCCCCTTTTTTCTTAAGAGTTTCAAGTCGCTCGAGTTCAGCCCGTTCATTGATATAAGTATCAATGAGGTTTTCTAGTTCAAAATCGCTATCACCAGCGGCTTTACTCAACTCATCTAAAAGCTGATTGGATGCGGTTCCATTTTCGGCGTACTCATCTTCAAGGGTAAGTTGACGCCCACGAGCCATAAGACTTGCAAGCACTTTTGATGGAACAGCAATTGGTTCGATGGTCTCAACCTTCGATTCCTCAACAGGTTCAGTTACCGACGCTGCCACTTCAGCTTGAGTAGATGCTGGTTCGGTAGCTGATTGCAGAGGAACTATGGTACTGCCACAATAGATACAGAATTTAGATCCGCCTTTCACTTGTCGTCCACAATTGGGGCAATCCATAGTTGTTGGCACCGAGACAGGGGCTGCAACTTCAGCTGCTGGTCTCTCTGGCAGTGATGTGGCGTTTGGCAGTATTTGACCACAATTGATGCAAAAATTCGAACCAGGAGGATTCTTGGTAAATCCACAGTTAGGACAGCCAGCCGTAGTTGTTGTTGGGATTGAGGGAGCTGATTCTTTAAGAGTAGTTCCACAACCCGTGCAGAATTTTTCTGAACCCTTCAAGACTTTACCACAATTCTCACACGTCAGTTGCTTCTTCTTTGGTTTGGGAGTGGGTTGAATCCTAACTTTAGATGTTGAAACGGGAGTACCACACACTGTGCAGAACTTTGACTTTTTTGAGAGTGTGGCTCCACAACGACTACACTTCGAACTCATCGAACTGATCTCCAAATAGTATTAATTATTGATTGCTACAAAAAGCATCCTTTATTACTTTTGCAAAAGCAGCATATCCACGCGCTAGGCTTAAAACATCTTGAAGGAGGAAAAAACAGAAGTTATGAGAGGGGATTTATTTTTTCCCTTTTTTCTTTTTCTTAGGTTTCTTTTTGGGTTCATCGATATCAGCTGTTTCAGTGGTAATTCGAAAGATATCGATAAGTTCGCTGACATCAGCTTCAGCTACGGAATCACGCAGACCGTGAGATCCTTCATTGCTTTTCTTGAGAAATTCAGTTGCTAGTACACGACCATCTTCGACAAGAATTCGAGGTGTATAATCACCACCAAAGAAAGGACCATCAGGAAGAGTGCGAGTACGCTCTAATTGAGAGGTAGTTTGAGTTTTCCCCAGAAAAGATACTGTTCGATCAACACTAGTGAATACTTCCTGTCCAATAATAACTAGTTCTCGATTATAACCAGGGGGTGGTGAAGTGTTCGCTACTCGACCAATGATATCATCTTGTGCTGGTGCAGGGACTGAACTGATACTAACTGCCCGTTGTGGCCATTGATGTTCTGCACCATGGTATTCAGTACCTAGCTGGTTTGATTCAACAGGCATAGCCACTGGTGAAGGCTTTGGTGTAGGTTTGGGTGCTTTCACTTTTGTTTTAACAGGCTTCGGTTTTGGTGCCGGCTCATCTGGCGTTATTTCTATTGTTTTATCAGGAAGATCGACCTGCACGGCAACCTCAGGTTTCGGAGCCGCGGGCGTTGGCTTTTCACCTAGTAACGTGAGAAAGGCGTCAGGTTCTTCTCCACCATCAATTGACATAACTTTGTAAACAAGTCCCCGTTGACTGCGGACGGCCTGTCCTTGTCGGGCGGCAATGAACTTCTTGCGGACGCCTGCATCGGCTCCCTTCCAGAGCCAGATTTTCCGATCGTCATCATCTACTATAATAAGAACTCGTTCTGGAACTAGTTCCGTTTTGAGCTTTTTTGGCGTAGGTAGCTCCATGAGTTCCCCGGTTTCAACGACGTCATACACTTGGAGGCGAACGGACAGTACCCTCACCTTCTTATTGTTCTCAATATCTGCAATAACTTTTAAAGATGGTGCAGCGTCAGCGAGCTCTCAAAAGTGAGTTGCGGATAATTTAGGTGCAATTTTGATTTATTCAAGCTAAGTTAGCCATTTCAGCGTTGGAATTATCGAGAACCAGCTTTGAAAAAATTGAAGATTTGAAAAGGCTAGCTTTTTGTAGGTTTAGGGTGCACTGCGTGCATGGGAGGATTGTGAAGAACCCGTGTTTCATACAAAATTTCGCGACGTAATCATTGAAGAGTTATCAGGGACAATCGCGAAGGATTATATCTCAGAACTTACCCGATTCCACCGTATACAGGCATCACCTGGATTCCATGACGCCATATACTACGTTAAACAAATCTTAGACCTATTTCCAGGGATCAATACCGAAATTGAAGTGTTTCCCGCTGATGGCAAAACCCGGACCTGGCAATGGACTGCACCGTTGGGGTGGCGAGTAGCGGACGGTGAACTTTACCTTGTGAGTCCAAAACAAGAGCTTCTTGCTAGATTTGCTGAGACGCCTGTAAGTGTCGTCGCACATAGCCAAACGACAGACGTTGTAGCACCTTTAGTCTATCTTGAGGATGGAACCCGTGAAAAAGACTATAGGCGTATCGACGTAAAGGGTAAAATCGTTTTAACACCCAGTCGCGCTCAGTTGGTGCATAGAGAGGCAGTGATAAAAAGAGGAGCACTGGGAGCAATTCATTTTCCACCTCTCGAACGAAGGAGCAAACAACCAAATCTCGTTCCTTACTTGGGCATCTGGCCCAATGCTGTTGAAAAAGACCAAGCTGGATTTGCCTTCGCTGTTTCCGGACAAGTCGGAACACGCCTTCGTCACTTAATCGAATCCGAGCCTGAAGTTCTGGTCCACGCTAAAGTTGACGCTGAACTTTTTTCAGGAGAGCAACGAGTCCTAACAGCGACAATTGAAGGACGAGAATTTCCAACAGAAGAAATTGTGCTCATTGCTCATCTCTGTCATCCTCGACCTAGCGCTAATGACAATGCCAGTGGTAGTGGGTTATTGATGGAGATAGCTCGGACGATTACAGCGCTCATCAAAGCAGGCAAATTACCCGAGCCCCTTCGAACGATTCGATTTCTCTGGGTTCCTGAATGGTATGGAACCATTTCGTATTTCCATGCGCACCCTGAATTCGCAACGCGGACGATAAGTGCGATTAACTGCGATATGGTTGGAGAGAACCCCCTCCTCTGCGGAGGTGTCTTGTCACTTCATCGAACTCCGGATTCACTCCCTAGCTATATCAACGATCTGCTCGAATACCACTTATCAGCTGCAGCAAAAGAACCACGTTTAATTGCACCAGATGGCGGAAATCAACCCTTCCATTTTGAGGTCAAAGGCTTTGACTGGCGAAGTGATAATCTTATGTTTGTCGACTCCACTTTTAGTGTTCCCTGCCCTATGCTAAACCATTTTCCAGATGCCTTCTATCATAGCAGCCTTGATTCCATAGAGAAGTGTGATACCACGCGCTTACAACGGGTAGGATACGGAGTCCTTATGACAACTTTAGTGCAAGCTTATGCTGAGTCCGATGATGCCATGTTTCTGGCTACCCAAGTTCATGCTCATGCACATACTCGAATTACTCAAACAACTCAGCGCTACATCCATGATGCCATCGAATCCATTGCCCAATCAGATCGAGGAGCGATGCTCGCTCGTATCCTAAGAAAAGCCATGGAAAGTATTCGCCATATCACCCGCCGCGAAAGTATGGCTCTCCAAAGCGTCAAAGTTCTTAGTCCCCATGATCAGGAACTGTATGACTTTATTGATAACATGGTTGACGATCTAGCCCAAGAACGCCAAGAAGAAATTCGGAAACTACGAAACGTAGAAGACCTGCTGTCACGATCCATTGGCTATTCTCCATTAAAACGCCTGGTCCTACGCAAAAAGGAACGCGAAGCGAAACGACTCATACCTCGTCGGAAGTTCCAGGGACCCCTAGATTATCCTAATCTCAACCGACAAACAAGGCCTAATGATACCGAATGGTTACGCACACAACAAGAAAAAGAACCTAATTTCGTAAATGTACTCTTTGAACTTATCAACTTCATGGATGGCCACCGAACCCTCTACGAAATAACATCAGCCCTAGAAGCTGAATTTGGGGACATCGCTAGCATTTACACAATCGACCGATTTACAAAGATCTTAACCGAATTAGATCTCATTGAAACCCAGAAAGTTAAGTCTTCGTAATGAGAAGTGATTACTATGAGCCACGACCAAGCCCTTCAATTACAAGATCGTCTTGAAATGATACTCGATCAATTTGAGACCAAAGTGACAGACATCAATAACATCACTACGAATGAACAATTAGAAGCATTAATTGAAGCATCAGACCATTTACACGGCATCTTATCTGAAGTGAAAAACTACTTTATTGATGTACGTAACCAATTGGCAGGTGTCCACGGTATCCCACCTGCTAAAGAACTCGCCCAACTTGTAATCGGGGCCTCCACCGAAGCATTAAGTGCGATTCGCGAAACTAAACACAACCTTGAAGAATTAAAGGGAAAAATCAAAGGACAACGGAAAAAACCCTTAACTCAAGAAGAACTTCATTACGCTGATTTTAGTGCCAAAGTAGCAATCCGAAAAAGCCGAACTATCCTTAATAAAATCTCAGAACGCGTAGAAGAACTCCCCAACCAACTCTAATTCCCATAACTCCAAACAGGAGTGAATAACCGATGAATCGATGGGCTCTAATCAGTATAGTAAGCATCATCCTGACTCTCCTTATGATATTTCTATGGTTCATCATACCCGGATTTCCCCTCCTCATCTTCCTCTTTCTACCACCCTTATTCTATTGGGGCCTACAAGAAAAGGAGGAAGAACGCTCACCCGATGAGTACCCAGATGAAGCAGTACCCCGATTCTGTCCGCAATGTGGAAAACAATTGCTTGAACCCCGGGAAACCTTTTGCCCTCGCTGTGGTACACCCATCCATTCAGATAAAACCTAGACTATCCTATGATTAGTTCTCATTACGGAAGTTAGTGTGTGGTAGTCCCATTCACCTCCGTTCTTTCCAAACATATTGGTAAGAACCGTAGATGAGGAGAGTAAGGAATAGTAAGAGAAGAACTACATGGGTGTGGTATCGATGAACCGAGAAGATGACAATGCTAGCAAGAGCGACAAGGGCAAACCACCAAGTTGTTAGATTATTTACAATCGTTCCCCCCAGTGTACGAAATTGGAATACCCACTTATGAACCAATGATAACGACGCCATTGGCAGACCACGTTCTATGGGACATGCAGGGGCTGAAAGAATTTGGGATGAGATAAGAGGTCCATGTAAGACTGCTCCAAATAGGATTAGAAAGGGTAGTAGAGCGATGAGATAGAACTTGTAAATACCACGGGGAAGGAAGATATGAGCAGCTAATGAAAGAAGGACTGCTAGCAGAACGAGTTGTTCCTGGTATTGTCGAGTAGATTGATTCGGTATCCAATGGCTTAGAATCCAAAACAGGGCTAGAAAAATCATCCAAGGAATTGCATAATGCACAGCATTAAAGATGAGAAATTTGAAAGGTTCAAACCAATAGAATGCAAGTACGGATACCGGAATGGGGTGGGTTGGAGCAGGTAGAAGATCATAAAACCAGTACGGTCCTAGCCCACTAGCAACTGCCTGAAGGTAATCAATTGGGAAAAGAACTAGATAAGGCATGGAAAAAGACACAGCCACAACAATCATGATTGCTAACGAGATCACTAGTTGTTTCATACCCTCGCGATATTCCAGAAAGAGAATAACAGGTATTAACAAGGCAGCGGTTTGTTTGACCATTGCTGCGATGGTCATCCATAGAATAGCCCAGCGTAATTCATTTCGGATCATGAAGTAAAAACCGAGAACCAAAAAGAAAGTATGAATTGGTGTACTCAGCCATAGATAATTCCCCCACCATAAGGATATTGGATTTAAGGCATACAGAAGCATTACCACAACAGGAATAGCCCGATTCCGTGTAAGGATCCGTGCTGCAACATACATCATCGCACAGGTTGCAATATCGAACAATACAAAGGCAAAGCCGACTCGAAGAAATGTCAGGTCTTGACCAAGCGATAAGGCTGTAAATCTTATATCAGGAAAGAGAAGCTCTGAGGGGACATAATAGAACGCAGCAAGAATGTACACAAACAGGGGCGTATAGATATAGGTTTGCACTCCATCGACGGTGAAGAGGGTCTCAGTGTAGGGGAGGTTCCCCTGAACAAATGCTTCTACGAAGTTCAAGTAGTAATAATCAAAGTCTGCAAAGGCTTCTACGACTTCGAAATGCATTCCGAAGGTAGGATGATATCCTAGATGAAGGAAGTGGATTGATGTAAAATGAAAGATTGCGAGTTTGAGAAGTACTATGGGAATAAAAGGAACCCAAAATAATGGATCAGCCAGGCTCCGTAGCTTGGTGATTGACCAGGGTTCGTCAGCCGACATATGACTTCTTTATACGTACAGTTCTTCGAGGATTAAAGGCTTATAGAACGCCAAATCAGTTACTTTTTGAATGTTAAAGGAACTTTATTCCATCCGTCAGGCTTAATAAGTTTCATCACACTACATTATGTCGCACCAATGATTAGGGATGTTTACGTACTCAAACGGACTGGTGAAGTTCTGGTTCACAAGCCTTTTAGTAAACGCGGCGTTGATGATGCCATCTTTAGTGGATTCTACAGCGCTCTCAGTGCTTTTGCTGAAGAACTTGGTCATGGTGGAATTGAAACCATTCAAATGGGCGATGTTAGTTTTTACTATGAACACAGCGAAGACCTCCTCTTCGCCATTGCGGCAGATAAATCCCACAACGCAAAAGATGTCAAGATCGTGTTAACTGAGGTTAAACAGCAATTCACGGAAAAATACGCCGACCGTGTTGCCGATTGGGATGGCAATCCCCTCCCCTTCCAAAAATTCACGAAAGACATCGAACTCATCGTCTCCGCCAAACCCAGTACCCAAGGCGAAGCAACACTATTCACACTCCCCTTTGCCCTGGATGGCACACGATTAAAAGGCAAGTTCTTAACCGATCCAGAAATTAATGGCGACTATATTCTCGACTCCCGACTCGAACTAGCCGCTGTTCATCTCCTCCTAGATGATATTCGACGAACCGAAAATAACCTCAAACCCTTGAAAGAAGGATGTTACGAATTTATTGCCAAACTCCTCTGGCCCATTTGGGTAGTAAAAAGTCCTGATGACCGGCTGTTACTCATTGATGGACTCAAACTCTTACAACCACAAGTTGCTAGAGGGTTTGTTCCTCCAGCTAGCCGTTATGAAGCACTACTCAACGTGAACGCATCCCCCGAATATCTAGCGGTGATGAACAAGCTCACCGAAGAAGTCCGAACAGCCGCCCAGTCCACACCATTTGACATCCATGTCATTCCAGCCAAGTTAGCTCAACAAATCCAACAGTTAGCTCGCATCACGAATGGTCAAGCACAGTTCGGTGTGCAACTTCCCAGTCGAATAAACCACAATCAAGCCAAGAAAGAAGCTGAGAATTTCTTCGCTGAAGCCATCAACACATACACAGAAGCAAGTAACCAATGGACAGAATTTCGCACTTACTTTCAAAAGGATACCCAGAAATGGGAAGAACGCATTAACACCGAAATCATCACGCTTGAAGAACATTACAAAACCCGAAAGGTAACCATAAAAAAAGAGATTGATATGGTCCTTACTGAGCTAGCTAAAGAAGAAGAGAAGGAATTAGTAGAAGTCGATAAATGGCGACAGAACCAAGAAACAACAATACTTGCCCCACTACAGACTAGTCTCGAACCACTCACCCAACAAATTTCCCAACAACAAACAGCACTGGAACAATTCCTCGAGAAAAACTCAGGCAGCAAGAGAGGAGCCAAGACCTTCATCAGTCAACTTACCCAAACCTTAGACCAATTCAACACCTTCACCACCTACGTTCGAAACCAATCCAAAGAAACCCGAAAACAAATCCAACAAACTCAGCGAGAACTTAGCGACCTAGACAAGCAAGTGCAAGAGAAGAAACACCAAGTTCACCAACGTTTCGCAGTCCAAGAAAGGGAAGAAATCAAACGCCTTGATGCCTTACAAGAAGAACGGGAGATCCAACTCCAAGAAACCCAACACCGACTCAATAAACTCAAAGACCACGCTAATGAAATCGATGACCTTATCAACGAACACATCATCCACAGCCAAAAACAACTCGAAACGTTTGAAAAATACCTCATTGAAAACGGAGCGTTGCTTCCCGCAGACTCCAAGACTCCCATATACATTCCAATCTATTTCGCGGGGCTCAAACGAGAAGACGACAGTACCAAATTAATCATCATCCCACCACTTATTGTTCCACCCTCAAAACATGAAACAGCTACAGCTCTTGGACAACGTTCCACCCCAATAGCATCCCTTTCAGCTGAGATGATACAATACTTAAAACAGCCCCTTGAAGCCGCATTAGCCAAGGATGAAAAATTCGCCAAACAAATCACACGATTCTCCCCACGACATAATCTACTACAAGACCCCCATATCGAAAGCCTCCTCTACTCAGGGCTGCATGCCATGTGGCAATCCAAGCTAATCCCCGAACGCCAACACACTCAAATCAAACTAGCCTGCATCGATATCTACCGCAGCACCAACGATAATTCCTAGTCCGACTATCCCATATTCTGATAGTATTTTCCATGAAACATTGTATGTGATTCTGTCCATAAAGCCTGAATAACCTGGATGGCTTCCCGGGTTTAATCAACGCGGTTCGCATGCTCGAGAAATGTGGTTCCTAATCATTCACCAGCACATGATCTAGCCCCACCGCTTCGACAGCCTGAGCAGCTTTAATCGCTTGAGCAGGCGAAAAGAACTCCGAGAGAAGATGAATACCCAGTTTCACAATCCATTCAATTCACAGAACAATTATTGGACTTTAGTTTTTTCAACACCTTTCAGGTTTATTCATGAAAGGAAAAATCAGCAGAATTACTAGTAAAACGAAAATGAGAACTGGAACCGACAAATAAAAACGCGGGTTACGTAAATTCTTCCTTTTTCTTCGTTCCTTCACGTCCAGCGACTCGTCGTGCGGCCAGATGACGAAGCAAACTCACCGTCGTCCGCAACTTTGATGTTTCTTTCAAAATCAGCGTTTCAGCTGCGTCTTTATTCGTAACCATGTTAGCTCGAAGCAACACCTTCCGCATCCACGCCAACTGATCATCATCAAACGCCGGATTCGTAATCGCCTTTGAACTCAAATTCACCGTCATATGCTCCTTTGTCGACTCAGGTAACGTTTCATATTCTTCCTTGGTGACCATATAGATCAGCGCACCGACATCAATGCTATCCGGTAACACTCTTTCCATGAACCGTCGAATCCCCACGGTCACCGCTAGCGACCCAATCAACACAATAGTTTGTTCGCTGATACCCGCCGTCAACAGTGCCGCAGCCACCTCAACACCAAGATTCCGAATCACTGTTTGTACCGTAAACTCCACAGGTCGTATCTTCTCCTCCTCATCCGGGGCGTCAAAATCATGATAGCCTAATACTAGACCCGAGCGAGAAAATTCCACCTTGAAGCCGTGTTCACAGACTTTCCCTGGAACAACTCGTCCCATAATGATGTTGCCTTGCACACTACTCCACGCGTCATCGGGCACCTCCAGTTCTCCCGGGGTACTACATTTGGGACACGTGATTTTCAGCTTCAACGTTCGACTCCTCGCTGGAGCAAGCCAACTAGTCTCAAGGAGACTTCTCCCTAAAATATCCTTCCATCAACACATCAGAAGGCAGGATTTCACTTCTTGTCACTGATAACTTGTTTATACGCATTTATGATAACGCAATTTTAATTGAATAACCTTCAAATCAGATAAAGGTATTTAAAGCGTCTTACCACGGTCATAATAGCGGTTTGGCGAAGGATATCAGCGGAGCAAGTTTCCATTTACAATGCAAAATCAATTACCATGCCATACGAATGGAAAGGAGATCTTCTTTCGTTACACTGCGAAATCTACAGCATTAGAGTGGAGTTGTATGAATCGTCGGACTCTTGTCTGTTTGAGCTTTTTAGCCGTATTCCTTTTTTCCTTTATTTTTACTTTGGATTCAGTCACGGCTGTGAATCCGATTGAATTGGATCAAACACCCTTATCTGGTTCAGATTTGAGCCCGGTATCAGCTGCACTGTCCTCATTACCTCCACCCCCTGCCGGGCCAACCTATTCTGATGGTCAATACCAATACGAAGGACTAGGAACTTCTCTCACCACAACGGAATACGCAAAGGGCTCTAATCTTTCGCTTCAAGTCTCTGACTTTGACTATGGTGAAAATAGATATGGGCAAGTTCGGCTACCTCGAGGTTGGACGGGTTATCGTCTAGAAGCTGATGTATACAATCTTTATGACCAACCCTATTTCATTCAGGGTAATCGGGAAAATGGGAATTTTAACACTATAGGCGCCGCTTGGACGGCCCAGAATAATGGCATGGGCGATAATACTTCTAATCCATATTATGGTACTAACTGGGGACCTACCTACGGGTATTCGGGGAATGGCGTTCAAACGTGGGTAGAATGGTGGAGTGGATGGACCTGGGATGTCAACTCCTATGTAGTTTGGATAAATCCCATTAACATCCTACGGGACGACCCAGTTTATGCTAAACTCACATTTAGAGTTAATGTGAACCTTCTGGCAGGTAGCAGCGGTGGCCGAGGCCGAATGGTCATCTATGCAGAAATCGCTGGTATTGTCTACCGGTTGCTATTGGATGAACATTGCCCGAATAATAACCAATGGTACCAATTGAGCATCTCAGTACCCTATGATGATTTAGAAACCTGGACAGTGCCAGGAACCATCAATGTTCGGTTAGGCCTATCATTTACAGGCACACAAAGCGCGTGGGATTATGAGTACTGGGGACTTCAATTTGATGATGTAACACTAGAAGTTCGAGGACTGGTCAATCCCAATGATACCACCTGGCTTGATTTAGTAATGAACTCCACAATCGCAGACACTGCTGGATACGGATATGGATCTTATTCGCGAATAGGAGCTTGGGCAAATCCCACCGAAGTCCATAAACGAGTTGTAGCCCATTGGCAAGCCACTAATACTGACGCACGTATGGTTGGGTTCAATTACAACCTAACATTATTCATCACCAGAGACGCAACGACCGAACAACAGGTTGGAACAGACGGTTCCAAATTTATGGTAAGAAATAATTCAGCGGTGTATTGGACCACCTGGGTGTATGCTTATCAACCGTATTTCTTTGCGGAATACAACCTTTCCATCACTCGTCCCACCAGCGAAACTTGGATCATCCATAAAGTCACTGATGCCCTCTTCACAGATCGAACCAGCGCTGTTACCACAACTTCAACGCACTTCGTGCTTCCAAGTTCAGCAATAAACGACGTTTATGGGTGGTGGAACTTCACTTTTACTTCCACAAATCGCATAACATCAATTTCAACAGTTCAACCAATCTATTACATTAACCCTCGAACTCCCAATTCCATTACACTAACAACTAATTTTGGTACTAATGTTGGTGAGGCTAACTTAACCCTCTATAACCCCGATGGCGATGTTATCAATGAAGAAATGAAGGTTCTCGCTGGCAGCTCTGTTGACTTCGCGACAATCAACTTCAATAATGGCTCAAAATATGTTGCGGGTCTATATTCTCTCTGTGTAAGTTATGATAACGGTACAACTCCTACACAAACAGCTGCAGGGTTTCTTTCTCATGAATTCATAATCCAGCATTCATCAGATTTAACACAAGAATCCACAAATCTCTGGGTGAGTTATGGACCAGGTTCTTTCTATCCACGTGTTGTTTATAATGATACGGACAGGCTACTACCACCCTTTAATGTAGAGGAGGCTACAGTAACAGGTACAATTTCTGGGAATCCTGTAACATTCTATGAAGCTGGTGGCAGGTATGAAGCACAAATTGCCAATGACTTGTTAATTCCTGGTAATTACACTTTGAACGTGAACGCCAACAAAGTATACTATGATAGTGATAGTTGCATAATCAACGTTTATGTCCGAAGTGACACAACAATAAGCTCTCCTGAATCCCCTGGACTAACCGTTCCATATGACGAAACTTTTGTAGTACAGGTCAATTATATCGATGGTTCCAGTGCAGGAATAACAGGTGCGAGCATATCTACACCAGGTTGGGTAAGTACAAGTGTTTTAGAGCTAGGAACCGCTGGTTGGTATAATCTTACCGTTGATACAACCGATAAGACATCTCCTGGTACTTATCAACTAACAATTAAGGCGTCAATGGAATATTATCAGAATCAGTCGCTAGTTCTAACAATTGTTATTCGAGAAATTTCTACTTCAATCACCTATGACCCTCCAGGATCAGTACCTTGGGATGAAGACGTTGTTATTTCCTTTGATTTCGCTGTTAATGACCCAGAAAGCCAACATCATGGTAACGGACTCAGTAGTGCTTCTGTAAGCGCTCAACTCGATGGAAGCACGATATTTCCAGGGTCAGATTACATTTTAACAGATCTTGGGAGTGGACAATACACACTAACCATACTTGTATCAAGTGGAGAAATCAGCACCATAAAATCGTACACCCTCGTAATTCAAGTGACTCCAGCAGATTCAAAATATAGCGATGCGAGTCGAACCATTACTTTCACTATCCGACCACTTGAAACAACCATTATTTATGATCCACCTTTACCAAAACCATGGGGTGAAGATTTAGTCATCATATTCAACTACTATGTCGATGACTCTGATAGTTCTCATAATGGTGAAGGTATCACAGGAGTGACTGATATCACAGGTACAACACTTGATGGAGGTGCACTCCTCGGAGGTCAATACACACTTGTAGAGAACGGTGGAGGTCAATATACTCTTACTATCCTATATTCGAGTGGAAGAATTAGTAGTATCAAATCTTACACACTTCAGCTCTATGTTAACTCACCTGCTTCCGAATATTCCGATAGTAGTCGTCAAATCACTTTCAGTGTTCGCCCATTAATCATGCAAATCACGTTCGACCCAATTTCCACCACTCCATGGGGTGATAATGTTGTAATTGTATTTTATTATCGTGTTAGTGATACGGCTAGCAGTCAACATGGGAATGGTTTAGCAGGTGTCACGAGTATCGCTGGTTCCACGTTAGATGCAGTTGCCCTCAATCCAGTCGACTATTTGCTCATTGATAACGGCGGTGGACAATACACATTGACTATACTCTATTCTAGTGGTAAACTTGACCTTATCAAAACCTACGATCTTGACCTTTATGTGAATTCACCTGATACACAACATGAGGATGCATCTCAAAGTACTACATTTACGATAAGAACCCTTGCCACACAAATCACATATGATCCAGTGATTCCCGTACCCTGGAGCGAAGATGTGGTCATCACTTTCTATTATACGGTAAACGATCCAGCTAGTTCTCAAGATGGAAACGATATCACTGGGGTCACTGCAATTACAGGCTCTACGCTTGATGCAGTTGCACTCAATCCAGGCGACTATTCCCTAGTGGAAGTGGGAGGTGGTGAATACACACTTACAATCCTCTATTCCAGTGGTAGAATCAACAGCATCAAAGCTTATTCTCTCTTCTTATATGTCGTTTCTCCTGATGCCCAGCATAATGATGCATCTATCACATTTTCCTTTTCGGTTCGACAAATCCAGACCTTCATTACATACGACGCAGTATCCCTCACACCCTGGGCAGAAGATATTGTCATCACCTTCTATTATGTCGTTAATGATCCCACTAGTTCACAGCATGGAAATGGAATTCCTGGAGTTACAAGTATTGTCGGTTCGACGCTAGATGCTGTTGCATTAAATCTTGGCGAATACTCACTCGTGGATAATGGGGGTGGCCAATACACCCTCACCATTTTGTATAGTAGCGGCAAACTGGACAACATTCAATCTTATACTCTTCAACTCCATGTCGTTTCACCAGATACACAGCATGAGGACGCTACTCAGACAATCAACTTCACTGTTCGCACGCTTCTTACTTCGATCTCATTTGACCCTATTTCGCAAGTTCCCTATGGTGAAGACGTGATTATCACCTTTTATTTTGTGATTAATGATATCCAAAGCTCTCAAGATGGTTCGGGTTTGACGGGTGTAACATCCCTTACTGGTTCAACCTTAGATGGAACTGGCTTAGACCCAGCGGATTATACACTGGTAGAAGTTGGGAGTGGCGAATACACCCTGACCCTCCTTTTCAGTAGCGGGAAGATCAATTCAATCAAAACATATACACTGGCTTTGCACGTTGTATCACCAGCTGCTCAATATAATGCGGCTGATCGAACGACTACATTTATTGTCCGACAATTAGGCACCAAAATCTCCTATGATCCACCACTTCCCACCCCTTGGGGGCAAGACGTCATCATCACAATTTATTATCTTGTTGAGGATACGGCTAGTGCCCAGCATGGAAATGGTATCACTGGTGTCACTAGCATCGCTGGTTCAACATTAGATGGAACAGCCCTTAATCCCAGTGAATATACCCTAGTGGAAGTTGGTAGCGGGGAATATACGCTAACCCTGCTTTATTCTAGCGGGAAACTAGAAAACATCAAAATTTACAACCTCCAACTCGTTCTTTTAGCACCTTCAGGTGAATATGCAAACGGAAACCAACAAGTCACGTTTACTATTCGGGCATTAACCACCCAGGTATTCTTCGATCAACCATCTCCAACCCCCTGGGGAGATGATGTGGTCATTATCTTCTATTATCGAGTAAGTGATTTGGCAAGCACCCAACATGGAAATGGCATCACCGGCGTCACCAGCATCACAGGCTCCACCCTGGATGCTGTAGCATTAGATCCCGGTGATTACATGCTTGTCGACAATGGTGGCGGACAATACACCCTCACCATCCTTTACTCCAGTGGCAAACTTAATAACATCAAAACCTACACACTTTCCCTCTATGTGAATACCCCCCTCAGTCAATATGATGATGCTTCCCGATCCTTAGATTTCGATGTCCGCATAATCGATACCCTCGTAACCTATACTCCCACTCCACCTGTACCCCGTGGAACCGATGTCATAATCGTATTCTATTACACAGTTAACGATCCCTCAAGTTCTCAACATGGTAACGGTATCATAGGTGTCACCAGTATTGCAGGCTCCATGCTAGACGCTGTTGCTCTCAATCCAGCGGACTACACTCTAGTAGAAAATGGTGGTGGCCAATATACCCTTACCATCCTCTTCTCAAGCGGAAGGATCAGTTTAATAAAAACCTACTCATTATACCTCAACGTGCACTCGCCTGATGCACAACATGAAGATGCCTCCGAGAATGTTGGATTTGCGATTCGAACCATCCGAACAGCAATTAGCTATGATGCTGTGGGAAGTGTTGCTTGGGGTTCAGATGTAGTCATCACCTTCTATTATATCGTCGATGACTCAGCTAGTGGAGAAGACGGAAATGGAATAGCAGGTGTCACCAGCATCGCTGGCTCAACCCTCGATGGACTTGGTCTCAACCCAGCTGACTACTTGCTTGTTGACGATGGTGGTGGCCAATACACCCTTACTATCCTCTACTCCAGTGGTAAAATTGCCACAGTCAAAATATATTCATTGGCTTTACATGTGGTAGCACCAGTTAGTTATCATGAGAATGCCGACCAAACCATCGGTTTTCGAATTCGTAACCACAATGTCGCCAGCAACATTGATCCCATTTCCACAATTCCTTGGCAGAACGATGGGACACTAATATTACGGGTTAACGATGATGATGTAGGCACGCCTTTACCAGACATTGATATGATTGCCATCGAAATCATTGGACCAACAACTCTGTTTATTGATCACAACAACTGGAATACTTGGGTCATCAATGGGACAGCGAATGACGGAATCTTCACTGTTAATTTCACTACAACTGGATGGTCACTCAACACCCATTCCCTTACAATCAATGTATACACATCATCAAACTATGAAGATGACTCGGTATTTACCGCAGCAACCATTCGGTCGCTAGCGATTAGCTTCACCTATGAAAGTCCACCCGTCGTGCCCTGGGGTGAAGATGGGGAACTCAATGTCACCTATCTTGTATCAGATCCTGTCGCCTCCCAAAATGGAAACCCAATCATAGGTGGCACCATTAGTATAACTGAACTTTCCCTCGGAGTCGACTTTGCTTATACTGATAACCTTGATGGTTCCTACACAATTACGATATTTGCAAGTTTTTTAAGCGCGGTTCAGACCTATAACTTCATCATCAGTATATCGAGCCCAGCCCAATATGCAAACGGTCAGCTCAATAACGTGCCAATGACCGTCCGCTACCTCTTTTCCACCCTCACCTACTCACAGGTCCCAACAACCCCTTATGGAGACATGGTGATTGTTGACATTGAATACCTCATATTGGACGGACAAAGCTCAAACAACGGAGCTTTCATTCCTGGAGCAACCATCACCGTCACTGGCATAGGCGGGTTAACAATATTACCCGCAGACTATTTTGTCACTGAATTCGCCACCTACTACCGCATCACCATTACCAAATCACTAGCCATCGGGAGCTACGAAATCGAAGTCGATGCCACCCATGCCAGCGGCTACTATCGTGACGCGAGCATCGCCAACCCCGCTATGTCCTTTAACATTCGAACCGTCTATTCCGAAATCGAAAAGGAACCCGTCGATGCTGCCCCATATGGAGAAAACTTCACCATCATCCTCATCTACCGAGTCCGCGATGATGCCAGCTCTCAAGACGGTAATGGTATCAGTGGATCCGACGACATAATCATCACCACAAACGGAAGTTGGCCAGTCCCAACCTATTTCATATTCGATGCTGGAAACGGCTTCTACTACATTACTATTAATTCAGATCAAACACCCAGTCCCGGACGCTATTGGATTCGAGTGGATCTCGGCTGGATGGCAAGTCCTCCCATTTATGAAGAACAGTGGGTTGGCGTTTGGCTCACTTCTGTGGATCGCGAAACCCGGATCATTAACACCAATCCACCGGATACCAATTATGCAGACTTTATTATTGTCTATGTGAATTACACTGATGTTTTCAGTGGGTGGGGAATTGATAATTCAACAACAGGAGATTATGTGCGTATTCGCATCCTCCATGCAGAAAACGATACTGAAATTTCAACGACCTATTTTGTCGAGACTTATCCCGGTAGTGGATCCTGGGAAGAGCTTACTCTATACTTCCGAGTCTTAATTAACGCCAGTGAACTGGGCGCAGTTAACGTAATTTTCAGTTTTAAGATCGAAGCAGTGTGGATTGGTGGAAATACACCCTTCTATGAGCGGGCAACCAAGGCATTTTCCGTACGTACCACAGGTACACAAACCCTTCTTTATTCGGAAACCGTTACCACCCAGCCCACAGGTGATGACATCACCATCGTGTTACACTATAACACTACTGGAGGCTTGCCCATCACCAATGCCTCCGGAAACGTCGGCATACTCGTTAGCTGCGCTGATATCCCCACATGGGATGATTCCTACTGGTATGTCACCCTAGCCTCACAACCGGGAACTAACGGACGATACGTACTAATAATCGAGGGAAGCAAGAATCTCGCTGTTGGAACTTATACCTTCAACATAACATTGACCTGGCCTACCGGTTTCTTACCCCAATACGCCCCATACTACGCCTCCGCTGAAGCCCTAGTTTCCGGTCGAGTCCGTGAGATCCAAACCACCATGGACTGGACCCAATCATCAGAGGTCTTCTACTCCCAAAACCTGACTATTCTGGCACAATTTCAGGATATTGACCATGGTTACTTCGATGTTCCCGGTGTTACTTGGACGATAAGTGAACCCCTCGATTACTCATATTATCAACACGCCAATGGAACCTGGATCATTGAAATTGATACTTCGGGTCTTGGCGCTGGAGCCTTTTCCTTCTATTTAGAAGCCACTAAAGCAAACTACCTTAGTCAAATCCGTGATATCGACATTCAAATCAAGTTTGCTCCAATTTATCTCACAGAAATTGATCCAGCCACATCCTCAATATCTGAATATTGGGGTGTTCCCATTAACGTAACGGTCTACTTAGAGGATGGTCTCACCGGAACGCCAATGATTACATCAGAAATCTACTACAAATGGTGGACCTACAACTATACCCAAATGACATATACCGGAACACCCGGTTATTACACTGTTACATTAAATACGGGACCTGTCGGAGCAACTGCTACACAACTTTTTGTCAAAGCAAATATCACCGACTACGAAACCGGCCTCTTAATCTACACAGTCAGTATTCTGCAAATTAACACAAGGCTCGAACTACCACCGGGCGATATCACTGCTCTTATAATCTTTGTTGACGATGTTGTTCAACTCAACGTTACTTTTGAAGGCTGGAATGGAACTCACTGGTATCCAATAACTGGAGCAAACGTTATCGCAAACAACGTATCAGTGTACCTGGATACGTTTTCACCCTTAGGACCTGGTTCTTATTACTGCCAGTTTGATACCTCACTTTGGAATATTAGGACACATACAATAATTGTCATTGCAAGCTCCCCCAACTCCGTTGAAAGACAAGTCACCTTTACGATCAATGTCCAGTACAAACCCTGTGAGATAATTGTTGAACAGCCCTCCTATTCAGCAAATTACAACGAGAATGTCACGATCAATGTCTTTCTGAATAATACCTTGGGAACCAGTGCATACAATCCAATTTCAGGTCATACATTGTACTTCATTTGGCAACAGATTCCATATGCATTAAGTGATAATGGAACAGCAGGTTGGTATAGTGGTTCGTTCATTGCAAATGAAACACCTAGCACTCTTGCTCTTGAAATCAGCATATATCATGATGTCTATGGAAAATATGGAGACACTTCGACTTCTGTTCCCTTAACCATTAGTAAAGCTGAAACAAGACTTCAGATCATTAGGGCCTATACTCTTGTCACCATTGATGGAATTGATTATAATGTTTCAGTTCCCTTTACGGATTCCAGCTGGTTCATTCCGATCGGGGACACCCTTGTTCTTACCTTCAGGTATGAGGATCTAGCAACAAATCCACTAACTAGCACAGAGGTTCTTGATGCATATTTCCGCTTCTATGACTACGAGGATTTTGTCTTTGACCCCGTATCCAATTATTGGACTGTTCATTTCCTATTTGAGAATCCTGCAGACGCCGAGCTTACAATTACTTTCCGTTCCCAATTTTATGTTGAGCAAACGATTGCCAAAAGTCTGCGAGTCGGAGAAATTCCAATGGAACTTATTTCAGTGCAATCGATTCCAAATATACTCTATGTAGGAACGACCTATAACTTTGCACTATATCTGAATGATACCTATCATAACGCAGGCATTGTAGGTGCAAGCGTTGATTGGGACAGGGAGAATGTCCCAGCGGGGGCTTTAATCGAAATCGTTCCTGATCCAGTTCACCCAGGATACTATAATGTCACAATTGTTGCTAATACTCCAAGTTCTGGTACTCTAACCTTCTTTGCAACTAAACAAAACTATAATCTGCTTAACGAGATTAGCAACTACGTGAATTTACAATTCACTGATTTAATGAATACATTAATCATCACTGGATCCTTTGGAGCCGTCATCATGGTTATTGCTTTGATTGGTTGGATTCTCTGGGCACGAGTTTATTCGATTCCCTGGCAAGTCCGCCGGATGCGGAAACTCGCCAAGACTGTGGAAAAAGACGAGGGCTATTCCTTGAGTAAGAAGGATTTGAAGCGCTTCCATGCCCGGGAATCTACGATGGAGACGATGGTCACGGCAGCCATGTCGACGATTGGAGTTGCTGCTACAAAAGCGATGATTCCAACGACTGGAGAGGTTGAAGAAATCACAGCGACTGAAGAAGACATCATAACAGAACTAGACAAGATTCCTGGTCTTGGTGCTGAAGAGAAGACCGTTCTCGCCGAAGAGATGCGCAAGATTCCACGCAAGGACCGGATTTGGTTCCTAGATGATTTGCGTCGGCAGATGGGGCAACGTCGGATGGATTTCCTCACTCAACGAGAGGAACCTGTCACACCGACTCCAACACCACCAGTCGAAACGCCTCCAACAAAAACACCACCTGCCAAGGCGCCCCCCGCAGAACCTACAGCACCTCCGATTGAAGAAGTGAAGCCCAAGGAGCCACCACCGCCAAAGGTCATGACAGAGGAACGCACAGCTCCCACCGTGTTGCCACCCGACCTTCAAGATGTCCCGGCAGCCTCACGGATTGTTATCGCGGAAATTCGCCGTGAACTCGACAAAATCCCAGGACTCGAATTCGAGGAGAAAGCCGCCCTCATCGATCACCTCCAATACCTTAGCAAAGAGGAACGACAAGCAACCTATCGATCCTTGAAGCAAAATGCGGACATTGAGGAGTAACCGAAAAGGGTTCCCTGTAGCTCCAACCCAGCACAGGGACCCGTCCTGTCTTTTCTTCTTTTAGTTAGATGATGGTGCAGGTAAATGTATTTAAAGCGTCACTTCATCCGATAATCAACGGTTTGGCGGCAGATGGGTACAATACACGGTGAACCAGGTTTTTACGGGGACTAGAACCAGCAGAGTTATCGGCGTACAGTCG
>JAEOTO010000044.1 GCA_016839805.1 Candidatus Hermodarchaeota archaeon
AAAGAATCCAGGCGAGATATCGTTCGATGCTCAACGTATCGGTGACATTCCACGGGGTCGGAAAGTAACCTAGGACCCGAATTTCAACAGGAATCTTGGTACCAATTGTAGCCATATAGTGGTTTATGCCAGCTGTGTAACTTTCCAGTAATTCTAGGACAGTGGGATCGAGGAGGGCAAGAGAATATTCAGCTGCTTGGGTTAATCCAAGTTGACGATTGAATTGGTCTAATTCCAAGTTCTCTTGTCCAAAAAGTTCAGAGAGTTTTCCTTGAGCAATACGCCGATACAAATCTAATTGGAATAAGCGGTCCTGGGCATGAGCATATCCACAGCCAAAATACAAGTCAGGGTCGGTACTGGCAAAAATATGAGGAACACCCCAATGGTCACGAACTATGTGAATTTCTCCATCAAGTCCTGGGACCTCCTGCACAGAATAGGGTTGTAAGTTCGCCCAGGGAATATCCGCCCATAGTCCACCATTCGGTTGGATCCAAGGTACGATGCTTACCATCATCCCAAGAACGATTGAGGCAACAATAATAATGAGAATATTTTTACAGTTGAAAACTCGTCGTTGGCCAGACATCAAGCAACCCTCATAGGATGCCACACAAACTTCGTCTTCTAAGTTTTTTACTGAGACGAAACTCCTATTCAATGGGTCTTATAAATCGCGTGGTTCACGAATACAAGAAAGAGGATTACTTAGAAGCCTTGTTTTCTTTTTGGTTCTCTTCTTCCTGCTTTTTCTTGCGCCGTAAACGACGCCTCACACGGCTGCCTGCAGCTTCTAAGGTCTTACGTACAGAGCGCTGCTTGCGTTCCTTCATCGGAACTTCCAGATGCATTACGCCTTCTTCTCCCTCAACTGAGGCGATGATGTGACCTGTCGCATATTCGGGGAGTGGTCGGAACTTATAGGCATACCGAAGCACACCAGTACGACCTGCATCCCCGATTCGCCGAAATACTACTTGGACACTCATGCCTATCTCAAGTTGGTCATTATCCACTTCCACAATTTGAGATAAAACGAGGGGACCTTCATCTAGCCGGACAAGTGCCAGTACATAAGGTGCTAGGTCTTTGAATCCAGAGGGTGGATCATGAATGATCGTATAGGAATAGATTTTCCCTAATCCCGAGAGCTGATAATCAGTAAAATCAGTTTTTCTTCGGCATTTCGGACAGAGGGGAATGGGAGGAAAATATTTTGTCCCACAGGTTCGACAAAGTCGACCGACAAGATTATAGACGTTTTTAATTCGCCGCCATAACATGGGAACGCTTTGATCAGACATAGGATTCACCTTTACAATTATGATCTATTGAGAATGTTTACTACAGCGGTTGAACCTGTACCACCGAGGTTAAGGGCGAGTCCGCGCTTCACGCCCTTGACTTGACGTTTACCAGCAGTGCCACGCAATTGTTCGACAAGTTCAGCAATCTGAGCTATACCCGTAGCACCGACGGGATGACCCTTAGCCTTTAATCCGCCACTGACGTTCACGGGTAATTGACTCTTTTTATCAAACTGTCCTTCGGCTATTGCAGAGCCGCCTTTACCCTTTTCTACAAATCCAAGGTCTTCAACAGAAATGATTTCACTAATACTAAATGAATCGTGGATTTCTGCAATATCAATATCCTTAGGTGTGATGTTGAGTTTTTGATAAGCCTTTTTAGCGGCGCTAGTTACTGCGCGAAATCGAGTTATGTGAGGACGGTCGTGGAGAGCTAAAGTGTCGGAGGCTTGAGTGGAGGCATCAATCCAAATCGGGTCACCTTCGAATTTATCAACCATATCTCCTCGGCATAGGATGAGGGCTGCTGCACCATCAGAAATAGGCGCACAGTTAAGTACACGAAGGGGATCCGCTACCATGGGGCTTCGAAGGACTGCCTCGGTATTAATCTTGAATCGAAATTGAGCATACGGGTTATCGACCGCATTGGCATGTGCTTTCACAGCTGGTGCAGCGAGTTGTTCTTCGGTGGTGCCATACCGGTGCATGTATCGACAGGCTAGAAGTGCGAAAAGAGCGGGAAAGGTCGCTCCAATCTGTCCTTCCCATTCCCGATCAGCAGCACTCATGAGGGTGTCAGCGATGGCAGCTTCAGAGATATCACTCATTTTCTCACAGCCTACCACCATCACCACTTTATGTTCACCTGATTTCACGGCCATATACCCATGGCGAACAGCGACACCACCACTAGCACACGCTGCCTCTACCTCCGTTGATGCAATAGGGAGAAGTCCGCCTGAATCTGCAGCCATGGCAGCTTGGTGTTCTTGCTGAATGAAAGAACTCGTAGAGGTGTTACTGACATACAATCCATCGATATCATCACCACTCACCCCAGAATCAGCTAAGCAGGCTGTCGCAGCTGTAAGTGTTATTCGACGAATACTCCGATCCCATTGCTCCCCAAATGCCGTTTGACCAATCCCAATGATGGCTACTCGCTCCTTTGCATTACTTTCTTCTGTCATAATTCTCACTCTACTTTGATTGTTCGACGATGCTTTGCATACTGTGCATAATCGATGTAGACTTTATCATCCATGTAATCTTGCACCATGGGTTTCCGTTTTCGTTTCTCAGTGATGGATTTCATAACCTCGACGTGAAAGGCATCGCTTCCTGCTCCTGAACCATAAGAAACAACCAAGATTTTGTGACCAGGCTTAGCAATATCCAGCGTGGCTGCTAACCCAAGGGGAGAGCTCCCAGCATACGTGTTTCCAACATAATCAACGATAAGCGAAGGTTTGATTTTGTCATCATTAAAGCCAAGGGTTTTTGCCACCCGTCGAGGGAATTTTCCATTTGGCGAATGAAAGACTCCCCAGTCGTAATCATCAGCTTTAGTATTCATCTTCTTAAACAGTCCTAAAGCGGCTTGTTCAACGTGACGGAAGTATGCGGGTTTACCGGTAAAGCGTGAGCCATGTTCAGGGAAATCGGTGCCTTCGCGTCTCCAAAAATCAGGCGTGTCACTCGTATAAGAAAAGGTTCCCCCAAAGCTGGCTAACATATCATCATCACTGCCAATGAGAAACGCTGCACCTCCCGCTGCAGCCGCATATTCAAGCGCGTCACCGGGTTTAGACTGCGCGGTATCTGATCCAATAGCCAACCCAATATCAACTTCATGGGATTTGACTAATCCAATACACACCTGCATAGCTGCCGTACCGGCTTTACATGCAAAGGAAAAATCTGCACACTGTATGCTATTCGGAGCATTAATTGCTTCAGCAACCACAGTTCCCGTTGGCTTGGTTGCATAAACATGCGATTCCGACCCCACATAAATTGCGCCAATCCGCTTTGAATCAATCTGAGCGCATTTCAGTGCATTTCGTGCTGCTTCAACAGAGATAGTTGTGGTGTCTTCATCGAGTCCAGGGACACTCTTTTCTTCAAGACTTAATCCTCGGCTAATCGCAATGCCATCTTTGCCCCAGACCCGGGCGATCTCTTCAACGCGGATTCGGTATTTGGGAATGTAACCGCCATAACCTAATATTCCAACTTCTGGCATGACTTCTAAGTGCCTCCTGTTATGTGTGAGGTCGAAGTGATACCGCTCCCGCAATGTCGAAGCTTTTCAATGTTTTGCTTCTAAATTTACAAGTATCTATAGTATCCTTGGACTCACACGACATGATGATTTCCGATGGAACCTCCGACAAATTCTGCTTAGTTTTTGTATAGGGGGTTATTGATTGAAACGGTTTCGATTGATGAAATTAAGAAAAGGCGGCTTTGACTTTCCGTCCGATTTCTTGTCCATATTCATAGCAACGCTTTAAATCTTCCTCGCTAGGACGAAACTGGACATTCAGGGGATCCAGAACTTCTTCAAATTTGAAGTCCTTCAATTGCCCTGTGAGCACCTTCGTGGCTCCTCCACCCCAACCATACGAACCAAATGCTGCACCAATTTTGTTCGTCGGTCGCAAATGCTTCAGATAGGGCATGAACGCAGCAGTGGGATAATACGGGTCGATATTGTAAGTCATGGCTCCGACTACAACGGCCTTCGCCTCCATGGCAGCGCCTTGCACGCGGCTGAGCTGTTCGTCCTCGAGATTATAGATCTCAGCAGCAACGCCAACACTAGCAATGCCTTCACGAATGGCATGAGCCATTTGTTCCGTACTCTTCCAAATGGTTGAATAGACCACAATTGCCTGCTCTTGTTCAGGGCTTGACGACCACCGATAGTAGATGTCCGTAATTTCTTGGATGTTCTTCCGCCAAATTGGACCATGGGAGGGACAGATGATTTTAATGGGCACCCCTTCGATTTTCTTAAACGCCTTGAGAACCGCTGCGGCATTAAACCGAACGATGTAACTGTAATACGACCGGAGTGGTTCATACCAGTCATCAATTTGATCTGCAAACCGATAGGGAGTGGCGATTTGCATACCAAAGGCATCATTACTGAAGACCAGCTGTTCTTCGGGCATGTAACTGATCATCGTTTCCGGCCAGTGCACCATGGGGATCTGCACAAATTTCAGCGAGCGTTTACCTAGACTAAGGGTTTCTCCATCGTCAACAATCTCAATTGGGAATTCCATACCTGGAAAACTCTTCTGTAAATATTCAGCACCCCGTTTCGAGGTGATGATTTTTGCATTGGGAGCTGCTTCAAGCATCGCCGCATAAGCGGTTGAATGATCCGGTTCCACGTGTTGACAAATTAAATAATCAATTTTCGCAGGATCGATAATGGTGCGAATCCGATCCAGGAGCTCCGCTGAAAAATTCGGAGCCACAGTATCAATGAGTGTGATTTTTTCATCAATAATTAGATAGGCATTGTAAGTGCCACCTTTTGGGGTCCAGAGGCCATGGAAGTCTCGAAGCATCCAGTCAATGGCTCCGACCCAATACACATCTTTGACAATCTCTACTTTTTCTGAGGTCATGGGAAACTCTCCCGAATACCATCAATATGATAGCAGGTACACAGGCAAGTCTCTTTAATTGTTTTTCATTTTCACCTACAGCCAGAAGGCTTATGGGAACAAGCATTACCACTTCATGGTAGTCTGTGCGGA
>JAEOTO010000045.1 GCA_016839805.1 Candidatus Hermodarchaeota archaeon
ATATTTCTTATTCAGAAAAAATAATTATATGTCAAGGACATGTACCAGTGCAAAGAGGCATTGAAAATGAACTGGAGCCCACGCCATACCCGAGTCCTTATCGCGATAATCATTGGCACCATTATTGGTATTATCTGTAGTTGGTTCTTTACCAACCTTCTCTACCTCCCTCTCATAATCATGTGTTCAGCATTAATCGTGCTCTTCTGTAAAAGTGCTCCCGAAATCCCTCCTGAGGAATAAGAAAAATTCTACACCGAGTAAACCTTATTGGAATCCTGATTAGGTGCAATTTTCCCCTCTTATCGCACTTTTTCCTGGGTAAAACGGTCACTTTCAGCCTAATTTGCACCATGATTCATCTCAATAGCGATAATTTGTTTTTATCGGATATCAAAACGAGGTGAAAGTTTAAATATGGGCTTTAGGCAAGCCTAAATCATAAGTGATCAACCATGTCTTCTTCAGGTCATAACCATGTCGCTGGCGAAGCCCGGCGAAGCCATCAAATCCAAATCGGACTTTTCATTTTCTTTATTATCATCTGGATTCTGGATTCCTTTCTCCTCAGAATAACACCTCTTGTGTACCTCGTCCCCCTCTATCTCAATGTAATTCCCGGAATTATCATTATTATCAGTGCATTAGTACTCATGCAAAAATCGCACATCATCTTTGAAGGCCCCGAACCCCATGTCGTGACAACCAGTGTCTATAGTCGGGTGCGACATCCCATGTATCTAGGTTCAATCCTTTTGTATTTCGGCTTCTGGATCACAACACTATCACTCATCACCCTTCTCCCACTCCTCTGCGTCATCGTAGGCTACAATTACCTTGCCAACGCCGAAGAACAGCTCCTAGAAGAGAAGTTTGGTGATGAATACCTGGAGTACAAGAAACGTGTTGGAAAATGGATCCCCTGACTCGTTTCACTTCATCTATTTCACTCCATGAGGTAAGATTTTCGGCTCTTTCCATTCGTCACGGAGAATGCCGTAAAGGGCAAGATCCCGGAAACGACCCACACTGAACAATACTTTTCGGAGTACGCCTTCCTTTTTGAAACCGTTCTTTTCTAAGACGCGCTTTGAGGCAACGTTTTCCTCCATGATTAAAGCTTGAATTCGTTGCCATTCCTTATCTAAAAAGAGATAATCTACCATCATTGTAACAGCTTCAGTGCAGAAACCTTTCCTCCGATGGTCTGGAACTAGCATGTATCCAATCTCTTTTGTTGACATATATCCGCCAAAACGCGTCATGAAATGGGTGATCCACCCGACGGGTGTACCATCTTTTGCCTCAATAATGAAAGTAGCACTATCGGGTTGCTCCTCATCAAATTTTTTTTCGACAGCAGCGACGGAGCGAGGAAACGGGATGAAGAATTCACCCACAAAATCAGGATCATTCATCCATTTAGCGTAGGTGGGAATATCTTCCTTTTCCATAATTCGCAAATTAATTTTGTTACCTCTGAACATCAAAACCCTCCTGCATCAGATGTTCCGTCTAACTACCCAAAAAAACTATGGAAACTGTGTAAAACTTCAAGTTTTGGGGTTCTATGATGTAAAACAGAAGTTTCACGTCGTTTCTGAGGGGCTTCGAATGGTTGGTTGTTATCAATAAGAGAGATATTTGGGAATCAATTATGTATGTTCGTTGTATCGAAAGATTTGATTATTTAGTTGTCATTTTTAATATTTAATACCTTTTATGTTCAATGTGTTTATATCACTAAATGTTTATTTAGAATTGATTCTATTATGTTTTATTTTCATTTGATGTATTGGGTTATCTCTCAGTTTTCGACCCATCGAAAATAAAATGGTTTCACGTCATCTGAAAATCGCCTGAGCGAAACAAGAAAGCTTACGCTGAAATAATTTCCAGGTCTCAGTAGGGACATATAGCCACTACTAGGCGTACTGGCCCTCGCTACGAGGTGGCAACCGTTCCAAGGCACGCCATGCGGCTTGTCGAACTTGCTCGTCAGGATCCTTACGGGCTTGGAAAATTGCCCCTAAGACACGGGGTTCTGACCGAATGTGCCCTAAAGCTTCCACGGCATAGCGTCGTGACGCAGGATTATCGCTGTTCATTGTATCTAATAACGGATCAATAGCTGGTTTACCAATGCGACCCAAAGAGAGGGCGGCAAGCTTGCGAGTGTATTCGTCGTCTTGTTCATGGAGAACCTGGACTAGTTGCATCACCGCTAATGCGCCAATCTCTGCTAGCGCAGTACTGGCTCGTAGCCCTTCGCGACCTGGTTTACTCAGTTCTTTGATGAGCTCCTCGATACGTTGCTCTACATTCACTGGCAAATCCTCCAACGAATAGACATTACATAATCGTATGCTTTGAGTGTTTCGATTTCAGTATATTTGTCAAAATCCCTGTTTTACTAAACAAAAAAGAACCATGTACTACATTTCCATTAACAAGCTGATGAGTGTCAATTTTTTTATATTTATTCATAAAAACTAAACTTAGGCTGCGTATTCTCCCTGATGTCTGTTATTCTATCTGGACTTCTCATCCTAATGTTACCTCTCAAAAAATATGATAATTTTGCATTATGTGTTTTCACACTAATTTTAGAATGTGAAACGGTGAATTTGGTATGAATGGTCATTATTCCTTGGCGAGACGATACCAGTAGGTATAGGCATCTTTGAATCCGAGGTTATAGTAGAGTTGTTGGGCAGATTTATTCGGTTCCGACACTTGCAAATAGGCTTTCTTAGCTCCTTGACTTTGCGCCCAGCTTACCAAGCTCTGGGTAATCGATATAGCTACACGTTGACGACGATACTTTTCTTGCGTGACAAGCGAAAACAATCCTAGCCAATGACCATCAAGCACACCCATTCCAACACCGATAATCTTATCACCCTTTATCGCGGCAGCACAGGCTTTATCACTAGAAATTCGTGAAATAATATCTCGCCTGACACGAAATCTTGTAGGTTCAAATTCAGCGTATTCACAATAGGCCCTATACCAGTCTTCCCAAGGTTCACCCATGATTACAACCCCAACTTCGGTCTCATTTGTGAGAACATCGTTGAGGTTAGCAGTCTGGACAATCACATGCATCTCGATTTCCAGACCATATGATTGTAATTCCTCGTCAAGGTTGGTGGGTTGACTAGCTTTTGTCATTTGAAATTGCACAGGGAGCTGGTGCATGCCATAGAATTCTTGAACCACTTCCAAAGCTTTCTTAATGTCTCCTTTCGGGGGATCGTGTAACGGAAGAACACTATTTGCTCGATGGGTTACGCCATCGGTGCTCCGAAGTAACCATCCACCAAGTTGTTGGGTGTGTTTAGCAGGCCAGGCACGAGCTGCAATTTCTTCAATTTCCATAATTTGATTCGTGGATACCACTTCGATCACTTTAGTTCGCACACACTGTGAACTCCTATTTTTACTCTTCTCTTAGCCTGAACGAAAGCACGACTTTAACCTGTTGTTTTGGTTTAATGATTTGAGTCGGGTACAGAACCGAAAAAAACCCATTAAATTCAATGAAATTATTGAATTCTGCTCCACTCTCACTCATTACAATTTTGAGTAAATCATGAGAAATGAATCGTTACATTCACAATAGGGATACCTTTTATTTAGGTTCTCAACTGCTATGTTATCATCGAATTTGGGTTGGCGGAATTCCTCTAATAGGGTAGGAGTGATTATGGCGATTCACAGCTTCTATGTTATTGCCTGGGACTCAGGACAACCCCTCTATCATAGAACCTTTGTCGAAGTCTCCGATAATCCAACCCTTCTATCCGGATTATTAGCCAGTGTTGAACTTCTTGCCTTGAAAATTACACAGCAACACGTGAATGTAGTAACCATGCGCGATTCACGGTTTCTCTTCAAAGTCGATAATGATAACGGTTTATTACTGGTTTTTATCACTGATATTACTGAAGACCCTGAACGATTCAGCGAATACCTCGATATGCTCCATGAACGCTTCTTAGAAATCTTTGAAGACCCCGCACACAAATTACCCGTCTATCAACGGGACCCCCGACGAGCCAAAGTCTTTGACGAACTCGTTGACAGCCTTGTTTCCCATTGGGAAACGGGTGAAGCTAGCATCCTTTCGGCTAAAATCATGGATATTCTCGACGTGTACACGGTCTTCTACAACCTCACCCTACAAAAGATTCTCTCAGACCGGTCTCGTGAAATGCATTACCCAGATATCAAACGAATCTTCGAAACACACCTACAATCTGATCCCGCACTTCGCCATATGTCTGTAGACCAACACGGTGTCGTTTCCTATGATCAGGTAAACCCTGATCTAGTTCGTCTTCAGTCCCTCGTTGATACTTTACATCTGATCCTACAAGAACTCATCGCCATTGCCAGACGCACTCGGCGCAGACAGAGTTATGAAACGCTATTCTTTGAACACTTTGCCCCGATGATAAAAGCCGAAAACGAACGCTTAAAGGAATATAACCTCACAGAAAAATTAGTGATGGAACTGCTATGACACCACCTCCCTCAACATCACACACGGAAGAGCCCACCTATAGTTATCGGGCTAAAGTTGTGGTAGTTGGGGATCCTGCAGTGGGAAAAACTAGCCTGGTCGTTCGATACGTTAAGGGTGTTTTTAATCCCTCCTATATCCTTACCCTGGGTGTTAATTTCTTTGTCCAAGACATATCAATAGGCGACAACAAGCTGCGTATGAATATCTGGGATACAGCCGGACAAGAACGATTTGGTCCTATTCGGAAAAAGTATTACAAGGGTGCCCGTGGGGCAGTTTTGGTGTTCGACCAGACGAATCGAGAAAGTTTTGAAAGGTTATCCTTTTGGATTGATGAAGTTAAACGTTCATGTGGAGAAATTCCCATGATTATCGTAGGTAACAAAGCTGACCTGATTTCATCTATAGATGAAACTGATGCACAGGAATTTGCTGCCCAACATCAACTCACCTATGTCGAAACAAGCGCCAAAACGGGTATGAATAGCATCCGCCCCTTCCGTCTTCTTGCACCCCTCATGTTAGATAACATGGGTGTGTGAGAATCACCTATTCAACCAGATTAGGGTTCTCCCAATATTGTACCGGTTTTTTCACACGAGGGCTTGCTTTTTTTGGTCATGAAATGTATAATCCTGCTACCGGTGATGTCATTGGTTATCCAAGAACGCGATGAGAGTTTTTTCAACTTCCTAACTCCCTCCATTATGACTATTTTAGGCGTATTACTTTTAACAATAGGTGCAATTGTTCTCATTCTCATCCACTTTGCTATCCCAATCTTAAGCCCCGATGACATCATACAAAACCTACAGTTGAACCTTTTTGGTCAAATCATAGGGACTATCGTTGTGCTAGGCTTTTTGATACCGTTTTTCAAGGTGAAAGATGTTGAGACTAAACCAATATCGCCAATAAACATCGCTAAGGTTGTGGGTGTGGCTTGTCTAGCTCTTACTGTCGCTATCTTACTTGCATTTCTCCTCTTTGTCATCTTTACGACTCTAGGAATGCCCATTGAACACTCTTATGGCGATCTCATTTTGGGTCTGGATCAACTAGCAAATCCCTGGAATATTGTGCTCTTCTTTGCTACCGCATCCCTTGGGGCAGCAATCTTTGAAGAACTCATCTTCCGGCGCATGCTCATCCCCACCCTGGAAATCCGGGGCATGGCCCCAATCGCCGCTGTCATTGCATCTAGCTTAGGATTCGCAATGATTCATGTCCCAAACGATCTCCTTTTTGGTAGCCCAAGTTATGTGATCTCACATTTCATCACGAGTGTTGCCCTCGGCCTCTTCCTGGGGTTCGTCTATGTCACAACACGCAATGTTATCTACCCCATGATTATTCACGGCTTCATCAATTTCATCGGTTTTACCGAAAGCATCCTCCTCAGCCTTAATAACCTCGCACTCCTCCTTTTCTACACTGGCATCCTCCTCATAATTTGGATAATCGGTATCATCGTCGCCGGAATCGCACTCTTCTATTACCTACGCGAACCCCAACCTACCTGGGTAAAAACTCTCCAAATCAAATCCCGCATTAACATTCTTCCAGGACTCATCGGTTATCTCATAATCGGTTTCATGTTGATTTTACTTCCAATAGCCCTTGATCTCGTCGTGACAATCCTTTTCTTCCCCATCCTTCCCCTCATCTACTTCGGATTATTCCTAGCCTACATACTCCTCTTTGCCCTCATACTCTGGCTCGTCAACAACATCAAATATGAACCCAGCTCACCAGATGAAGAACCCCCACCAACCAGACTCTATGAAAAAGCCAGTGAGGTTAAGCTGGAACCTCACCAAGAATAAGCGACAACCGACGCTGATTCCGACCACGCACAACCGTAACATCAACACGGCTCCCCACTTCCCGCTTCCGCAATTGTTCTTGGATCTCACCCATCGATGAAATTTTCTCTCCATCAAAAGCTACGATCACATCACCCTCTTGCAATCCCGCCCGTGCAACTGGGCTTCGCGGAACAACCTGTGCAATAAGCACGCCCTCCTTAACACCTAAAGAATAGGTACGAGCAATTTGTGGGTTCACACTCACACCTAGAAATCCCATGTAAGCGCGTCGGACATGTCCAAACTCAATAATCTCCTCAGCAATCTCCTTCACAGTATTGATGGGAATGGCAAACCCTATCCCCTGCGCCCAGGGCAACATCGCCGTATTAATACCAATCACATTGCCAATAATATCACATAAGGGACCTCCGCTGTTTCCAGGATTAATCGCAGCATCTGTTTGAATCAGCTTCTCCAGAACCACATTCTTCGCCTGGATTTGGCGTTGTACCGCGCTAATTACGCCCGTGGTAACTGTCGGACCACCAAGAATAAAGCCATACGGATTCCCCACCGCGATGGCTAGTTGACCCACTTCAAGCTTATCAGAGTCCCCTAACTTTGCAGGAATGAGCCCCCCATTCTCAACTTGGAGCACTGCAATATCAACAAGTTGATCACTACCTAAGAGAGTCGCCTGATAGCGATCTCCACTTGCATCAGCAATGGAAATCCGTTGAGCTTTATCGATTACATGGCGGTTTGTGACGATATGATTACGATCATCGAGCACTACCCCCGAGCCCATACCACCAATGGGATGGACACGGTAGAAGTTCCGCATTAATGCAAGAGTACTAACGCTGACCACGCTTGGTGTCACACGTTTCACTGCTTCAATAAGCTCGTCTTGAAAGGCATGAGTAGGGACTGGCATACTATAGTTACTCACATTTTGTGAGTATTAAATCTTTTACACTCACAACTTAACATAATAGAAAAGCGAATAAAATAAACAAACTCTTAGGGAATACTTTCCTTTTGCTCATATAAACCTTCGGGCTTTTCTGAAAAACATCTAATGAAAAATAAAGCTGTATTTCTATTTTGGTATCATTTCCATTTATCAAGTGTAGGTGGTAGCCCCTCTCTCTTCTTACTTTTTCTTGCTTCCATTGGTGCAAAAGTCTATGGTGGTAGTAGTAGAGCTACATCCTGACGAATTCTTTGCCCAACTTGCCAACAAAATCACTGGGGAAAAAATACCACATGAATAAGCAGTACATAGAGGCAAGGAATCAAAGACAGGATACATGAAAGTGCCAAAAACACTCTTCTCACCGATAGCCGACGTTCTCACCAGATTTGAGGTTACGAAGAAATTCAATATTATGGTAACAAGGCAAAAGCACAAACAATAGGGGGGACAATGAAATGAATAAAGAAACTTTGTTAACAGGTAAGAAACCTAAAGCATATAAGAAGCTTAAAGAAATGAAGAAAATTATGGGAGGGATATGGGACTTTGCTGATAGTATTGTAAAGTTGTCAATGTTCGTCTATTAGACAGATAGAAACAGGAAATATAGCGATAGTAGACAAACACGAACCCCATATGGAGGTGATAAAATGAATAAGAAAGTCTTGCTAATAGTCTCGGTGTTTCTACTCATGGTTGTAGGATACTCTGTTGTTTCAGCAAATGGTTCTTGGTCCCTTATAAAACATGAATCATACGATTTTGTTTCGAGTTCACCCTTTGAATTTGATAGCGTTTCAGAAGAACTGGAGGAGGGAAATAGGGTAGACTTGACGTTATCTACAACCGGATATACGTGGATTGATCTTGTGGATAATGAAACATTCTATGGCTTTTATTATGAACCCTATGCTCTTAATGTTGTTATACATCTCTACATGGCGACAAATTCTACTGAGACAGCGACATTCATTGTCCCGCATGATTCAAACTGGCACTTCGTGGTTCGAGCAGCCGAACAAACCACTTCTGAACTGACGATAGACATATACGAGTGGATTGAAGAACCCGTACTACCAGTGTTTTTCATTATTGAAATAGTGCTAGTGACAGCAGCAGTAATTGAGGGAATAATTATCGCAGCTTTAGCTGCACTTTTAGCCAAAAGGCGAACACAACGAATGTGACGAACATGCTAACGGGACTATTGTTTATCACGCCTATCGGAATTGCTCCGGTAGTATATGACGTTCAATACTATCCGAAAGTGTAGAACGGGTTTTTTCTTGCTGAAGAATTCTGATATTTTAGTTTAGCGGAATTATGTGAGTATAAAGGCGTCGGTTAAAAAAACTTGGCTTATTCTGTATCTCTCTTGGTCAAGAATCGAATGTAAATACGTAAGTCACGCAGCCTGATATAGAGAGCAGGTACGTTTTGTTGGTATTCAATGAAAGATTCACCAAACCTATCTTGGAGTTCCTTCTCCTCAACAAAATAGATGTGAGCCAGTAAACCAAATAAGAACATAAAGAAGAGCAACAGCGAGTAAACAGAGAAGCGAAGCCACAGGCCCCCCATCGCGATGGACAACAATCCGAAATATGTTGGATGACGGATGACCGAGTATATCTCGTGTTTTTGAATCTGTGACTCAGCTGGATAGTAGAGGTACACCAGAGCCATGTAGTCAAATCCAAAGGTGAGCAATGCACTTCGGATTGTTAATAAACCAATGATTACGATGAACAAACTCAAGACGATTCGAATAGTAAAATCAAGTCCAACAGGAATACCCAGAAATGATATGAGGGACCTACAGAGCAGGGTCGTAATGGGATTTACAGGCGTTCCAGCTGGGAGAGTGTCTATTGGGATATAAATGTGAATGCATATTGCAAAGATCCAAGAGATTCCAAAAACACCACGGGGTATCGCTTTCTGATATGCGAGTTCTCCAAATTCTGCTACATATCGGTCCCTGTTTTGCCAAACCCCCCAGATCGACCTGAAAGCAATTATCTCACACAAAAACACTCCTAGAGCCGGGAGAATTGGCTCAATCAAAACCAAAACCGTCATGTGCGGAAAAATTCTTGTTACTGAATCAATGAACAACATGAGGGTCAAAGCGATGCTGAATCCTAGGAGAATCAATAATCCTATTTCTACTACTCTCCAACCCAAGTACTTGGGAAGCTTTTCCTTCAGCTTGTCCAGACCCTTAAAATGCATCAAATTAATCAACCAATTGAAACGTATTTTCTATTCTTAAAATAAGTCTTAGTACCTCTAGGTCTTAGTTCATCAACAAAATAAAAGATTGCTAAATACTTTGAGGATTGAGATCCACTTTTCACCCTATCACGCACGCCTTCTCTTCTCTTTAGTTGATACTTCCGTGCAAAGTGAAAAATCCAGAATAAATTTCAGTAAGGCTTGGGCTTGTGAGTAAAAGCGTATTGGATGTCTAGGCTTCCTTCGAAACAGAGGGAACTAGCTTGAGGTTCTATTAGTTCCAGGAATAGCGGTCATCAAATTCGTCGTAGTAGATGGTGTTTGGCTTTTCACCTTTGGAGGGTTTGGTATTACAACGCCCTAATAGAAACCTTACAACGAGTGTCACATCACGGCTGCTTCAGTTTCTATAAGGGGATCTAAGTTAGACGCAACTCGACATAATAATGACTCATTAACCCTGGGAAAATAGTTGGTGAGAGATTAGGTGTGGCACAAATGTAATGGTTATGATATCTATTCCAAATCGTGTCATTTTCAACAAATTCTAAGACGACTGGGTGACCATCAATGGCCATGACTATTTGCTCCTCAGTGATCTGGAATCCACTGATGTAATAACTCCATTTGAGCAACACTTCACCATTCATCAAATCTGGTTCCGGTGTGACAACTAGTAATCCGAAACCCGATTTCACAGTGAGGGAGACGTTCCATTGACAAGTAGCTTCCCATCCACCATGGTGTTGACCTGAGTCATTGAAGTTTAAGCTGCCAGTCAAAAAGAATTCAGGCTGGTTAACATAGATGAAGGTTCCAGCTGCAACAATGGTTGTGGTAAGAATGATGATAAAAGCCGACACAACCAATAGTTTTGTTCTTCTTTCCATTTCACTTACATCCAGTGCAACCCAGTAATATTCTGTTATAGGACTCCGTTGCATAATATCCTAAGGATTAGAACACCTGACCTTGGTTCCTCTGCATTTTTAAGGGGCACATAACTGGCGATGGCTACTGGAACGCATATGATTGTGGTATTGAAGAACTCGTAATGAAGTCTTCACAAGAGTCTAGAATCCAATCATCTCCTATTGCGGAGGTATACAGAGTTATAC
>JAEOTO010000008.1 GCA_016839805.1 Candidatus Hermodarchaeota archaeon
AAGCTCGTTCCAATTAAGACTAACTTCTTGAAGGTTTGTGCAATGTTGAAGGGAGGAAAGATCAATTTTCCGTAATTGATTATCTGAAAGATGAAGCTCTCGAAGCTTCGTACAGTTTTGAAGCGCTATCAAATCGATTTCAGCCAACTGGTTATTACTTAACCCCAGATTACGTAATCGTTTGCAATGTTCGAGCGAACTAAGATCGATTTGGGTTAATTGATTCCCACTTAACCGCAGACTCTTCAGGTTAGGACAGTATTGAAGAGGCGTAAGATCAATTTGGGTCAAATGGTTTCTTCGTAAATCTAGCTCCTCAATTTCTGTAAGACGGTCGATAGACGAGAGGTCTAACTCAACAATACCCAGTCCATAAAATACGATATTCGTTTTTTCCGGAGAAACCTGGACTTGCACCTTATCTCCTTCTAATGTAGAATATTTAAGGACAATATCTTCCACGAGATCAAAATCTCCTTATTCAGACTCTGCACTACATTTCTCAGCCTTCTTTTTGTACCTTGGGTATACAACAAACTACCAAAAAAAAGCCCAATTTTAATAAAAGACGCTAGAAATCAGATTTTAGGAATTTAGTAACCAACGACGTGAAATAACTCTTCTCTTTTATGATATATTTCAAAAGAGCAAATATGTCTTCGAAAATAATCCTAATTTGCTTATAACACACTATTAATGGATATGTTCCATTCTCATAATGTAACCCATCTGATACTGAAATGGAATTCAACAAGTAATTATACATTCATTGATTCAATAATTTCATGTTCATAGAAATGGGCTAGAACCATGACAATACTTGGGTTGTCAGTTGAAACGCCTGTTTCATTCTCCTCTATTTCTTAAGAAATTACCAACGGTATTCAACATCGTAGAAGCCTGCTTTAATTCTAAGAACAGAGTGAGTGTAACATAATACTAGGCTGTTTGAAGAACAAACTAAGAAATTATTCGGGACTTAGACTGGTTAGGTTTGAATGGCATCAATGCCTACAATATCACAAAAGTCGAGGAGCTCCTCTACAATATCTCCATAGACCATGTGTAAATGATTTGATCGTAGCTGTTGAAGGAAGAGGTCAGGATCTCCATCAAGGCGAATGAAGGCATGGGGCCAACGATCACGGGCTTCTTTGAAGGTCTCTTTTGGTTGAGTAAAGGCCTCTCCGCTAGCAATATGAAGGATATAATCTCCAGCGAATCGGTTCAGTCTTGCAAGGGTGACAGTACCCTCCTTACAACAGAACGTGGGACAAGCTCCTAAACATGCTCCCATGTATTCATATTGGGGATTCCATTCCACTTCTTTTGGAGATGATGCCATCTTGGTCGCAATAGTTCCACAGTTGACTAGGCGCAATTGACCAGTGACCATGTCAAGATCATTGACATCTGCAAACAGTACAGGACTATCAGTTAACAGGTGTAAGATGCGCATGGTGAGGGCTGCATTCATATCGGCTTCACACGACATGATTCTGCCTTCATCAATCAGCAATGACAAAGCCATACAGCCACTGACATAATTTTCAATAAATTCTGGTTGGCATTTGAAACCACCAAATGCATAGCCATCCTTATCCAAAATTTCATTTATTGCAAAATAAAGCCGCAAACTTCGTTCTAAAATTTCTTCGGATACATTTACTGCTCCGAAGGTTTTCTTCACCCATGCCATTTTGGTCTTAACCCGTTTAGAGGGAATCTTTGGGGCCATTAAAAAAACACGAAGCATGTCCACGTGTTCAATTTCTGTGCCGAAGAGTTCTTTTATCTGGCTGAAATCGACCATTGCTGTCATCATACCCATTGTTTTTCCTCCGATGACTACGGCTTTACTTCGTGCTAAGTCATCATAGGTCATTGCCGCTCGGCTATAACTTGATATTGCCCTGAGGACACTAGGGTTATCCGGTTCTCCGTAAATGAAGCGGTGGGAAAGACCTAGTTCATCGAGGCTCCCATGGGTGATAGCGGCTCCCACAAGGCTAAAAGCCGCTGGGCTTCGATAGCCATATACGATACTCGGGAGCCCAGTTGCTTGAACAGCGGATACTACCATGGGTGCGTAGACCCAAGACCCAATATTATAGACGATGCATTGAATTCTATCATGAACCATATCCTCAGATACTTGGACTGAATCTTCCATGGTTAGAACGAGATCGGCATGGGGAGTGACATCTAGCTGTTGGCCTTTCAGAGCAGTAAGCAATTCTGAATGGGCTTGTTTGGCGATGTCAGTTCGTTCACGTTCTAATGAAAGCGTAATTAAACCCACTTTTGGTTTAGGCAAGGTTATCATTCTCTAAAGGAGATTAATGTTGCAATTTTCTTAATAATGCCAATTTCATCTGCTGAGTAGCATTAAAAGCCTTTGGAAGAGTTCTAAAAACTAAAGTCTCTGAAACTGAAAATGGCTCGTGCACCTTCTGAGTTGGTGATGCCCCTCCAGCAAGCCATTGAACAAATCGACGGAATTAAAGAGTGGGGTCGTATCCGACTCCGGAAAGCCAGACCGATTACGTTTGTCGACATTGTCTGTCATCCACACCAAACCACTCCCCCAAAAACCCAAACAAAAAGAGAGAATGGGAGAGGCCAAGCCTCCCAATAAATGAAGACCGGTTTGAAGAAGCTATGGATTACGCCTGCCGCCTGCTCATATATTCTTATTTAGTGACCCAGATCGTGACCTTGCCCAGTTTCTCACACATAGAAGTCATAATTTAGAAGTTACAATGTTAGTCGAATAATATCGAGGTCTTCATCTTGATGTCTCTACTCGACCTACCTATCTTCAATTGGAATTCACCTTGTTCAACCTTCCAATCGTGGCTTTCTACATCATAGAATGCCAGGTCTCTTGCACGCACTTGTATTGATATTGTCTTTCGTTCATTAGGTTTGAGAAAGACTTTCTCAAAACCGACGAGCTCTTGAGGTGGTCTTACTATTGATGATTGAATATCTCTGGAATATACTTGAATAGTATCTGCTCCTGGTCTATCTCCTATATTTATCACATCCAACTGTATCTCGAGTGAATCATCGTTAGCAGAAGCTGATTCTTTGCTTATGAGGACATTTTCGTATTCAAATCCCGTGTAAGATAATCCAAATCCAAATGGGAATAATGGTTCTATTTCCTTTTCATCGAACCAGCGGTAACCAATGAAAACGCCTTCATCATAGAACACATTCTTTTCATCATCACCAGGATAGTGTCGTCTTTCTCTACTACTATGTGCAGGTGAATCTGAGAGTTTTTTTGGAAACGTGATAGGAAGGCGTCCAGAGGGTTCGGCGTCACCAAAAAGTACATTTGCAATTGCTCTTCCGCCTTCCATCCCTGGATACCAAGCATCAAGCACCACGGGAACCTTATTTATCCATTCGCGCATCGCTATTGGACTTCCAGCTATGAGAACAACTACAGTGTTAGGGTTATTTGCCGCGGTGGTTGTAATCAATTCTACTTGTTCTGTGGGAAGTTCTAGTTTTGCTCTATCAGACGCTTCGGAGTCTTCGCCTTTATTGTGATTCAATCCTGCAAAAACGATGGCAATATCAGCTTTAGAAACATTTGAGAGAATTTTCACTTTCCCTTTCAATTTCTCTTTCAGTCCTTCGAGAGGTGTAATCTCATAAGGAGGTTTAACCGCTGAGGATCCGCCATAAAGAAATCCACCGAACTTTTTCTTCAAATTCCTACCAACCAATGCGATCGAATCTATTTCATCTAATGACAAGGGCAGAAGATTTCCATGATTTTTCAGTAGCACCATTCCTTCCTCAGCGATAATCCTTGCTAGGTTTTGGTGTTCAGAGGAATTTCGAGAACCCGATTGCTGCTCAAAAGATTGTGCCATCAAAAGAACCCTAAGGAAACGATATACCAAGTCATCAAGGGATTCAACAGAAAATTTCCCATCTTTCAAAGATCTCTGAAGTCGTTTCCGTTTGTATTTACTAGGGATTGGCATCTCAAGCGATAAGCCTCCATTGATGCACCCTTCTGTGGTTTCGATAGGTCGAGTTGCAAACCAGTCTGACATGACAAATCCTTTGAATCCCCATCGATCCATTAGAATATCTTTAATGAGATATTTGTTCTCACAACCATACACACCATTGACCTTGTTGTAGCAGCCCATTATTGCCCAGGGATCCGCTTCTTTGACAACTTCTCGGAATGCTCGAAGGTAGATTTCGTGCAAAGGCCTCTCAGCAATTATCGCATTGCAGGATCTTCTATCAATTTCTTGATTATTTGCTGCATAATGTTTAACACAAGCTCCAATTCCTACACTTTGAACGCCTTGAACGAAAGGAATCGCAAGTTCTTTTGTCAAATAAGGATCCTCACTGAAATACTCGAAAGTTCGCCCATTAAGAGGTGTTCGTGCGATATTGATACCGGGTGCCAGAAGCATATGCCTTCCAACGGCACGTACTTCTTCTGCCATTGCCACACCCATTGCTCTGGCGAGGCCTCTATTCCATGTTGAAGCCACTGATATTGTCGCAGGAAACCGCGTACACTTTTTGAACCCACTTGAGTGATATGCGACACCCAATGGTCCATCTGTTGTTCTAAAAGAAGGGATACGCAGCCGTTTGATTGGTTTAGTCACATAGATTCTCCTAAACCCTGGACTTGTCAGGAGTTGAAATTTCTCATCCAATGTTAGTTTCGACAAAATCTCGAATGCCTTCTTTCCAGAAACCTGTTTTGCCCCTATAGTGGTCATTGGATTCTCTCACTGTCCTAGTAATGAACGATTCAGACGTTACATTCCCTGGTGATTGCTTTAGTGCCGTAAAATCTCGTCAGGGATTTCCGATTAGTTAAGTTAGACTGAATGCCCAATATTTTTGATTTTCTCTTTCTAAGAAATTTTTGCAAGAAAATTACACAGTAAACAATATTTTCTATCAGTATGAGTGTTAATTTCGATAATCTGACACTATTTTACGTTTTTTATTTTTAAAAGATGTCTTAATCCTTTTATTTCTAAAAACAAGCAAATATAACTCCCCATTCCAAATTTTCCCCCCTTTTTTGGTTGGGTTTCTGGTCTTTAATATTAATTTTCAGGAAGTCTTCATAGCTTCTCATTTGTAAGAAGCAAATCAAAAAAACCAAAGGAAGTCTAAAAGTCATGAAAAGACGCACTAAACTCTCCTTTGCTGTGCTAGCCGTTTTTGTGTTTGTGATAGCAGGAGGATCTACGGTTTCAGCGATTGCCGGTGGTTCATCAATTGGTTATGGTTGTCATCAGGAATACCATCGTCTCTTCGGTCAGGTTACTTGGTCTGTTTGGGCTGAAACCAGAGCGTGGGTTGATTTGACTCATAGAAAAGCGAACTTTGATATTGATATCAATGCATACGAGGCGGCTTGCCCAGCTACGCTTTATCAGCTAATTGGAGCATTAGTACCGGCGCAGTACAAGGTATTTTACATGTTGGGATACCCAGTGGTGATTGAGGGACATGTCACCTACGCTAAAGTGACCACACAAACCTCGCTTGGGTATTTTAAATCCAAAGTTTTCATTAATTCTGACAGTATGGGTCATTGGGATATGCCTACAGGAGTTCCCACCTCAACGACCTGGTCGCGCTATGTTTCAACCGCATCTTCGAAAACAATACTGCACCTGAAAGGTTACATAGTTCTCAAAATTAGAATTGGTTTTGGAGTATCAGTTCCTTTCTATTATGAGAATTACGATTGGAATCTTGTGGCAACTGCAGCAGCTTCACACGTAGCTGACCCTATGTAGACTAACCACTATGCCCAGCTTGTCTGGGCCCTCTTTTCTTTTTTAGATTGGATGATTGTAGGCTAGTTAAGGACGAAGTCGTTCATCATACACCCGTTAGGAGAATAATGCGATTAACCAGTGGAAGATAAATAATAGATCAGAAATGGCCCAGAGAAACCATTCCAAGCCGAATGGCCATGCATATTGCCAGAACCACAAGCCATTCGAAGTGACGGCATTACCAAACCAGCCATAATATGCCAGATTGGATAATGTCAGGGGATATAATATCACAAAGACAATAGCACTTGATGCCTTTAACACCAAAACGATGATTCCCACTAGTGCATATCCTTGTGCTGTTTGAAACATCCTTACTAGAAACGGGATATAGAATACAAAGAGTATGAGGAGACCAATGATGTATACCCACCGGAAATCTATGAAGAGAAGGACAGCATCAACATTATGCGGGTAGGAATTGTCTCCCAAATAGCGCACGAGCAATATCCCCCAGACAGCAATAACTGTGATTACATACCCAACTAAAGCCATTAAATAGTAAAAGACATTACGCCATGAGCCCCATTGTGGTTTTAACAGGAAAAACAACTCCGTTGAATGATTTTTCCCATTTTCATTGTTTTTTATCTTATTCTCAAGTGTTGTCAGGCACCCTCATCTAGAAATTCTTGGCGTCTTGTACGTCTCCTGATTACAACTATTACAATTACTACTGCAACTATGACAATAATTCCAATGGGTACCGCAATTAGCAGAAGTGCTCCAAATGGGAAATTACCGAAGGGATTAAATTGGGTCTCAATGAGATACTGAATGACCACATCTTCGTTTTGATCATTAATGAAGACCACAGCATAATTTCCCTCTGTGAGGACTGTATACCTCCAATGACCTTCTGATGAATCAGCGTCAAAGAGAATATGGTCAGATGGGGGACCGAGTAGGAGGGTGATGAATCCTTCGCATAGATAGGCATCAATGCTTGGACCAGATGTTACTCGATAAGTGACATCGATTACCATTTCTTCAAAACAGTCTACGATGTTGACAACGCGCGCCGTATCGGGCCCCAAAGTGTCTTGTTCCCATTGGGCATTCACAATTCCAGTTTTCTGAGACAAGCTAATACCAAAAATGACTAAAAAGAACAGCAATAACAGACTTTTCCAATGTTGGAGTTTTACCATTACGATTTATCTCCACTCCATGAGAAACCGTAGTTTCAGATTGTCGTGCTTAGGCTATTAGGCTTATATTGTATATAAATTACATTTACTCTGCATGTCTTTATTTTCACTAATACTGATTTGAATTGGATGGTGATTGGAATGGCATTTGATGTGGTTATTATTGGTGGTGGGATTGCGGGGCTCAGTTGTGGTGCCCTTCTTTCAAAGAAGGGGTACCGAGTTTTGCTTTTAGAAGCGAAGCAGATTCTGGGTGGTCGGGCAAACTCGCAATCACTTCAACCTAGCTATATTGTAGATTGGGGGATTCATTCCCTTAGGGCAGGAGACGCTGGTGTTGCCGCAACTGTGTTTCAGAGGTTAGGTTTGGAGCTTGATATCTTGCCTTCAGGCGAGGGGCAGCTATTCCATGACGGAAAGTGGTATTCTTTACCGACTTCGGTTTCAGCATTAATGGCTACACCACTCCTTAGTGATGCAGATCGATCAGTGATTGGTACCTTGTTTACTAGTATTATGAGTGCGGATCCTGAGGATCTGTTAACAACCTCGGTTGCCAGTTGGCTTGCTGAGTTTGAAGTGTCGGAAACGATACGGTGGATTTTCCAATTGTATGCAGGACTGATTTTAATTGAGCCCGATTTGACTGTCGCATCGATGGGGGAGATGCTCGATATTATGAATACAATTCTTCGGAGTGGCAAAGCTGCTGGGTACCCGAAGGGAGGTTGGAGAGTTCTGCTTCAAGCCTTAAGGGAACAGATTGAGGTTATGGGTGAGGTTCGATTAGGAAAAACTGTAAACAAAATTCACTTGCAGGATAGGGCTGCTGAAGCAATACAGATTGGGAATGACAGGATATCGTGTGATACTATTATCGCCGCAGTTCCACCAGATGTACTTTCATCTTTTTTACCACGAGCTGATTCAGATTGTAAGAAAATCATTAAACTGGCAAAGCAGCTTATTCCTACAGCGGGTGTGAGCCTCGATTTGGGATTTGCAGAACCGATTACCGATGCACCAGGTTTGATTGTCAGTGCGAACCCCTTTATCATGGGACAAGCAACATCAAATATCGACTCCAGCGTTTCCCCCGCCGGAGAGCAGCTTCTAACATTTTATTATCCACTCCCAGCCAAAGAGATACAGAAGGATCCCTCAGCAGCAATTGCAATGAAGCAACTCGAGGCGTTAGTGTATCAGATGTTTCCTAAGGCTCCCAAACCAAAGTGGACTCGCCGACTGGTCCTTCCAGTGGTTGATGGAGCAGCACCTAGAATAAACCAAAACCGCAATCAACGACTTCCTATTCAAACGCCGATTAAAGGTCTTTACTTAGCGGGTGACGCGCATAATGCTCCTGGAGCTGGCAGTGACATCGCCTTCAACGCTGCACTGGCGTGTGCAGATAAGATCGCTTCAATACTGGAATGAATAAGCTTTCAAGGAAGCTTTGATACTCAGATGATTGTAGGATATGAATTCTAGCTAACTTTCAATTCGGGGAAGTCAGGATTTTCTTCGATTTGCTGTATGAATTTGTCAAGCCATTGAATTTCTGCTTGTATTAAGTTGTAAGGTCGATCGAAAAGAGCATGAATGACTCCAATATTTTTTATCGGGATGTTGGAGATTGGGGTTTTTCCGATAAGCCGTGTGGGTTCAGATTCACGGATCTCGGTAATGTGTTCGAGAGTTTCTACAATATTTTGGAGATATTTACACCGTTGATTTAGGTAGTTTCGGTGTGTGGAGAGGGCTTTGAGAAGTTGGTCTCGTTCTAACACGGTCAAAGCTGAGACACCAAGCTCAAAAAGGGATCTAGATTGTGATGGTTGACTTAGAATGTTGAAGATTTGGGTAGAATATACTTTCTGACCAAGCGGTGTAATGGTGTAGACACGCTGAGCACTCTGCGAGGCTCGTTTTTTAATTTCGCTTGATATGAGGCCACGTTTTTCTAGTTGGTGAAGGCTTCGGTATATGGCTGAGTCCTTGATATCGAGCCATTCGCGATAATTACGTTTTTTCAAGAGCTGAATAATCTGATACCCATATTTGGGTCCATTTGCGATGAAATATAGGGTGATTAAGTACGAGGGAGTAAGAGGTTTTTCAGATTCATTTTCAGTGTTCAATTCTGAGGATTTCATATGTATCCCCTTGCAGGTGTTTTTGTGGTTATTTTGCGAGGTTAACGAAGTCCTCGGAAAGAACCCGATCAAGCGTGGTTACCAGATGGTTGGCGTTTTCTTTGGTAAATACCAATGGGGGTTTTATTTTGAGCACATTATGGAGTGGTCCATCGATACTGATGAGGATGCCGAGATTCTTCATGCGTTCAATGATGTACTTTGCCTCTTCTTTAGCGGGTGTCAATGTCTTGTGATTCTGAACAAGTTCTACACCAATAAAGAGTCCGAGGCCACGGACATCGCCAATTATAGGATGCTTGTCTTTGAGCTGAGTTAATTGCTGCTTGAGGTAATTGCCTACCTCTAAAGCGTGTTTTTGAAGCTCTTCTTCTTTGATAACGTCTAAAACTGCCATACCGACTGCACAGGACACGGGATTGCCCCCTGTTGTGCTGAAGAATTCCATACCTGTATTGAAGGAGTTCGCAATCTCTGGGGTTGTGATGACAGCGGCTAAGGGATGACCATTTCCTATTGGTTTACCTAAGGTTATGATGTCGGGAACCACGTTTTGGGTTTGGAACCCCCACCAGTTTGTGCCGACGCGTCCAAAACCCACCTGGACCTCGTCCACAATACAGATTCCGCCAGCTTGGCGGACATAGCGGAATGTTTCACGAAGATAATTTTTGGGAAGGACAATTTGTCCGCCACAACTCATTAAGGGTTCACAAATGAAGGCTGCAATTCCGCGTCCACCCTTGTTGATTTGGTCGATTACACCAGATATTTCTCGGGCATACTTTTCGCCAGCTTTAGGATCGGAGGCACGATATTTCCCACGATATACATCTGGCATTGTAATTTTGTGGACATGGGGTGGAGTACCCTTGCCTCCTGGTCCATCGGATTTGTAGGGACTGATATCAACGAGGTTACTAGTATTGCCATGATAGGCGCCATCAATGACGATTAGGTCACGTTGTTTAGTGTGAGTGAAGGCTAGTCGGAGGGCAAGTTCATTAGCTTCACTACCACTGTTGACAAAGAAACAAACCTGGAGCGGTTCGGGTAAGGTTGCACAGAGTTGTTGGGCATATTTGATGAGATTCTTGTGGAGATAACGGGTATTTGTGTTTAGAACAGCTGCTTGCTCTCGCAACTTCTTGACAACATGAGGGTGGCAATGACCTACATGAGGAACGTTATTCACAGCGTCAAGATAGGCTTTGCCTGTATCATCAAAAAGGTATTGCATTAGTCCACGTACAATGTGCAGGGGTTTTTGGTAAGCAACACTCAAAGTGTTACTGATATGATGATCTCTAATACGAAGGATGTCGGTGGTTTTCAGAGGCTCTGAAGGAAACGCTTCGGAGGGAATCCCTAAAATGAGATTGGGGTTGGGACAGAGGTTCAGCCAGACCTCTCTCTGACTCGATTTGGCCATATTCGGGAAAACGCCCGTGTGATCCAGTAAATCTAAAATGATTTGAAAATGTAGATGCGATAATTTCTTACCATCAATTTTGAACTCGCCTAGGGTACCAATCTTATCGCCTTTTTTCACCAGGCTTCCGAGTTCAAGTTCTCGAATCGAGTCCTTATTCATATTTCCATACATGGTGAAAAACTTGAGTTTCGTTTTTGTTTGATGCTCAAGGATAATGGTTGGCCCAGGAGTGTGGTTTGTAGCGTGTGTTTGGAGACTATGAATCCGCCCAGCCATTGGAGCGAGTATGTGTGTGCCTGGCTCCAGAAATATATCCATTCCGAGATGAATGTTGCGTTCTTCTTTTCCAGGAGTAATAGTGGCAAGGGATTGCCTAGTGAGGTAAATCCATCGGACTTCATCGTATCTGCCAATTCCTGCACAACTATTTTCAGTCTTTAATTTGTGGACTACGATATCAGCAATGTTTGATGTATTATCGGCGTAAAGTAGGCTACTGAATGTGGAACTGCCGACACTGAGATCAAGAACGGTTAAAGGAGCTGTTCGTAGGTTTAGGTCAACTATGAACCCAATTTGCTTGCGATTGGCTTGTAACCATTTGACTATCTCCTTGTTTTGCGGTAAAGGAGCCAAATTACATGCGTGTCTAAAAGTATAGGTTGCGAATTGGGGGTGAACCTCTTTAAGCCGGAAGAGAAGTGTCCAGGCAGATTGCTCTGAAATGCGCAGATATTCATTTTCTGGTTCAAGTTTTTGTTGATAAGCACAGATTGAGACACTCATTGTGAGCCGCGTACAAATCAGATAAAATAGCAATTCGATTTCCTGTTCAGTGAGTGGGAAAACGGAGTGAAACCCGCTGATAACTCGGGCTGCAGCTGTGATTGGATCAGGTTTATCCATTATGGCATAAGCTGTTGCGACAGCTAGTTCAAACACTGTATGACTTGCTACCATGTCTCCAAAATCAATAATCCCAAATCTGCGTTCTTGTGGATTATGGGCTTTGTCGATGATAATGTTGTAATCATTACCATCGTTATGAATCACGCTTGTTCGTAACAGAGATAATATTGGTTGCACATGAGCCTCAAAGAGTTGTTGGAAGTGTTCTACGAGGCTTCGTTTATCTGGATCCGTGATAAGTTCTTTGTGTTGTTTAATTACTGAAGTTGCATTCTTTAGGTCCCAATAGAGGTCTCTTTGTGTTGCTGGATGAGAGAAGCCCGTTAAATCGTGACTCATTTGACCAATGAATTTTCCCAAATCAAAGAGCAAATCGAGCGTATGTGGAGTGACTTTAGCAAAAACCTTACCAGGCAAATAGGAGAGTACGCGAATGAAATGCGGTCTTCCCTTCGTATCTGAGACTGTGACTATTGATTCTCCCGTTCGAGCTTTGTGAACTTGAGGATAATTTACCGTACTTCCTTGTTTCCTTAGATGCTTCATTGTCGCATTCTGAAAGTCAAGGATTTCACGCTGTTCAGAAGTTGCAGCAATTTTAAGAACGTACTCTTCGCCTGATTTCGTTTTAATGTAAAAGTTGCGATCTCGCTCACTTGGTAGTTCCTGAACAACGCCTTGAATGTTAAATAACTCGTCTGCGAATCGAACTGCATCTTGATCAGTGAAATCGGGACGATCCTGGTCCTTTGTTGACATCTATTAGCACCTCACGCTGAATTAACTATTCAAATGGATGATGAAAGGAGCTTTAGGTTAATATGTGCTGTCAATTCTATATGAGAATAGTTTTGGAACCTTTATTGTCGGATGCCGCAACCCTTCTTTTTGAGCATATTAAGCCAGGTTTGGATTTTTTTTGGAAGAGTTTGTAATCGATTTTTCTCTAGTCTAAGAATCGTTAGTGATGTTAACCGAGTTATGCTTACTGGAAGACTCGTTAGTTGATTTGTATGCAGAGAGAGTAGTTCGAGTTGTCGTAAATCGCCTAGACTATCAGGAAGAGACTGGAGTTGATTATTATGAAGCACAAGGCGTTTCAATTTGGTTAAATTACCTATTGTATGAGGAACGGAGGTGAGTTGGTTGATAGAGGCAATAAAGTCCCAAAGATTGCTGAGTTTACCGATTGTGTCAGGTATGGTTTTCAATTCGACGTTGAGAAGCCCTAGCCGTTCTAATGAATTGAGGTCGCCGATACTTGGGGGAAGGGCATGGAGATAGTTGCGTGACAGGTCGAAGCGGTGAAGTTTGTGAAGATTACCGATACTGGAGGGGAGCGTTTTGATTTGATTATTGAAGACATCAAGGTTTTCGAGATTCACTAGATTACCGATGCTTTCGGGGAGGGTGGTCAGCTGATTGTCGCGGAGATAAAGTCGTTTTAGGTTTCGAAGATGGTCAATTGAGTCTGGGAGTGATTTGAGACCCTTTTCGCGAATGCTTAAGCCAGTTACCTGATGCTTGGAGTGAACGAAGCCAGTTCGGTAAAATCCGATACCTGTACTGGGTATTGGTTCTCCAATGATCTCTTCAAGTTTGTGGAGAAATGCAGCCTCTGCTTGTTGCAGAGTTATGCCATGATAGTCGGAGATAGTGTTATTTTTTGGTGTCATTTTGAATTCTCAATTCCCTGATCTGAATCAGAGATTTTCACTTGTCGGAGACTAGGAAGGAAGCGACCGGTTCGTTGGATATAGTCGCGGTATTCGTCACCAAATTGGTCCAGCATCATTTCCTCTTCTTTTATGGAGATGGGATAGAACATTAGAATAACAATGATGGCAAATACGGTGACGAAGAGATTAGAAGCTATAAGGAGAGCTGAGAGAGTGAAAAGGATGAAGACCGTATACATCGGATGGCGAATCCGTGAATAAGGCCCACTGGTCATGAGGGTATGGTCCTCCTTGATTTCCAAGTCGGCAGCCCAGAATCGACCAAGCGTTCGATGAATCCACACAAGAAAGGGAACTGTACAGAAGCCAAGAATGACACCAATCCATCTTACAAGTGAGGGCAGAGGTATGGGAAACCAGAGAATCCACAGTGGCATTAGGAGATAGACAATGATTGAAATTATCATGCCAAGAATCCCAATGGAAAGAACGAGTAGCATCCACCCAAGCTTCTGTTTTTTCTTTATCTGAGGTGCATCTCCGGTGTCTGTGGGTTTTGTACTTTTACGACGATAATAAATCCGGACACCAGCAAATATAGTCCATATCGCCACGAAAAGAATTCGAAAGAGCAGTTCCTCAACCATTTACATACACCCCTATCCGCAATCAGCTTTATTTCAAGAATCTCAGTAATTACATACAATTATCTCTTTTTGTAGCCAATAACTTATCACTAGTGGAGGATGTGACCGGTGGTGCTAAGTAATTTAGGAGATTATCACATTTGGACGGGAATGCAAATTCGCCTGCTTATTGAGCAATTAACAAGGAAGAATTTACACGCAACCTTGGCAATTTTAGTGCAAAATCCATTACTGAACATATTGTTCTTGCCCCGGAAACCTGCTTCTTGATTGCGACCAAATCTACTGATGAACGCGTGATTATAAAGACTTTGAAAGCCTCGAAGAATCAACTTCTTGCTCGGTGGAAAGAACTCGATTGACAACTAGCCCAAACGATTCGACAAAATCTCAAGGGTCAAATCACGGTTCCCCACATTACTGAAGAACCCTTCGATGTTAATGCTGTTGATTTCTATCTCCAGTACATATTCCATACTACGCATCATCATGGACAACTTGCTATAACTCTCCGGAAACTCGGTAAAGATGTTCCTGGTACCGATTATCTCATGTACCTGGCTCAAAAAGACAAACAAACTTAATGTCAATAGCTATCCTAATCTTCTAGAACAATGAATAAGTCTAATCAACTTCTTCAGATTCAAATGCTAAAATAAGAGAATATTTGGTGATTATTTATGAAAACGAAGACCGCACTTCTGAAGCAAGATTTCGATTTGATTAAGGCTGCCCGAGAAACTGCAGATCGTTTGTATGTCAAAGATAAACATGAGGTAGCGGCGGCCTTGAGAACCATGGATGGCCGTGTCTTTACGGGAATTCATATAGAGGCGAGTGTAGGGTTTGCTGATGTTTGTGGTGAAGTCGCCGCAATATGCACAGCTGTTTCGCATGGTTGTCGTGATTTCCAGACGATAGTGGCAATTTGGCGGGATCAAGAGGGAAGGCATCATCTCTGTAGTCCGTGTGGACGCTGTCGGGAGGTAATTCGTGATTTCAATGAGGATGCCTGGGTAATTGTAGGGTCCCTTGAAGAGCCCTATAAGGTGAAAGTGTCCGAATTGCTACCTTTAAAAAACGATTAGGAAGGTCAGGTTCCATAAAGCCGTTGAGCGTTTCGCCAATACAAATCGCTTAGAACCTTTTTTGGTAGGTTAAGCCCATTGATGAAAGTTCCGCCAAGATCCTCTGTATCTGGATCGGGAAAGGGCAAGGGAGTGTTGCGTTCATTCGTTTCCCAAAGGATACGTTGAGCCACAAAACGTGCCATATATGGAGAAAGTGGTGACTGATTGTCCGTAGTGGGAGAAGTATTCAATGTGGCGTCCGTACCGAAAAGAACACGTTTAGAAAATCGAATGAGAAATTTACGGGCGACATCTGGATCCTTGCTGAGTTCCCGAGCCATCCAGCGTGATGACGCTGTATCCACGACAATGTTATCGTATTTCTCAAACCATTCGGCGAGATGGGGAAGCCGGTGGATTTCGGGTTGAGCGGCAAAATGGGCTAATTGGAATTGAAGGTCCGGATGATTCTGGATTAGTATTTCCAAATCGCTTAGATGTTCGTCTTTGGTGCCGTAAATTTTTGAGTTTGCATAGGTAGTTGCGTAATAGGTATCAGGATCTGCCATATGAAGGAGTAGCGGAAAGCCTTCAGATGCTAATTTCTCGAAAATCGGTGTGTATCGTTGGTCTGTTAGTTGAAAGATTCCTTCATAATTCTTCAAGTAATTCCGCCAGCCTGGTGCTACCCACATTTTTGCTAGCGTGAAACCGTTTTCCCGCATCGTATCGATTTCAAACAAGATGCGTTCAACTCGTGAACCGATGATATCTTGGGTTGATAGATATTTAGCAAAAATAAATTTCCCTGGAAATTGAGCTTCAACGATGGCTCGGACCTCGAAGTGATGAGCAATCACCAGCTGAGATTCTATGCCCAATTGTATTTGTTCATTAATAGTCTGAGCTAGATGTGTAGTGTTCCAAACATGGGTATGTGCATCGAAAATTGGACTCGTGTATTTCCAGGTATGAGCTTTCAATGGATAATTCGCCATGGAACTGTTCGAATCGGATGGAAAAGTATGTCGGATTGTACTAATTCTACACTTTAAGAGTAATACCTCTAGAATCCAGTCAAATGTTCCATCAAAAAACACTGATGCGTTTAGTCACCCCGTGGATTAAGAACCGTAGGCTCGAACATCAAAACATAGGAGGGTTCTATGCTCTTTGGGGAATGTTCAATCCCTCTGGGGATGACCGTCATTTTTCCCTCGGTTAAAGTGATATCGGGTTGATCTTTGACTCGAATAGTAATTTGTCCTTTCAGAACGAAGAAAAGCTCATCAGCGTTAGTATGTTTATGCATTGGAAACTCGCCATCAAACAAGGCAAGTCGAATCACTTGATCGTTAACCTGAAGAATTTCGATCGGCGACCAGGGCTTCTTGAGCGTGCGAATTTGTTCCCAGACATCGATGATTGGGACCATGAGGGCATCTCCATGAGTTAAGTAAATGTTTCTTTGTGTTCGCATCTTATACTCCTTTCTGTGTTCATTATTTTTTTCAGTTGACTAGTACATGAAACTAAAAAAGGACAAGCAGGACACTGAGCTATTCCACCCAGACATCCTGCTCGCTTTAGTGAATTGTCTATTAACGCCGATATTACTCTAGATAGAAGTCGATGAACTTGTGCTTCTTGATGAAAGGTATGATCAGCAATATTATGACGAGAATGATGGCTACGGCTATTGCAGTATAGGCAATGACGGGAATAGCAAGCCATTTGGCTGCGATACCAACTGAAGCCCAAATAACCACCAGGGGAAAGCCGAATTCACGACGGAGATAAACCATGAGAATTGTTAGAAGGAGTGCCACTATGAGTAAAGCAGCGGTTGCGAGATGTTGGGTTTCTGAGGGAAGACCTGGGATCAAGATATTCAGAGCTGAGGCGATACCTGCAATAGAAGCTACGGATATCCAGGCGAGATATACGCTGAAGTGTAGATGCACAGCTAATTTTTCCCCTCGACTAACAGCCTCTTTGCCAACTCCTAGCCGTAGATAGGCTAGCAGTAGCAGGATAAAGACGAGTAAGAGAATTCCTACAGATGCGAGGAAGAAAGGTGGATTTGCAATAGTATATGCGTAGGAGAAATGAAAGACGAAAATCCATGCTATGTTGGCTAGACCGGCAAAGAGGTAAAAGAAGCTAATTTTTGGTAGATAGGATTCATTACGTTGGCTTGCGCGGGCTTGGTAGATTATGAAGATGATGGCTTGGAGGTAGATGATGAACCAGATTGAGAAGACGTATCCGGCGGGTGTGAAGAAATTCGGGTATGCATCAGAAATTTGTCCTGTGTTGACACCGAAGATTGGCAGCACATTAGCGAGGATATTAACGATGATCACTGAAATGACGGTGATGATGTTGAGAATCTGGTAGATTACGGGATTTATTTTCGTGGGCATGGGTAATAGTGGCATAGATGTGCCTTAAATTTACATCGAGTTTGCTAGAATTTAGGTAAAACACAGAAATCCTCGTTGAGAAAGTAAAGAAATTATATTTTAAAAGATTGAAACTCCATTCTGTTGTACCACGAATAAATACCCGGATTGCGATTAACTTGAATTCACTTATGAAACATCTTTTTTATTATTTTAGTTAGCTTGGGATGCACCGATGTAAGATGCTTTTGGTCATTTCTTTGCGCAGGCACTAGACTTTTCTACCATCGGAACAAGTTTGAAAAATCATTGAGAACAATTACGGTATGAGGAGCTCTATGACGAAAAAAATTGGAATTCGGCGTGAGGACAAGGCTTTCGAACTTCGGACACCAATTGTTCCAGCCGATGTACAAGCTCTTATGAAAAAATTCGATTTTGCATTCGTTGTCGAACCCTCTGAACAACGTACGTTTACAGAAGCTGCTTATACAAACATTGGTGCCTCTGTGGGAAGCCTCAAAGAGTGTCCCGTTATTTTTGGCATTAAAGAAATTCCTAAAGAGGTGTTTGAACCTGGGAAAGTCTATCTCTTTTTTGCCCATGTCATTAAGGGTCAATCCTACAACATGGAGATGCTTCAACAAATGTTGGATGTAGGTGCGACATTGATTGATTATGAACGCATCGTTGAAGTCGATTCAGGTCGTCGACTTGTCTTTTTTGGTAACTGGGCCGGATATGCGGGGATGGCGGAAACCCTTCGAGGATTAGGTGAACGGTTAAAGGTTCAAGAAATCGCACCAAATCCCTTTGCCGTTTTACAATCTACTTATGAATATGGCGGGATGGATGAGTTACAAGCGGCTATTATGGCTGTTGGAGAACGAATCAAAGATGAAGGATTTGCTTCTGAGCTAGCACCATTGTGTGTGGGCTTTATTGGCTATGGAAATACCTCCCGTGGCGCACAAACCATCTTCGATTTACTCCCCCATAAGACAGTATCACCACAAGAACTGGCAGGTCTACCATCAGATAATCATCTCCTGTATAAGGTCGTGTTTCGTGAGGAGAATACGGTTCGTCCCAAAGATCCATCAACAACCTTTGAGTTGCAGCATTACTATAACCACGGGAAAGCATTGTATGAATCGAACTTTTTCCAATATCTGTCCCACCTCACGGTATTGATGAATTGCATTTACTGGACAGATGAATATCCGCGTATGGTTACCAAAACCGAGCTTAAGCAGTTATGGGAACAGACCGGAGGAAACCCACGCTTGAAAATCGTGGGGGATATCAGTTGCGATGTTGAAGGTGCCATTGAGTTCACCGTTGATTGTACCAAACCGGATAAGCCTACCTTTGTGTTTGACCCGATTCGTGGAGCAATGCAGTTGGGAATTAAAGGACGTGGTGTAGTGGTGATGGCGGTGGATAACCTGCCCACGGAATTGCCGCGGGAAGCATCAACGTCTTTCAGTGAAACACTCCGGCAATTCATTCCATCTATCGTAAAGGCGGATTACACTGTTCCCTTTGAAAATTTAGACCTTCCATCTGAAGTGAAGAAAGCTGTGATTGTCTATCAAGGGAAGCTGACACCAGAATATGAATATCTCAAAAAGTATTTGTAACGAGACATAACCAAACGAAGAGTGGATGGGATTATTAGATGAAACACGTACTTGTCCTGGGTGCTGGATTGGTCGCCCGACCTTATGTCCAGTATATGCTCGATCATAACTATCTTGTGACTGTTGCCAGCCGAACTGTAAGTAAGGCGATGCAGTTGATTGGTGACCACCCTAATGGGGAAGCCCGAGCTTTTGATATTACACGCCAGTCTAAAGAGTTAAAGGAACTGATAAAACCGGTCAATCTTGTTGTTTCCCTTTTACCGTATACCTTCCATGTGCAGGTAGCTAGAGAATGTTTACGTTATAAAGTGGATATGGTAACAACATCATATGTTTCTGATGAAATGCGATCGTTAGATGAACAGGCTAGACGCGCTGATATCATCTTGTTGAATGAATGTGGTGTGGACCCAGGCCAAGATCATATGTCAGCGATGAAAATCATTCATCAAGCAAAAGCTGCAGGTGGAAAAGTTGTCTCGTTCACGAGTTTCACTGGCGGATTACCAGCCCCTGATGCGAACACGAACCCTTTTGGATATAAACTCTCTTGGAGCCCACGAGGTGTGCTTCTAGCTGGACGAAACTCAGCACAATTTTTGAAAGATGGGAAGATAGTAGAAATTCCATCTGAAGAACTTTTCAATAGCTGTCATGTTGAACAGGTACCTGAACTAGGAGATTTCGAAGGGTATCCGAATCGAGATTCGCTCCAGTATATCGATATCTATGGTTTGCGGGGAATAAAGACGATGCTACGTGGAACACTCCGGTTCCCTGGTTGGTGTAAGATTATGTATAATATGGGCCAATTAGGTCTCTTCGAGCTCGATGAACAACAATTGAGCGATCTGACTTACGCGGACTTTATGCAAAAATACCTTAATTTGCCAACGGGTACCAATTTGAAAGAACAGGTAGCCAAGCGATTAAGTCTCTCTAGCGATGATGAAGTAATTGATCGGTACGAATGGTTGGGGCTCTTCAGTAACCATGCAATCCCCATTGATCGTGGAGCACCAATAGATGTGCTGGTTTCACTCTTTGAAGAGAAACTCCAATATTCACCTGGGGAACGTGACATGATAGTAATGCAGCATAAGTTCACAATTGAACATAAGGATAATTCCCAAGAACATGTAAGCTCAACCCTCATTGATTATGGCATTCCGAACCGTGATAGCTCCATGAGTCGTACTGTCGCTCTGCCAGCTGCTATCGCCTCACATCTTATCCTAACCGGTGAGGTCCAATTAAAAGGCGTGCAGATTCCCATTGTGCCAGAACTTTATGAGCCTGTCCTCGAGGAACTCGTGTCTTTAGGTATTCAATTCAAAGAAGAATCCACAAGAACCTAGATAAGCACGCCCAGCATCAAGAACCTTTTTGTAGCTCGCAGCACCTTGCTAGATAGCGGGTAATGAGAGGTGCCAATTCATGGAACGGAAGACTCTCCTCGTCGTGATATTTGTCATGGCGTTTGTCATCATGTTAGATGTCATCTGGGCTATACTCAACTACATTTTTCCGCTTTTAATTTACGGATGGATTGACATTTCTCCAATTATCGCGGGCAGTGGTGTCACTGACTGGATCGTCCTCTTTTATCTAATTCCTATATTGGCGATTCCGTTCTATTTACTAATGGCAATCATTACTCCTCGGTGGCTCGTATTACCCTTAAACCGACTCCTCAACCCAGGAAGCGAAGTCTACTATTATGGCGTTGATACGAAAAAACCATCTCCCCTCTACACTGTCTTTCGGAGAGCTATTTTCGCGTTGCTCCTAACCTTTGGTCTATCACTTACAGTAGCAACAACCATTGGTCAATATTTCATCATCTGGAACCCTACGCTTCCATTATCAATTAATGTATGGAACACAGCAGCGGTCATTTTCCCACTGGTCTTTTTTGCCCTTGGAGTCATTCTGCCCTCATCATGGCTGATAGATGACACCAAGATTCTGTTTCACAGCCAGCCACCCAGTGGTTCTCAAGAACTTTTCAGCGCAGGACGCGTACTAACCTATCTGTTAGCGGGATACGCAGGAATCTCGGTTCTCATCTTCTATGGGTATATCATCATCTATATCGGTATTATCTATGCTACAGCTGTCATTACGCCACCCTGGCCATGGGTCCCTCCAAGCTTTGTAGTGTTAATCACCCTCCTGAATCCCTTCATTTTCATCTATATGCCACTAATAATGCTCCTAGCATATGACCACTTTCTTCCCCAACTCAAAAAACATCTCGAATCCTACATGGACTCACGAGGAACACAACAACTCTCAACCATGTGCATCGTAGATGTAGATATTTCCGACTTTCTTGGATCTGACAAACCTAGCGAATCAACAGATTCTAGTGAAGCCCAAACAAGTATGAATGACGAAGAATAACCAACCCTATTCGTCCGACAAAGCAATATGCACCCTCAACTCTTGTACCCCCTATGGATCCTGTTCGTCTCTCCCAACAAATAGAATTCATTGCGGAAATTGACAAGCTTAAACGCGTAATCCGCGAATCCTGGCTAGTAGATGCAAGTCGTAAAGAAACAGACGCCGAACACTCCTGGCATATCACCGTCATGGCACTCCTACTTCAGGAATATGCCAATGAAACTGATGTTGACATTCTAAAAGTCATGAAAATGCTCCTCATCCATGATATTGTCGAAATTGACGCCGGTGACACATTCATTTACGATAAAGAACACGCCCAGGACCAAAACGAACGTGAGACCAGGGCTGCGAACCGAATTTTTGGGTTATTACCTGCAGATCAACAAGCGGAATTCTTTGCCCTGTGGGAGGAGTTCGAAAATGTTAAAACCCCAGAGGCTAGGTTTGCTCGAACTATCGATTCGATGCAACCCCTTCTCCTCGCTTATCTCAATGAAGGAATGTCCTGGAAAATTCATAATATCATTCGATCTCAAGTCATTGACATGAAAAAACACATGGGAAATGGATCCAGCGTTCTTTGGGAATATACCCTAGAACTCCTTGAGGATGCCATTAAGAAAGGTATCCTTAAAGATTGATATCCGGGTCATCCATCAATCTTCAGTACGTCAATGTTTTGCATCCGAAACATTCAAACAATCCAAGAGTGACCCCTTACACATGAAGCTTGGAGAAATCTATCGAATGATAGTCGACATGGGGATTAAGGCAGATCCCCGCGGCGAAAAGAAAGTCAAGAAGGTACTTGAATCTTCGAAAAAAAAGTATGAAAAAATGGAAGGCAAAAAGAAAGAGCTAGCAGATAAGGATATCATCTGGAATCCTTACACGGACTGTCGGCTTTTATACGGCGATCCTGACCATGACATCAAAAGTGTTCTCGCTGGTATAGACATAACTCCTGGTGAAATTGTCCTCGCAGATCGGCTGGGTGACAAAGGTAAGAAAATTAACCTCGTTTTAGCTCACCATCCACATGGCATTGGCACCTCACGTTTAGACTTCGTGATGCGCCTTCAACCCGAACATTGGGCACAGGTGGGTGTACCTATTGCACAAGCCGAGTCAGCCATGGCAAAACGCCTCAAAGAAGTCCATTGGGCAACCAAAGCACGAAACCACACTCAAACCATCGATGCCGCACGGCTCCTGGACATGCCTTTTATGTGTGCACACACCCCTGCGGACTCACTCGGTTATCAGTTCCTCACGAACTTCCTCAAAGAGAAGGACCCGCTCACCCTCGGTGATTTGGTCGATACGCTTCTAGAAATTCCTGAATACCAAGAAGCCGAAAAAGTCGGTGCAGGACCCGAAATCCTGATAGGAAACACTGAAGGAAGCGTTGGCGATAAATTCGTATTCTTCACTGGGGGAACCAGCCCCGGACCGGAATCCATTCCCAAACTTGCCCGAGCAGGTGTCAGCACCGTCGTAACCATGCACTGGACCGACAAGCTCAAAGAAGCCACTGAAAAAGAAGGAATTTACGTCGTGATTGCAGGACATGATAGCTCCGATTCCATCGGCATGAACTTGATTCTCGATGAGCTCGAAAAGAAAGGCATCACACCTTACGCCTGCTCAGGTTTCTTCCGATACAAGCGAAGTTAACGTGATTACTCAACCTTACTCCTGTGCTCCGGAGCTTGCGACAAAATAGGTGGGAAGCCGGTTGAAAAAAAGTGTTCAACCGGCAATACATATCGTCATTTGCAGTTACTTTTCTTCGTCGATGGTTTCGAGTTCCTTGCCCTTCGTTTCATAGGGTTTCGTAAGAAATGAGATAAGCGGGAATATCATGAATACTCCGCCAATAACCCAGAACGCCATCCAATTCCCAGGTAAGGCCAGGAATACCAATACAGCGATCATTGGAGCAAGTACGTATCCGAGACGGGATGCCGTTACCGCAATACCCACACTCGATGAACGAACCTTGGTTGGAAAAATTTCAGTCACATAGACATAGATCCAAGCTAGAACCATTGCCATGAAGAAGTAGATGCCCCAGAAGAATGCGGGTAATCCTGATAGTCCTAAACCTACAAAGGAAATTATCGAGCCGAATGTTCCGATGATTAAGGTAATGTTTCGACCCACCCTTTCTAGGAGGACTCCGGATACGATTGCGCTAATTGGTAGCATTAATCCTCCGATTATCAGAATGGTGTTCCACTGTGCAGCGTAAGGAGAAGAGGTGAAGAATATTCCAGACCAGGTTGTGCCCAGTTTGAAGGATATGGTCCAGGCTAGATATACTAGTGATGCGATACCGACGTATAACGCATCTCTTCTTCCCAATGATTTGATTGCTTCAATGATTCCGAGTCGTTTCTGTGCCCGCCCCTCTTGAACATCGGTCCAGCGTTTGGTTTCTTTCATGAAGACTAGGAGAACGAGGATAACGATTAGGAAGATTGCCATGATGCCGTATCCCCATCGCCAGCCTAGTAGGCTCATGACCCTAGGACCTAGAAGTGCATAGAGTGGGATAACGCTGATTAGAAAGGCAAGGCTTCCATACAGGCCACGCCGTTTCGCGGGTGATTCTTCGGTGATTGGTACTTCCCAGAGATTTGATGTTGTTCCCATGATAAGTAACGAGTATAATAGCATGAACATATACCAGCTAAGTGAACCGACTGTCATTGGATAGGGAATTAAGATGATGAGTCCTGCAGGGATACCCATTACTAGTGTTAGTGCTAAGATGCCTTTTCGACGTCCGAATGCGTCTGAGAAATAGCCAATGAAGAAGACTAGAAAGACGACTATTCCAAAGACGCCTTGCCAAAATCCGAAGAGCCATTGAGTTGTTATGTCGAGACCTGCCTCAGCGAATATGAGTGGTGCTGCGGGTGTTTCGATGAGTGAGAGCCAGACATCCATTTGTCCGACGAGACCCATGAAAATGACGAGGAAGGCTAAATAGCCACGTGAACGTTTTTCTGCCATTGTTGGTCCCTCGTAAACCCCTCTTTAGCAAGGTCTTGTTATATAAACACGATATATTGGCACTCTTTCAACATATTCATCATAGAATGACCGCGTGGAGAGATGAGAGCATGTTCCATTTTCTAGAATAGTGTCCCCCCCCCAGGTGTTCTAATCCTTAGGATATTATCCGACGATATCCTATACAGAACTAGATCCACTCTGTATTGGAAGTAATAGGTAATGGAAACTAAAACAAAACTGATTGCCACACTTACATTGGTTGCTGTAGTTTCCGCAAGCCTCATAACAGCAGGAATCATCACCTATGTTAATTCCCCCGGTCTAACTTTGACTGGCAGTTTATACTTCAACGATTCGGGAGAACACCACGGCGGCTTTGAAGCTGCCATGCAATGGAACGTTACATTATCCGTGAAAGTCGGTTATGGATTATTAATTGTTACACCAGAACCAGGTTATATGAACAATGAACGATTGCAAAAATGGAGTTATAGCATAAGTGGTTTTCAAATCACTGAGGAGCGTATTGTAATGGCAATTGATGGTCATCAAGTTGTCCTAGAGTTTGTTGAAAATGACACGATATGGAATACGTATGATAACCATTACATTAGTGCCACTCCCGCTATTTCACCAACTATCTTTCCAGGATTCATCAGTCATTTCTATGTTGAATTGCGTTTGTCTGGAAATTAATGGTATTAACTGCACCTACGAATGAGGTATGGAAAATATCAGTGGATTTTCTACCAAGGTATTGTGCTACCGAACCAACCAAATGTGAAGGCCCAAACAACTTGTATTCCAATGAAGAAGTTGATTACGGCTATTGCTGAACCTAAAGTAATCTCATGGAGACGATTCAACGCAATAACATACAAGTAACCTGCCCATAGTCCAGATATTAACCCAAAATAAGGAATCCAGCCAAAAACTAACGTAGGAGCAACGGCATAGGTCCCCACCTTAAATGAGTTAAGAAGGGATCCTGAGCCTCGAAGGAGCTTTGCGATTATATGATATATGAGTCCAATGAGCGGAAATTTGAGGACATTTAAGAGGTAAGTGAGAACTCCAACCCAGAGGTAACGGGAGATTCCGGTGGCGGCTTCAAAGAGGGGCGCATACACGTAAGCTCCCATTTGCGCGTTGGTCCCCGAATGAATGATATTCGCTGGAAAACCAAACCAGCAGACGAAGGGAGTCAAAATAGCTGGAATTACATTGAGGAGTAAAAACCAACGCAGAATGGACCAATAACCACTAATCTCCCCTTCAGCATCAAAAGTTTGTTTGGGTCGAGCCATGACATCCCATGCTTTTTCAAATCAGTAACAAGATACATCGTCCCATTCACCAATTCTATCTCGGTCAGGTAAAATATGAAGGCACCCTTTGAGGCATTTTAAGAATTTGACAAAAGATCGCTAGTCCCTTTCATTGCTTCAGTTTATTAAAACAAGTTTCACAGTATTTGGCTGGCTTTTGATCTGTATCAGCAAGGGTATTTGAAAATCGCATGACGCAGTAATTTTCGCAATGCCCGAGTCCAAGTACATGTCCGAGCTCGTGTACCGCCTCGATTACGATACGCTGAAAATATAATGCATCATTGGAGGGAAGTTGGTAGAAGCTGGGGCGGAGTCGTGGAAGTGCCACAAGGGCATTCCCGCCAAGTTGGGCAAGTCCGAAGATAAAATTTAGCCGTGGAACAAAAAGATCTGAATTCACCAAGGCTAGACCATGTAGATTGGGTGGCACATGGTCATCAAGGACTTTGAGAAATAAGCCTGCTAAATATTGACGTCGCTGTGAATCATAGCCTTCTTCAGGCATTGGCAGCAAATCTGCATGTACGCTTACTGGAGCGAAAAGGGACGAATACTGGTCATCCAAGGACTTCTTGAGTCCGACCAAGAGCTTTCGGGGTGTGTTTATAAAACCAAAGATACGGAGTCCAACCACTGAGTTCACCAGCAAAGGTAGACAGGACTTCCCTGCTTTTGCAAAGTAATTTAGTCTCATAATGTCGATTGTAAATATATTGTAGGTTAGCAGGTGAGATGGAGCGCAGATACCACATTTCGACTAGCTTGCATCATAGAATTGAAGAGCGAACACGCTGTTTGTGTCTTCTTAGCAATAAGTTGAATATGGTGTTTATCTAATTGCCGTCGGGTCTCTTCAGGTATTCGAAGCGCTCCAGTATACCCAGTACCGACAATGAGCACTTCTGGCTGCGCTGCTAACACGCATTTAAGATCTTCTATGACTAGTTCATGCCCTTTTTGTCGCCACCATTGGTCACGGACTCGGTCAGGAAAGACTAAGATATCAGTGTGATACGTCTCCCCGTCAATGACAATTTTACCAAACTCATACTCCTCAATTAACATAGTAGCTTTGATCCTCGACCTATCTTTACTGAAATAACTATACTGAATCGGGTAAAAAAGTCATTATGATTTCGAAGCAATTTAGTGGTGAGTAATGAGTTCTTGAACTATTTACAGTTGAGCACCACATCTCCAGCAGAATCGATCTTCACCGGTAGTGTTAGCTCCACAACTGGGGCAACGTGATACTGGTAGAGTTGTTGGCATTCTTACTGGTTCATAGCCACGATACTCAGATGGCGAAGGGATGATGGCTCCGGCTATCAGTGCTAGGATTCCGGGAACCGTGCCAAGGAAGAGCATTGCGATGATTCCGGATGCAATTAACCCAGCTTTGTGTTCACTGGGGTTATGTCGCCAATTAAACCATAATATGGATACAATCAGTCCAATGAACCCCCACACGCCGAATAGAAGTAAGGGGAGAAATATCCACCATCCCATGATCATCCAAAGGTAAGGATCATACATTAATGGCAAAAACAATAGGGATAGGAATACCCCGAGAATGATGAATATTACGCTGATAATGATTTGAATAATTGCGGCAACTAAGGTTAGTGTTGAGGCTGTTTGTTGATCACCCATTCACAACATATCTCCGACTAAGTATTGCTAAGTATTTTACAAAATTCACCCTTTTTAGTTATTGGAATTAGGACTCGATATTATATCGTTTAATTCAAGGAGAAATTAATAGTAGCCACCCCAAGTATGCTTAAAGATTTTAAGGATTACAGCTGTATCCGATGGCTGAAAGCATCAAATGAGCATCCTGATTCCAACTTAACCACATTTTTAATTTTGCGCATTAGGTACGAGTCTTTTTAGCCAGTTTTTTGGTCCAGGTTCGGATGGCAGTCCAGTCTCGGGTATCATAGGTACCATTCTTCTTTTCAAAACCAGCTTCTTCAAATTTTCTCCAAAGCTGTCCCACAGTCTTTTTTGTCATCCAACCCATATCATCATAGGGGAAAACCCCACCAAAAATTGCCATATCGATGGGATTCAAAGAATATTTTTCCGCTTTTTCTACAAGGTATTTCTTCCACATTTCCTCCATCTCCTCCGTATTCCCCTCATACTCAAATATGGCTCTTATGGCTGAAGAAATAAAGATCGCAACGTTCTTCTTGACCAACTCATGTTTAAACTGTTTCAGAAAATTTTCCGGCTCTTTGGTCCACTTACCAATCTTCATACCGCTCCCAACGATAATCAGTTCGTACTCAGAGATGGCATTCACTTTCTCTTTCTTGGCATTCACAACATTAACGTCAAAACCTTCATCGCGAAGAACTTTCGCTATCTCCTCAGAGGTTCCCGCCGTAGCCCCATACCGAGTCCCATACACAATCAATGCTTTCATTTTCATGTTCCATTCCTGAGAGGTATCCCTTACCGTTCATTTCTTTGTTAGTTCTAAGAGACGCACTAGTAGATTTCATACACACCCTTGGAGAAATCACACTTCAGAACTACTTACAAGGTAAAACCTATACTGCATATAAAGTCAATTGAAAAACTACATGAAGCGAGCTAGCCCATATTCGAGAGCTTCTGAATAAACGCCCAATCTTCATCAGTGAGTCGCTGAAAATCGGCAATGAGATCGTCCCGTCGTTTCGGACGGAACAAATGTCGGAACCGACCCTGGAGTTCTAACCACTCTTCGACTGGTTTTTTCTTCTCCGGTTTCAAGGCGAAGACTCGACTTGGTGCTGATAAAATATATTTTCGTGTTTCGCCTTCATATTCCCATAAGGGGTGGAAACAGGTTTCTACCGCAAGTTTTGCCATTTGCATCCCTTGTTCTTCAGGATAGCGCCAATTTCGATGGCAGGGTGATAATACGTGAATCACTGCAGGACCTTCAACCTCCATGCCCTTACGGACCTTTTTCATGAAGTCCCTCCAATGATACACCGATGCCGTCGCACAATAAGCTGGATCATGAGCAGCATAGACTAATGCGATAGGTTTCTTCCACAATAACTTCCCAGGTTCCTTTTTGCCCACCTCACTCGTTGTCGTCCATGCATATTTGGGCGTCGCACCAGACCGTTGGATTCCAGTGTTTTGGTAGGCATGGTTGTCATAGATGATGTAGAGGAAGTTGTGTCGGCGTTCGATGGCGCCGCTGGCGGCTTGGACGCCGATATCGAATCCGCTACCATCGCCGCTGAAGACGAGGAGGTCAGGGATATCGTCTTCGAGGCCTTGGCGTTTGCGGGCTTTGTAGGCGGCTTCGATACCGCTGGCGTTAGCGGGAGCGTTTTCGAAGAGGCTGTGCATCCAGGGGACACGCCAGGCGGTGTAGGGGTAGATAGTGGAGGCGACTTCAAGGCAGCCCGTTGCTTGGCTGACGATGGTATTTTTGGGCCGGGGGAGGGCGTGCATGGCCATACGGGCCATGGAGCCGGCTGGGCAGCCTGCACAGAGACGCTGACCGCTGGTGAAGAGTTCTTCTTGGTTGGCGATGTCCTTAAGTCGGGGTCGCCATTGGGGAGTTTCTTGGGTCATCTTTTTTCCTCCGGGGTTATTTCCTCACGGTGATGTATTTGATGGGGTAACGGGGGGCTTTGCCCGTGTCCTTGATTTTAAGGAGTTCTTTGTAGATAGATTTGAAGTGTTCGGGAGTGACATCCCGTCCTCCGAGCCCGCCATAGTATCCGAGGATAATGGGACGGGGGTCGTGGTCGTAGAGGGCACTGCGAATCTCATTGAAGAGAGGTCCACCGAGACTGCCGGTGGTGTGGGTGCGTTCGAAGATGCCAACGACCGGGACGTCTGCAAGGAGTTTGGCGAGTTTCTTGTCAGGGAAAGGACGGAAGGTGCGGAGTTTGAGAAGGCCTACTTTTTTACCTTGGGCACGGAGTTGTCGGGTGACAAATCGGGCAGTACCCGCGGAGCTACCACTGGTGACGATGACAGCATCAGCATCGTTAACTTTGAAGGGTTGGAGGTAGCCATCACCGTATTTGCGTCCAGTGAGTTCAGCCCATTCGTTGTTGATTTGGGAAATGACGGGACGAGCCTTTTCCATGGCTTCGCTATGTTGGAGCTTGGATTCCATGTAATAATCAAAAAGTTGGAGAGGGCCAATTGTGATTGGAGTTTTAGGGTCAAGTTTGAGTGGGACCTGTTTGCCGTCGATGGTGATCATCATTGGTTCGCGGCGTCCGACGAATTTGTGAGCATCGGTTTCATCCAATAGATAAACATTTTCGAGGGTGTGGGTGAGTACAAAGCCATCTAACATGGTCATTACGGGAAGTTGGACATCAGGGTGTTCGCCGATGCGGAAAGCCTGTAAGGTGGAATCGTAGGCTTCCTGGGAGTTTTCGCAGTACATCATGATCCAGCCGGTGTCGCGTTGGGCGAGAGAGACGGTTTGGTCGCCGTGGATGTTGATGGGTCCGCTGGGGGAACGGTCAGCGACAGCCATGACAACGGGTTGACGTATGGATGAAGTGAGGAAGATGACTTCATGCATGAGTTCGATACCGTTCGCTGCACTAGCCGTGAAGGTACGAGCGCCGGCTGCGGAAGCACCTAGACAGGCGCTAAGCGCACTGTGCTCGGATTCAACGCGGACGAATTCGGTTTCTACTTCGCCGTTGGCGACGAACTCAGCGAACTTTTCTACAATAATTGTTTGTGGGGTAATTGGGTAGGCGGCACAGACATCGACGAGTGCATGCTTGGCTGCATAGGCGACAGCTTCGTCACCGTTGATACCCATAAGAATTTGTTTAGCGGGCATGTTACTCACTCATCCTCCATTTCGATACAGTTGACTGGGCACTCTTCGGCGCAAATGCCACAGCCTTTGCAGTAATTCAAGTCGAAGTGAATGTCTTGTCCATCCCAACTGATAGCAGCATCAGGGCAGAAGATCCAGCAGGTAAGACAGCGGGTGCATTTTTCCTCATCACGGATTGGGCGTTTGCTGCGCCAGTCACCAGTTCTGTATTCGGTGGCTGGTTTCCAAGTGACTCCAGCTGGGGGGATGTCTTTAGATCCGGGTAGTTTCTTAGGCATCTTTTTCCACCTCACCATGAGCGCGTTTAATGACGGTTACATTTCGCTCTCCTATGCGGTCACCAAACTGCCTGTTCACCTCTGTGAATAGGCTTTCAAGTTTTACGAGATTAGTCACTCGAATTAAGGCACCTAACATGGCTGTGTTGGCGATGGGACGTCCAATGATTTCTCGGGCTAAGTCTGTCGCAGCTAGCGTCCAGACTTCTCCTTTGAATCCAAGGGTTTTAGCCACTTTTTGGCCATCTTCTCGGGTGTTAACAATGAGTTTGGTGGTTTTATTAGTACCAGCGATAATGGTGTCCGGTACTTGAGCAAGAAGTGTCGGATCTATGACCACGACAAAGTCGGGTTCATAGACTTTGCTATGCAGTTCGATTTCCTCGCTACTTATCCGGGCAAAAGCTTCTACTGGTGCTCCGCTCCGTTCGGGTCCAAAAAAGGGAAAAGATTGAGCGTATTTGCCCTCATGAATGGCCGCTCGAGCAAGGAGGATTGAGGCTGTCCAAGCGCCCTGGCCTCCACGACCATGAAACCGAAGGTCAATGATTCGTTCCGTCATGAGATTCTACACCCCGTACAATTTTTGAGTGAAATTCGCTTCGATGGAGAGCTTCAAGTCTTTTATGCTTTGCTCATCCTTAGTAAATTATCTAGCTCCTAGATTTTTCTGTAAATTCCATCAAAACACGTAATATTGCAACCCAAGTGGGATTTTATTTACCGAAAGGTTTAGAAGCGCTTAAGCTCTTGTAGAGCGTGTCTAATTTGATGATTCCAGAAAAAATGGTGTTATTGGCGAGTTTTGGAGTGAAATGCTTCGGGTGACCTAGATTGTATATGAAGTATCAGGACCGGTTTGATCAACTGGAAGAATTAGGAAACCCAAGCATGGGACGTTTCATGTTATCTGAAGTACTCACAAAAATGGCGACAACATGTAAACAATGCCAAAGGGATCGAATGCGATGCACTCTACGACCGTTATGCCCAGATCGTATTTTCTTGAACATTTTAATCACTCTTGGTGCTAAAACAGCTGACTTCCCAACATTTTGTTACCAGGTCCATCTCCGTAATCTACAGTCGTACCTCAAATCTGGAGCAAAACGAGACCATCCACTAGAACCCCGCTTCCCACTGAGTTACTTCCGTCGATTTGTGCAATTTAAAAAAGATGATCCAGAAGCGAATTTTCATGCGTTTAAAAAATATCTGGAACAGGTTACAAAGCAACCCGTTCATGGATATTCAATAGACAATCGATGGTATTTTGGTGTCGGGAGTGGAGTATTCATTGTCGATTTAAAGCGAAATCTCGTCAGTTTAGATCCTGATGGAGATATCATTCGAAGGCCGGCTCTTGAACCCCTGATTACATTTTTAATGGAGACACAAAGAATCCAAGGAGAGATCCTAAAGGATATGCAGGATACGTGGTATCTTCGCGTTGTTTTTCCTAAATTAACTGATACACAATTTGCTGAAACCGTACAACCAAATTTACAGAAATTAGAAGAATACTGGGCTTTTGTTCGGGTACATAACATCAACAAAAACACCCAATTTCTGATCAGTCTTGATCCTGCCCCTAACTTAGCTATTCGTCTCCAGGCGTTACGAGAAACAATAAATGTTCTCGCAGAGATTGCGAAAGCTGTTCCTAAACCGAGAAAACAGGATCAAACCATTAAAGAAAAACCTGACACAAGAATTGAATCCCCTTCAAAACCTGTCAGTTAGATAGTGTTTGTATTTTTCGCTTAGGACCATCGGCTTGATATCATGTTAGTACTCTGATTCGGGTTTTTCCAATTCATCTTCGTCCTCAAAGCGACCTCCCAATCGTTTACCGAAATTATCAATTCCACGTTTAGCGGATTTTTGGATGGATTTCGCCAAATCGTAGAGAAATGAGAGTACGAAGAATAATACAATGGACACTGCAAGAATTTGGAAGTAGGGTTGAAGAATGGAAATGGGAAAGGCTCCAGGTAAGAAAATGGGTGAAATGAGGATATACACAACGACTGTGAAGAAAATATAGATGAGATCTAGAGGAATTCTTCGTGGGTGAGCCCGATCAGTGGACCGCATGCCAGGAAGTCGACTCATAATAAAATCAACGAATGCATCGGCGGATTTTGCCAATTGTAATAAGGCCTCAACACCAAAAAGGAGGATGACTAGCAGCACCCCGATTTGGATGAGTGAATACCCCGTCAAAATTTCCTGCCCGGGTGGAATAGCTGTCTCGAGAATTATTACCGGATATTGATCAAGAAAAAAGAAGAAGGGCACAATGAAAATGTAAAAGAGCCCAAGACAAATCACAATTAATCCATTCACCAAGAATTTGGGAAATGATGTAGCTAATTGTTTGGCGACGTTGCGTTTTTCTTCCCTTGCTTTTTTCTCTTCCAATTCGGCTTTGGCTTCTTCCGACATTTCCAGTGACCTCTTTTTCAATGTTATTAGAGCACGGAGTAGACAATTAGCGTTTAAGGCTAAAAGCCTAGCTCCTCCAATACTATTGAGTGAACTAGAAGTTATTTCTTTTCTTCTACTTTCCCTGTTTCAAGATCAATTTGGAGTTGCCGGGAACCTTTTTGACTCGGTATATTCACAACAAGTTTATCTTCCGTCTGTTCGACTTCAACCCAGCGTACCCATTTTCCTGTTTTATCATCAAATTTGTGAGTTTCAGCGTCTTTAACTTTTTTGAGGAAGTCTTTCAGTTCTTGTAATGTTCTGAAAGTGTATTCGCCCTTGGCACTTACAGCCTTGTAGGGGCGTAATGCAAAGGTATCTGCCACAGCTTCTCCTCCACGTGCTGGATAAGCTAGATCATGAAGGGTTACAACGCGATTTCTTTCTGAGAATTCAATAGAACAGGTTAATCGAAGACGCCCTGTTTCTCCAAAACCAGCTTTTCCAGCTAATTTTCGACAGATTGTGATGATATCAGAGGCTTCAACGGTCCCATAATGGAGCCAAAGATTGGTCAAGTTATTGATACCTGAGGCAAGCTCTCCCCAGACTACAACAACACGCCCTCGGGGTTGGTTAAACCCTTCACCGAGAATAGCCTCCGTGGTTTTGAAGAAATCAACATCATTAGAACTTTCTGTGATTCGCACTTGAATTGAAGCGGAAACCACTTGACCCCCCGCACTTTTGGCACCACGAATCATTTCCCAAGCTTTTTCTTGTTCGATAACCTGCTTCATATTAATTATCCCCGTTCTCGCTTACACCAAAGACATACGCTTAAACTTTCCGTATCAGAAACAAAAGAATTAAGGCATAGCAAATCAGATTGAGGAAAGAACAAGTTTCCGTTAATATAAATCGCATAAATGTGAAGCTGTAAATGTCATCTCGAATTAGAAGCCTTGTGCGTCTCGTTTCACGATTGCGTCGTTCAGGTCGCGTAGCTCTACTTATCGATGGCCCCAACGTTTTACGACGAGAATTTGAAGTTCGTTTAGATGACTTGAAAAACAGTATTGAAGAACTAGGGAAAATTGGTGTTGCGAAAGTTTATTTGAATGAGAGAGCAAGCGTTAAATTACTGGAGGCTATATCAAATAGTGGTTTCACGCCAGTGATAACGACTTCAGATGTTCACCTTCACATGGCTGTGGATTCTATAGATCTTGTTCTTGGTGACGCGACAAAGCTTCTCGCGATTTTTAGTCGCCATGCCCGAGTGGCACCCATACTTCGCCGTGCTCGTGAACATGGGCTCGAAACTATTACAATCGGTTTCGAACCTGGTTTTAGTGTTGCAGTCCAAAATGCTGCTGATCATGTGCTCCGACTGGATCGCCCGCTTGAATACCAAATTCGTGTAATCAAAGGGAAGGAAAAGAAGGATAACAAAGAAGATCAAGGCGATGATTGGGACCTTGATGCCTAGATTCTGCTCCTGACTCCATAAGCTTGAATAATGAGGGGTTCATGGGAGTAATTGTTATGTGTTAGACGAGTACGCTGCGGATTTCTTCTTTTGTAAGCTGTGTGAATTCTCGCTTGTCAGTATCTACAATTGAGATTTCCATGGCTTCTTCGTCGAGCTTCTCTTCGACAACCTGTCGGAGCGTATCGATGCATAACTTGACTGCTGCAGGCATCAGTTTCATTGTTGGCTTGTAATTCTTTGCCAAGTATTCCCGAGCAGCTTCAGAATTATAGCCGATCGCGGTTGCCCGCCAACTCCAATAGGAACCAGAAGGATCAGTGGTAAAGATTTGTGGACCTTGTGAGTCCACACCAGCAATCAATAATGAAACACCAAAGGGTCGAATACCACCAACCTGTGTATAGTTCTGTTTCAGATCACATACCTTCTTGGTCAGAACTTCTACATCAATGGGTTCACCATAAGTAATGAGGTTAATTTGACTCTGTACCCGAGAAAAATCCACAAGAACACGAGCATCCGCATGAAGCCCAGCAATTGCACACCCTATATGCTTATCCACAACATAGATTTTCTGAATCTGATCCAAGTCCATTAAGGGTGAAGTAGCTTCTTTATGGACACCAATAACAGCACCATTGGCAGCTTTAATCCCAATAGCAGTCTTTCCTCGACGTACAGCTTCGAGAGCATACTCAACTTGATACAATCTACCTTCAGGGGAAAAGATAGTAATTGCACGATCGTAAGCGAGACTTCGTTCCATCATTGCAGTTCGACCTCTGGTAATGGCACGTTCACTCTGTGGAGTTATAAAAGTTTGTCTCTAACATCAATAGAGCTTCTGTAAAATTGAAAATAGAATGAAAGGAAAAGAGAATCAACTGGGATGAAGCACAGTGAAAAAAAACTTCATCCCAATTGGATTGGAATTATCCTCGTTTTGATTCCCTGAGAAAGGGAGTAAGCAGTATTTTGAGGATTCGCAAGCCGATTAAGAGAGTGCTTTTGCTGTGTTTTTCCCGCATGGAACACACCCTCACTAGCAAGGAGCTGGTAAACGGTGACTTTTATTTGTTTTTTGCCAGTTCTTGTCTTCAAAAAGAGGATTTAGGAGGTCGCAATACCACTCTAAACCTGAATTTTTGAGCGCCAAAGCTTTGCTTTCCCCATCACTACGAAAAACCAAAACAGACATTCGCCTTTTAGCTAGCTTGTCAACCATCAACCTCAGAAATTCATTCGAATATTATATGACTTTCTGATGAAACGTAATGCTTTTACTGAGGAGGCACAACCGTGCCCATTATTGGATGTGTAATCGACTATGGCACGAACACGCGTAATTATCATGGGTGCAGCTGGACGCGACTTCCATAACTTCAATGTCTATTTTCGAGACAATGAGAAATATGAAGTTGTGGCATTCACAGCCACCCAAATTCCAGGTATTGAAGAACGTAACTACCCCCCAGTTCTTGCTGGAAAACTCTATCCAAAAGGTATTCCAATTTTTCCTGAAGAACAGCTGCCAAAGCTCGTAAAGGAATTTGATGTGGAGCAGGTGATTTTTGCCTATAGTGATATTGCTCACCTAGATGTTATGCATCTTGCCTCTTGGGTTCATTCAATAGGTGCTGATTTCCGGTTAATGGGACCAAGTACTACAATGATAGAGAGTAAGAAACCGCTCGTAGCGATTTGTGCGGTTCGGACGGGTTCAGGAAAGAGCCAGACTAGCCGCCGAGTCGTTCAAATTCTTCGTGAAAAGGGCTTGAAGGTTGTAGTAATTCGACATCCTATGCCTTATGGGGACCTAGCAGAACAAGTCTGTCAACGCTTTGAAACTATTGATGATCTCAAGAAGCATAAGACCACCATAGAAGAAATGGAAGAATACGAACCTCATATCGATCGAGGAGCCATTGTCTATGCTGGAGTCGATTATGGAAAAATCCTTGAGGAAGCTGAAAAGGAAGCAGACGTCATTATCTTCGATGGTGGCAATAACGACTTTCCATTTTACGTGCCAGACATCCACATTGTAATAGCCGATCCACATCGAGCAGGCCATGAAGTCATGTATCACCCAGGCGAAACGAATCTTCGAATGGCCGATGTTGTAATCATCAACAAGGTCGACACGGCTGAACCTGAGTGTATTGAACAGGTTCGTCGGACAATTCGCGTGGTAAATCCACGGACTACCATTATTGATGCGGCCTCACCTCTCTTTGTTGATAATCCTGAAGCCATCCGTGGAAAACGGGCTCTTGTCGTCGAGGATGGTCCAACACTGACTCATGGTGAGATGGAATTTGGGGCTGGATGGGTGGCTGCTGAGAAGTATGGAGCTGCAGAGATTATTGATCCTCGTCCGTATGCTGTGGGGTCAATTAAGGCTACCTTCGAGAAATATGGTCATCTTAGCGAAATCTTACCAGCCATGGGTTATGGTGATAAGCAGGTCAAAGAACTCGAACAAACGATTGATGCGGTTGATGCTGATGTTGTTGTGATTGGTACTCCAATCGATTTAGGTCGCGTTGTCAAAATAAACAAACCCTCAGTTCGAGTCCGCTATGAGCTCCAAGAAATCGGTAAACCAACCCTCATAGATGTCTTCAAAGACTTTCCGAAGAAGTAGGCAAAACCGTCTGAATCTATGCATTAGTAATCCGTAACCCACGCAGAGTGAGCCAAGGACTACCAATTTGCTTTCCTCGTTGTGGAGGTAATATTGTGAGAGGCCAGTGCTTTTTAATGTACTGAGGTTTCCAAGTGATACCATTCAAACAACGTGATCCAATGGCATTCAAGGTTTTTTTGAGTACTGGGTGATTTTTCAATCCACTAAGGATCAGAGCTTCGGCGGCTTCGAAAATACTGCTTTGATAAGAACGGAAGTATCCAAACTTCATCCAATTAACATTAGGTTCTGGATTACGTCGTGGGAAATCAGCGGTTGAGAGATCATAACCAAGAAGGTAGTCTTGGATGTTCTTCACAGCGGTCTTGTAGGTTTTTCCTCGCCAATGGGATGGATATTCGTTTAACCAACGGAGTGTATGAACCATGACATAAGCGCATGGATTACCGTCGGTACGTACATGACATTCACCCGCACGATTCACATTAAATTCAAGATATTCTTCACAAGCCTGCTTCACGAAATCTTCTTGCGCAAAGCCTAAGGCGAGAACAGCACGGAGAAATCGCATATTCGCACATTTATTGATTTTACCACTGCTTGCAAGAAAAGCCCCATCTCCTCTTTTATAATTTAAAAACGGATGATTCACTGCATTAACGAGTTGCGGGATATACGTACCATTAAGACCCAAATATCCGAAGAAAGAAATGACCTCTTGAAAACTGATAAACGTCCGCTGACGGTTTTTTTCGATCCAAGGACCGAGTGCATTCTTAAGATGAGGTAGTAATTTTTCTTGTTGTTCCAGGAACGCTGAATCGTTTGTCACGACTTTTTGGATGTCACGAAGATGAAGAAGCTTAACGAACTCACCAATTATTGGATGCTCATAATTGATGAGATATTCTTCAGCTTTGTTTGGAAAAAACCCAGTCAGGGTAACAGACATGGAGATTCCCTCGGCAAGAATTTACAAAGTCTATCTCTGATTAAGGTCTTAATATTTGTGAGAGTTCGAAGCTGAGTTCCTTTTCAACGGGTCTCTTGATGTCAAAAATTATGTAAATTGATCATTCTTAGAGGTCTTTTAGGAATTACTGAGTACCATTCGTTAATTCATTGACTTTTTGAAGCGAAAAATCAACGAGGTCTAGTATGAATAAAGAACAGAAATCGAAGAAGATGACTGCACTGAGTACTGCGACTCTTGGAGGTGGCTGTTTTTGGTGCACAGAAGCAGTGTTTAACCGAATAAATGGTGTATTGAAAGTTGAGTCAGGGTATTCAGGAGGCACCGTAGAAAATCCGACTTATCAACAGGTTAGTACTGGACGTACTGGGCATGTTGAAGTAATTCAGATTACCTTTGATCCCACGGTTATCACCTTTCGAGAGATACTGGAAATCTTCTTTGCAACACATGATCCTACTACGTTGAATCGGCAGGGAAACGATTTTGGTACGCAATATAGATCAGTCATTTTTTATCACGATCAAGAACAGAGGAACGTTGCTGATGAAATGATTAAGGAATTGGACCGGTCAAAGACCTACAAGGCGCCTATTGTAACAACTGTTGAGCCCTTTACCACTTTTTATCCTGCGGAGGATTATCATAAGGACTATTTTAAACGGAATCCAAATGAGGGTTATAGCCAATTTGTGATTGCTCCCAAACTTGTGAAACTCGAAAAAGGGTTTTTGGATAAGTTACAAGAGTATTCAGAATGAGTTTCAAATGTTAAATTCGTTCTAATGGCGTTATTCCCAGTAAAGTGAGGGCATTTGAGAGAACTTGCCGACAAAGATCCACAAGGAGTAAACGGGCCGCTTTGAGTTCCTCGGTTTCTGCTTTGAGTACGGGACAATGATTGTAAAAGGAATTGAAGGCTATGCAGAGAGCGTGGGTGTATTCAGTGAGGTGGAAAAGCTCAATTCGTGTGCCCCAGATTTCTCGTTTTATTCCTTGAACGATTTCGAGGAGAACTTCTGGATACCGACCGAGGAGCTTTATGAGTTCGCTTTCAAAGGGGTTAGTTAATTCGCTGATTCGTGCAGCGGTTGGTGCGGGTTCTTTGCGGAGAATAGAACTAGCGCGAGCGTGGGTATACATAAGATAGGGAGCTGTATTGCCATCAAAGTTGAGCATGTCATCCCATTTGAAAATTATTTGTTTTTCTACTGCTACTTTGAGAAGGGAGTATCTGACTGCAGCAGACCCAATGGCATCTGCTACATGCCGGAGGAAGCTCGAATCAGCTTCGGGGTTTCGTTTTTTCACTTCTTTCCGGGCACGGCGTGTGGCTTCGCGGATAACAGCATCAGTACTGAATCCAATCCATGTTCCTTTTCTTCCTGAGAATCGTGCATCTGGGAGGGTTACAAATTCATAAGCAAGATGATAGTAATTTGCTGAGGCATCCTCATATCCCAAGGTCTTCAGAGTCAGATAGACTGTGCGTTGAGGTTGACTTTGAGGCATTCCAATTACATTAAAAATTATGTCAGCAGGATGGTAATGGCCCGTCTCTCCTTTTTTCGCGGTTGTCCAAATGGCCTTTTCGTTGGTTTTGGGGCTTTTGAATGGCTTGTATTTGAATGGATCTTTGATGATACCGAATTTCCAAAAATGAAATGCGATATCTTTTCCAGTATATGTGGCGACTCCATCGGAGCGGACTAACACTTTTTCGGTATCTTTCAAATGTTGAAATTCTTCGTATGCGCCGAGGTCAACGATAACGCATCCAGCTTTATTACCTTTGGTTGGTCGTAACGTGGTTGGAGCTTCTAACATTTTCTCCAAGGCTTGGGCAAAAAGGCCAGAATGTGCGATATCACTTTCCCAAACTAAAAGATCATGATGTACATTTAGCCGATCATGGGTTTTATGATGGGCTCGAAGCACGCGTTGAGTCATCTTTTGGACTTCTGAAGCCACCTCGTTATTCCCCCGTTCCATGAGTTTCAAGTATTTACGAACCTGAGTTTCATCATATTTTTCCTGGGCATCAACATAAAGGCGACCGATGACTTGGTCATACTTCCCTTTGTATTTTAGCGCATCTAAGTGTTTCAGGGCCCAATAAGCTACGGCGATTTGTAATCCCAAATCATTGATGTAATCCATTCGTGTAACATCATAACCGACGTTTTTCATTAACCGTGCAACTGTATCACCCAAGACAGCGTTTCGGGCATGACCAATATGTAACGGATTATTCGGATTCACGGCAGGATATTCGACTACGACATGTTTTCCCGCAAACATTGTAGATTTTCCATATGACTCACCACTTGCTTGAATTGCATCAAAGACAGCGCGGCGATATGGGATGATGTTAATGTAGAAGTTCACATAAGGACCCTGAGCAACTACCTGTTCAATGAGAGGAAACTTAACAGGATCAAACACCGCCAGCTCTTGCGCTATCTTCGGAGGGCTTTTCTTCAACTCTTGTGCTAAATGGAAGGCAGCAGTACAAGCGAGATCTCCATGAAGTTGATCAGCTGGTCGCTCTAGATAGTGACTTAGGTCTCTGCCACTGGAAAGGCTGAGTGCTTCTATAACTTGTTTTTTAAACTCTGTCCAGGGGTTTGAATTAATCACCATTATCCGAATCCTGTTCAGTGTAGGTGGAGACCGCTTTTTTCTCTTTCGTCTTTCGGATTTTACCCTGTTTCATTTGAGAAGATGAACGAAATGGTTAAACGGAGGTGTACAATAAATCGGGTGCATTTAAAGTGGGCCCGTGGCCAAGTGGATACGGCGACAGGCTTCGGACCTGTAGATCCGGGGTTCAAATCCCTGCGGGCCCGCCATTTTTGTTTACTTAAACAGTGTTATGCTAGCTATGTTGATTTTTGCAGAGAACAGCTTATGCCTTTTGTAACCTCCACTGATTACGGGGTATAAGCTTGTGGGTTTTGGGGGCATGGAGATTACTTAACGGGTTTGAAGCGTGCTTTTAGTTTATTCAGTACGTTGGGTAAGGTGGTGTATTCCATTGAGGAGGGTGGTAGTCGATGTGGTTCGAAGGGTCCATGTCGTCGGAGGTAATCGGCGACGTACATGCATTGGTCGCGAGTAAGGTCCCAGGCGGGATCGTCAAAGACATCAATAGGTTCGGTGAGTTTGCCATCTTTCATGCTGAATGCAAGTCCGGTGACACGGGGTGGACCATCAAACCGGGTACATTGTGAGTAATGGAGTGGAACGGGCATGAGTGGACCGTTGTGGCTACCACGCATCCATCCCGTGACGAGATGTCCAAGGGCGAATCCTTCGAGGATTTCACCTGTGGCGGGGAAACCACTTTGTGCTCGGACAATAGCGGCAGGGTCATCTTTTCCGATGTATTTACCCGCAACCGCATAGAGTTTTTCAGTGGATATCGCTGCTGCAATCCCTCGAGATTTGTCCTTGGAGTGCACGCGTTTGATGACATAATCTTCTGTAGCTCCAATTAGAGCTAAGAGGTCGTAGACTTCTGATGGCGTGTCCATCGTGACCATCTTATCATTTTTGATGTCATACACTTCGAAAAGGAATCCGTCATGCAGCTTAGGGTCGATGATCAAACCCGCAGTGTTGAATGGGTCAGCAAAGACCCGGAAAATTGGGTAATTAAAGGCGCCCGGTGCTGTCTTATCAGCAGCAAATACGACGAAAGGATCAGCAGGACGTTCTTTAAATTCCATTTCCGCGACGCCAGGTCCCATTCCCCGGACATTTCCACTGAAGGCCTCCTTCAGGATATCTTGTCCGGCACCATAAAGTCCACGTTCCTTGGCGTTTTTAGTGCCGTCCATGAGTGCATCAAAAGCCAGTTTATGGATTTCTTCATCATCGACACCACGTGTGTGGGTCATTAATATCTCCGTGTCATCGCCGGCATTCCAAATCTTATAATCGATTATGAGTCCGGATTGATGAGCTTTGTCAATTCGTTGACATACAACGTCGGTAGTCACGTCGCAGGTGCGTACGTGTCCACCAATGCTCCCAATATCTGCTTTGATGAGGGTGATTGTAGTTTTCACTGCTGCCACCTAGCATGGTGCTTTCGCGAGGTCTTGGTAGCCACTCAACTAATAATGTTGTGTTGCTGCCAACGGGAGTCAGATTATCTTATCACTATTAAATATATTCTCCCTGGTCAGAAAAACGTTCAATCTTCGCCCGAATTTTTGTGTAATTCTTCGAGGTATCGTCGGCTTAGTTCCACGTAGATTTTCCAATTTGACTCGAGTTCCATTAGATCATCCGCTGTCAATGAACGGACTACTTTACCGGGTACACCCATAACCAAGTTTTTGGGTGGTATCTTCTTACCCGGTGTTATGACGCTTCCTGCACCAACAATGCAGTGATGACCAATGTGGACATCATTGAGAATTATCGCTCCGATTCCCACCATCACGTTGTCGTCGATGGTACAACCATGAGCTACTGAATTGTGACCCATGGTTACGCGATTGCCGATTTTTGTGGGGAATCGAACGTCACAATGAACCGTGCAATTATCTTGGATACTGGTGTCTGTGCCGATAGTAATTGCGTTGTAATCGGCGCGTACGGTGGCATGTTCCCATACGCTGCTTCGTGCACCAATAGTGGCTTGGCCGATGATGGATGCACGTGGAGATATGTATGCGTCCTTGGCGATGACTGGTATATTTCCTTGGTAACTGAAAAGAGGCATGGTTTTCACTTTCTTCATGTTTGGAGATGGTTGGTAATTCATTCCCAAAACTGTTACTCATTCTCTGGTATTCATTGCAAGAATGGCAGCGCCTAGTGCGCCTGTGTATTGAGGTTCTTCAGGCACCCAGAGATTAGCATCGAGTTGTTTAGCCAGATAAAAACGGAACCCTGGATTGAGTGCTACGCCACCTGTGATAGCAATAGGTTTCTTGACTCCTACTCGATGAGATAAGGTAGCAATTTTTGCAGCCATAGCCTTGTGTACACCCGCAGCAATATTCGCGGGTTTGTCACCAGCTCCAATTCGACCAATAACTTCGCTTTCGGCAAAAACCGTGCATGTACTACTGATGATGGATGGCGCTTTAGCTTGCAAAGCAAGAGTTCCTATGTCTTCAATAGAGGTTTCCAGTACTTGAGCCATAACTTCTAAAAATCGCCCGGTACCCGCGCTGCATTTATCATTTAATTCGAAGTCCGTGGGGCGTCCTTCGGAGCCGATTCGAATGACCTTGGAATCTTGTCCTCCTACATCAATAAGAGTTCGGATCTCTGAGTTCTGAAAGTGAACGCCAATACTATGACACGTAATTTCTGTTACTGATTTGGCAGCGTTGAGAGCTTGACGGCGTCCATAACCAGTACTTATCGTAGGTATGTTTGAAAGGTCTTGTTGGGATTGAACTTTTAACTCGTCTAGACATCGTTGCGCAGATTTTTTCGCAGATGCTCCCGTGGCTATTAAGAACTTGGCGATAATAGTCCCTTCGGTGTTAATGAGGATAGCCTTAGTGGTTGTTGACCCGATGTCGATTCCAATGCCATGGGAGGGTTGAGAGGACACGCCATCACATCTTACACGATCATTTCTATGAGAGCTTCCATGCGGGTTTTGGCTTGAGCTTCATTATATTGTTGGCTATCGACCATATCACCTTCAATAATGACACCCGGGACTCCGGTTCGACGTGTGATTTCCTCTTTGGTTACCATTTGTCCGATGGAATAGCGTTTACAGGAGCGAACGGAGAAGAGGACAAAACCATCGAGGTCGTAATCCTTAATGAGTGAACACATCTTGTCAATCTTGGCTGAGAGTCCTTTATTGAGATAGACGTTGCTGTAGACTTTTGCGATACTTTCTATTATTTCTCCACGAGGGATGGCCGCAGACCAAGCGTGAGTGTAAGAATCGGCGGGAAAAACAACGCCTTGTTTTGCGAGCGTGTTGAAGAAGTTGTAGATTGTGAACCAGGGTGGGATGTTATCCCAGAGTAGTCGTACCCGTTCTTCACGGATAGCTCCGATGCCTTGCTTGACTCGTTCTTCTACCTCTGCGAAAAAGGCCTGATAGAAGTTAATGGCCTGCTGGGTTCCACGTAGGGCAACAATAGGGGCCATTGAAAGAAAGCGATCCGCGCAGTTAAGGGGCGATGGTTTGTTCTTACAAGCCTCCAGTGCTTTTGTCCAAAGACTGACAGCATCATTTGAAAGCTTAGCAACTTGGATGAGTTGTTTTTCATCGTATTCATGGTTAAAGTTTTGACTCATGAATTCGATTAACCCGTTGAGATTAGATTTTACATAGGCTAGATGGTGAGACGGTTGTTCACCCTCGAGGGGTGGTGTATCAACGAGATACACTGGAGCACCAGTCATTTCAGATACGGCTTCATACCATGGAAGCACGGTTCCACAGATATTGTTGCAGGCGAGAAGTGCTTGAGGTTTGGGGAGTCCAGTAAGTGGGCTTTGCTCTGGTTGTTGAACAGAGCCAATGCTAGACCGAGCATAAGAACAGAGTTCTTGGGAGAAACCAAGTTCTTCAGCAAACCCACAAAGAAGTGGTCCACATTTTTCTGATCCAACAATAGCACCATATTGTTCTGGATAAGCCGCAACAGTGTTGAAGGCAACCGGAATTTCAACAGGGAATCCGGATGTTACCCACACTAGACGTCCTTCTTGAGAGGCAGTCTTCGTACTTAAGATATGGAGGGTCATGGTTTCACGAAGAAGCTTACTGGTGTAGAGCTTTCGATAGGCTTTTTCTTTGGAAGGAGCTGGAGAAGTTTCTGGAGACATCTTTACACACCATTCCTTATCGTCTTGCACTCAAGGTTTCGAGAAAACTTTGTAGTCGTCCTTCGATACGAGCTTGATCAGAAAATTCAGGATCCAATGGTAAGCGAACAGTGAGCATCTTCTTTTTTCCTGCGAGCTTAAGCATATCAGGCACTTCAAACTGGTCTGGATCACAAAATGATTGTTCGCAAATAATTAATCCATCGATTGCGAATTGGTCAAAAACATGTTGTAGGAACTGCAGCCGATTGGGCAATCCTTCTTGAGTGGGTTCAGCAGGGGCCGAGAGAATGCTTTGGGCAAGTTCGTGAAAGGGATTCCCCTGAAGACTGGGTGATGAAGTAAAGACAGTTCGATAAGTAAAAGATAGAAGATCCAACACTATTTCAGCGGATTCGATATCAGCGCTTGTTTTCGCGTTTTCAAATAGTACAGCAATTCCCTCTGGGTCAATCATTCCACCTACTACCATAATACGGGGGCCTTGCTTACTGAGCGGAATTGAGAGGTCAGCTAAGTTGTTTTGTAGTATACCATATCGAAGTGCTTCAACTGAAGGAATGAGTTGCTCATTTCGCAATGCACTTTGTACTTGTATCACGGTTTGTTCAATTAATTGAAGAGCTTGAGGACCAGGAGCAGTTAAAAATTGACGGATTAGTTTTGTATGTTCGGTGTATGGGAGACATTCAGGTTGGATGATACGTGCTGCGGTAATAAATTGTGTAGCGGCACGAAATTCAGCAAGGAGTGCAACAGCTTCATTGTATTTTTTCATCGAAAATTTGTGACCTAATGATACTTCTATATATTTGCTAAAGTTTTGAATCTCTTCAGTGAAGTAGGTTAAGGCCGTTTCGTCTCGTGCTACTGGGTAGGTGAGTCGAAGCACGGTATCTTCCGGAAATCGTGCCTGCCAAATATCTCCAAGATTTTGCAGTGAGTCACAAGTGCCACCTGGAAAGACTATTGCTGTTAGAGTAGGTAAGTGATTTTTGGCTCGTTGACTGAAAAGGTTTCGTGAATATGAGCAGCAAAATGTTTGTAGACTGGCTTCGTAGGCTCCTGGGACTTTGGGTTCAGCCCATAGAAGTGTGGGGATTAGTTGATGAGCAAAGAATAGTTCAAGAGGTGCATGCGGGTAAATATACCCAATAATGGGATTCTCTGCTGCAATGAGAGGTTGTAGATATTGGTGTCTTTCGGCAACAAGGGTATCATAACTAAGAGAAGCGCTCATTGGAACCCACCAAATCTTTGAGGTATCTATCGGCTTTTGCCTTAAGTCTTCGCACCTTTCAATGAACTGGAAAGGTATTTTTTGTACGTACGAGATGTGGTGACTAAAGGTTGCGAAGGAGAGTATTAACTTGAACCTGCCCTGCCCGTCGGGCTGGGAGATAAGCCCCTGTTAATAATCCCAGGGTGACTAACCCTAATACTGAAAGCAAGAGACTGAGGGGATAGATGATTGTGAAAGGGACGATGAAAGGTTGAGGGAAGAGTCTGATTATAACAAACATGAGAATCCAGGAGAATGCGCTACCAACTATTAAGCTAAAGAGAAATGCGAACATAATAAGGCTTACAAACTCAGCAAGGACTATTACCGTGATATCGCGACGCGTCCCTCCAAGAGCACGCATGATGGCAAATTCTGTTTTCCGTTGTGATACGATAGTGCTTACAAAAACCGTGAGTGCAACAATACTTATTGCTAGAGATGCAAGGAATCCTACCGAAAGGAGGCTAATGATTCCTTGGGAAAACAGGTAACCTTCAGTGTAGACACTGGCTAGATCAAATGTATACGGTGACCAAGTGGTATAAACGAAGTTTAGGGACTCTACAGCATTTTGAGCTGTTTCAATATCGGAAGATGGGTTAATATTAGCAAGGAAAAACTGGGTTGAATCCACAGAGGCATAAGGCCAGCGAGAAGGAATTTCTACGAGCATATAATGTTGATGACACAAAGCAAAGGAATCGTCCATTTGGAACCCGAACCCAGGATTTGGTGACACCGAAGCATGGGGATCGGATGGATTCGCGTAACCTAACCCGGGAGCCGTTCGAATAATTCCGACAATATCGAAATTCTTTCCTTCGATTTCAAAGGTATATTGATCGTATACTCGAAGGTTGATGGTTTGACCAACTCTTTTATTATAACGTAAGGCGAGGTGCTCAGGTAAGATAATTCCATTTGTGTTTGCATCTAATCGAGCAAGAACCGTTTGATAACTTTCACCTACCATGCTTGATTCGTCCCAGTTTCCTACCTGTGCATACGCTGAAGGGTCTACACCAAGAAGCCGAAATTCTGATTGTCCAACTTCTACAGGGACTTCGATAAAAGCTGTGGCGGTATTGATTGAGGGAAGTGAGGCGATTTGATTCACTTGCGTGGCTGGAACCCGACTTGAGAAGACGCGGATGTCGCTGCCAACATAGTAGTGAATTTGTTGGTTAAGATGAGTGTGATAAGTTTGGGCTTCAACAGCTGAAAAAATCGTAATTGAGAAGGTTAGAAGCAAAATCATCAGTAGTGGGACGACCCGAGTACGGCGTATTCTCACGCCATTAGCAAAAATTTGGCTTTTTTGACCAATGACTGGGGTAAATAATTTCGAAACGCCTGCCATACCTGGTCGAATAATTCGGGCAATAGCATCGGCGAGAAGTATCCAAAATCCAACGACAAGAAGAAAGAAGAGGAGGGCGATTTCCACGGAGAAAGGTACAGACAGAACCACATAGAATAACGGCAAAGAAAGTAATATGATACCAACAGCATATGCTACTTGTAGTCGAGGACTTCTTTTCCAGCGAGAATTATTTTCACGGAGTTCTGAATACAGTTCCGATTTTAGAAAGGATCGTGTATTTATCATCGTGTAGATTGCTGCGGGTAAAATACATACAAATCCTGCAATAGCCCACGTCACCAGGTTGATTGAGGTTAATTTAAGGTGATGCAGAAAGAGAATTAAATCAAAAAGTAGGAACGCGGAGGCCGAGGGAATCATACACCCGAGCAAAATGCCGAGAAAACCTCCAAATACTAGCCCAATGATAGCGAGAATGATGAATTCGTACATGAGAATGGAATAGAGCTGTTGATAACTTGCTCCACGAGATCGTAAAATTGCCAATTCTACACGGCGATTCGAAAGAAAAAGTGACGTGGTAAAAGTTGTTAAAAGGATGGATAAGATAACCATGGGTAAAAGTATGATAATCATCGTTTGCCTTTCATAGAATGATGCTATGTAGTCTTGTAAAAAGAAGAGTTGATCACGACCACCAATGATAACGTTGTGATGCAATTGTATGTCTGTAAATAAACGTTCTAAAATTGCAATTATTTCTTCCATTGGCACAAAATATAGAGGAGCCGCATTAACTTCTACCAGTAATCGAGGAAACATAACTTGTAGCGATATTTGATCATAGATGTCAGCGCCAAGTGCATTATTGGAGATGATAATACTATCAAACCAGCCGAAGACCGGTTCGTCCCCACGATAACTGCCCCAGTTGTTACGGATTTCTAATGGAAAAGCTTCAAAAATAGGCTCCAAACCAACTATAGCTTCATAGATACCCGCAACTCGCAATCCGTTGATATCATAGCCATTGATAGAACCAATATTGTAGACCCCACGATAATTACGTGCAATCGACACATCAATAACGCTTCCCACCGAAACCTGTAATCCCATTACTCGATCCAAGTCATCAACCACCCGTTGACTCAGAAGAACAGACCCCGGGGACACCCGAAATTGCCCTTCAATTATTCGAAACGATCGCTCAGCACGTTCAAGAAAATCATTATCAGTGAAGATGACTTGGCAATCCTTAATACCTCTCAAATAGGGGTAAGGGAGATAAATATCAGTGGGATCCCGCTGATTGGCTTCAATCAAGGCAAATGAACTATAAACAATATTAGACGCCTGGGTCGTTACCTGAGTATCCACGAAATCTTTAACCGGAAAAATTGTTCGCGGATTATCGTTAGGCGGATTCGCACGTTGTATGCAATAATAATGAAAGGGCATACTGGCAAAATAATCGTCGATGGCAACACGTGCCCCAGTTTCAGTCCACACAAAGACAGAGCTAACGAGAGCAACACCAATCATGATACCAATTAACAAACTAATAGAACGACGTTTATGACGACGAATTCCATGGGAAACATATCTAGCTACATAAAGGCGACTCCCCAAACCACTTTGTTGTGGTACTCTTCGGTGAATGTCTTCACTTGACTCCTCGCTATTGAGCAATTGACCAGCCGTTCTGGATTCATTTACCAATAACTTCTGTGCTCCTTTCTAGCTACCTAGGTGTTATTTGATAACATGGTTTGATGTAGTTGGGTTCTTTAATCTGATGCAAAACTACATCGTCTAACTGAACGACAAAGCTTGAAACCTCTAAAATATTTTGGAAAAGACAAAAAAAATCTTAGCAACAGTGTTTGTCTCTAACCAAAACGTCCTTAAGAAGATCAGTCTAAATGCGGTTGAGGGTTCTTATTGACTGAATCAATTGAAATTTCTGAGTTAACGAAAAAATTCGAAAAGATCACAGCGGTTGATGGCGTTTCTTTAGATGTTCGACGGGGAGAAGTCTTTGGATTTTTAGGACCTAACGCAGCGGGTAAGTCTACGACTGTTAAAATTGCAGCAACTCTTTTAGAGCCGACCAAGGGTACTATTCAAGTTGAAGGGCATGATGTTCAGAATGAACCTGTCAGCGTACGAGCGATTACTGGGCTCCTTCCTGAAGACGGAGCCAATACTCATTATGACCGACTCTCCGCCTATAAGAACTTAGAGTACTTTGGACATCTTTATGATGTTCCAGCAGAGAAACTCCATGACCGAATTGAACGACTTTTAGAATTTCTTGAGTTAAAAGACCGTCGTGATGAGTCTCCTGCTACTTTTTCAACAGGATTGAAACAGAAGCTATCTATTGCACGCTCTATGATCCATGATCCAAGTGTCGTTTTCTTAGATGAACCGACGTCTAGTCTTGACCCGATAATGTCCAAAAGGGTGAGGGAGTTTATTGATACTCAGGCAGAGGGAGGAAAACAAACCTTCTTTTTGTGTACGCACTTACTTTCAGAAGTCGAAGCTTTATGTGATCGAGTTGGGTTTATTTCCCGTGGTGTACTCGTTGAAGTCGGTCGTCCGAAGGACCTACGACGGAAGTTCTGGACGCTGCGAACTTTTGAAGTGAAACTCACCGATCCCAATCTTCAAAAGAGCGTAGATATTATTTCTTCAACAGGACTTGTTCAGTCTGTAAGCATCGAAGGTAAACGGGTTATTTTTGAAGTAGAGGATGCAGAAACGAAGAATCCCCAAATTATTCGAGCCCTTATGGAAGCTGGACATCAAGTCGTTGAGGTACGTGAGCATGTTCCGGATCTTGAAGCGGTCTATCTCAAAGTAATTGGAGGAAACTAAGATGTGGAAAAAGGCTTGGTTAATGGCACGTACAGAAATTCGCATGGTTTTCAAAAGCCGACAAGTTAAAACTATACCCATAATGGTAGTAATAATGTCCGTGATTTTTGGTGGATTGTGGACCTATTGGACACTTCTGATGGGATTGACAAATCCAGCAGATTTCAATTTCATGACGTCAACCATCATGAGCATAGTGATTATCATGCTTCCCATAATGCTCCCAGTGTTGATTGCTGCAGATTCTATTGTTGGAGAGAAAGAACGCCATACCCTCGTTCCCCTATTAGCTACACCGTTAACCGATGGAGAGCTGTTATTAGGAAAATATCTCACAGCGCTTATACCTGGATTGTTGGTGGCCTATGGAAACCTTCTATTAGCCGTTGCTGTGGTCAATGGCATCGTCTTGCTATTTGCCCCACATCTTCTCTGGGTTTGGCCAGATACGCTATCACTGCTTCAGGCCCTCATTCTGCCCCTTCTATTCGCGTTTCTAGCCGTGGGCATGATGGTCATCATCTCAGGAAGAGCCAATACGGTCTATGAAGCCTATCAAACTGGCGGGTTTATCATCTTACCTGCAATGGTTTTCGCGTATTCAGGATTCCTCGCCGGACTTGGACTGAATTGGATGATTTTCTATCTCGGAATAATCATCCTTGTCATTGCAGACTTCGTGTTATATCGAGTGGCAGTGAAACTCTTCAACCGAGATAACCTCATTGTGCGTTCTGGATAATGAATCATGACAGGAAGGCTATGATTAAAAGAAGAAGTAGCTTAATGAAAGAACTGTGAGTGCATTATTATGACAGGAGCTTTTCGTATCATTGCACGAGTCCATGAATTACGGTCCCAACCAGGGAAAAGCCCTTGCCGGCTTTACAAGGTTGGAGACGAATTTGATTTATCAAAACCTGAGGAAAAAGAGAAAATTTGTCGCTGGGCGTATAACGCCATGTTTCCGTTTCTCACCGTGTTAGAATTTGGTGGAGCGCTTCCCTGGGAACCGGACCCTGAGAAAGCATATGTGGCTTGTCCTGACCCACATAATATTGTGGTTTTTGAACTACGCAAAGCTGGCGAACTGGTAAAAAGACCTTCACCTTAGCTCGAAATTTCGAGAGAAGGATCTTCTGGATGGAGGAAGCAAGAGGGATCCGCGGCGAGATAGTCTCCCGTGACAGCGAATGCTCGTCCACGACAGCCACCACACAATGTCTTGTACTGACAGTCGCCACATTGACCTTTAAGGCGAGATTCCCGTTCACGTAAGTCTTTGAAGATCTGGGTGTATTCCAAATTTCTGAAAATGATTTATCCCAGATATTACCGCAGGAGATTTCAACAAAGGGACAAGGCGATGTTGAGAACCTAGTGGTCGAAGGTTCACAGTGCTGTGCCACAATTGGGGCAGGTAACACGATTTGAGGCAACAAGTTTACCGCAAATCCGGCAGGTGACAAGTCGCACTTCAACTGCTACTGCATCTTCAACCATCGAAGGTGTGAGTACAATTCGTCCCTCATCAACTTGCACTTGGAATCGGCGGGGATGCCCCAATTCCCGTAAGATATTCTCAGGAAGTGGTAACCGATCTTGATTATCAACTTCCAGCACGCGAGTCCGTTCCAGTTGTTTTAGATGAACACCAGCATCGTGTGTCCCGCTAATGATTCCATCGCGAAGTTCCAAGGTTCGTCGTGCTTTGGAGGCTATTAATTGGCTGTGGGTAACGATGAGGAAGGCTGTCCCGTATTGTTCATTGAGTTCTTTGAAGAGGTCAAGGATTTCTTCAGCGTTGATCAAGTCGAGATCACCGGTAGGTTCATCAGCAAGAATGACAGCGGGGTTATTCATAAGGGCAGAGGCGATGGCTACTCGTTGACGTTCTCCACCAGATAATTTTGCAGGGATATGTTTCATTCGTTGCTTAAGTCCCACTGCATCAAGAAGTTCTGTTGACCGTTTTTCTCGCCAAGTTTTGGGAAGCCCAGCAATTCGGGCACTAAGTTCAACATTTTGCTGAGCTGTTAAGTGATGAAGCAAATTGTCAACTTGAAATACAAATCCGATGAACCCTCGTCGAGCGTTGGTAATTGTTCGGTCATCGAGCTTGGCAATGTCTTGTTTGATATTCGACCAATAGACTTGACCAGCACTGGGACGGAGGGTTCCACCAAGAAGATTTACCAGAGTAGTTTTTCCGCTTCCTGATGGTCCAACAACGGCTACAATTTCACCTTGGAAAATTTGAAAGGAAACGCCACGCAAAGCGACCGTTTCAATCTCTCCCGTTTGATAGATTTTATAGACATCATTAGCCATCAAAACTAGATTTTCAGGAACTTCTGCAAATTCTTCTTCTTTGACGAGGCCGCTGATGAGGTTATTGGGGACTGTCACGATTTTATTCACCATTTTAATTAGAGATTGCGGAGAACTTGTCCAACATTAGTTCGCCCTGCCCGTCGTGCAGGGATATAGGTTCCGATACTCATTCCTATAAGTACTACTCCAAGCACAAGAAGTAACAACAGTAAGGGAATGCCCAGTTGGAAGGGAATTATGTATGGGAAAGGAAAGAGGTTAAGCAGGATTGCCATTAAGATCCATGAGAAGAAGAAGCCGAGTATTAACGCAACGAAGAAGGATGTCAGGATTAAACCAATAAATTCGCCCACAACAATTGCAGTTATTTGTCGTTGGGTGCTACCCACTGCACGCATAATAGCATATTCAGTTTGTCGTTCAGTGACGATTATTCCTACAAAAAGGATGAGAGCAATGATACTAATAATTACACATGCTAAGAAGCCAATTGAAAGAATACTAATTATACCTCGGTTGAAAAGATGTCCTTCAGGATAGGCGTCTTCTAAAGAAAAGGTCATAGGAGAGTATACCGCGGATGGAAAATCAAGATTGCTTATCTGGAGTTGAACATCTTCAACATTTGCACTTTCAGTAATTCTTGCTAGCATAAGCTTGGTATTATTCATATTCCGGTTTACCATGAAGTTGTAATTTATTAACGCATAAGCTTGCGATGCTTGAAAACCAAACCCATTTGTTGAATCTGGTGGTCGATTGGGATCATCAGGATCAAAGTAGCCTAATCCAGGAGCACTGTGACCTAAGCCTACAATGCGGAATAAAGCCTGCCCTGACACGCCACCTCCTTGCTCGTGAACGGTAATATCAAGGCTGTTTCCAACTCCTCGCCCCAATCGTTCAGCAGTTGTATGAGGAAATATGATTCCGTTTGATGTGTTATGAAGGTGTTGTAGAACTGTGTACGGATCTTCCCCTATCGTACTCGTAAGATCCCAATTTCCATTATTGGCATAGGATTCTGCATCTATTCCATAGATTGTAAAGGAGACAGGTCCAATGGTAGCTGTTGTGGAAAGTATTGGTGTAACAGAAGCAACTCCAGGAATGGATAACACCTCACTTATTCGATTGTGAGGAATCGGTCCACTTTCAATCCGTATATCTGCACCAACATAGTAACCAACTTGCGTTACGACGTTATCTTGAACAGTTTGAGCTTCAACCACTGCAAAGACAGTAACTGAAAATGTTAAGGTTAAAATAAGGAGAAGGGGAACGATGCGTTGGCGACGAGAACGCATACTTTTTTCAAAGAGAAAGGTTTTTTCTCCAAAGAGAGGGCGAAAACCACGTGTTATTCCCGCCACGATTTGCCGTACAATCCGAGAGCCGATATCACTGAGTAGTGCCCAAACTGCAATGGCGTAGGCAAATTGCATAATGCCAATCAAAGGGGTTCCTGGGATAAGTATAACCGTGACAATTAGAAACCCGAGTAAGGCTACACCACCTATGAAGTAAATGATTGTGACGCCTAGATCAGCTTCAGCAGGTGGGGCTGTACCAACCATGGCTTGATAAATTTCAGTTCGTAAAAAGGATTGTACGTAGATCATTGTAAAAACTAAGGGGGGGAGAAGACAAGTTAGAAATGCAATAATCCAAGTGAGGGGTTCGAGTCTGACGTTGATAAAGAATTGAATAAAAATTTCTGGGTCAAATTGTAAGAAGCCCACGGATGCGGGGATCAAGGATCCAATGAAAAGACTAACGAAGACACCCAAACAAAGTGCGATTATTCCGATAATTACAAATTCCATGATGAAAGCCGCATATAGTTGGCGAAAACTCGCTCCGCGGGAGCGAAGAATTGCTACCTCTGGTCGACGCCCACTTAGAAAAATGTTGGTAGCAAAAATTGTCAGGAAAATTGAAAGAAGGATGACAGGAAGCACGATAAGAGCCATGGTTTGACGAGATTGATAGGCTCCAATATACTGCTCAAGAAGAAAAACCTGATCTTCTCCTTCCACTGCTAATCTCCGTGGATACTGATATTCCAGCTCGAGTTGTATCTCGCGAATGACAGATGGCACACTTTCTAATCCTGCTACAGAAAGTTCAGTGGGATTTAATTGAACGAGAAGTTTTGGAAAAAGGGAATTTTCTGTAAGATTATCTCGTTGAGTCGAGTTCAATTGATTATACTGCATGATAATTCCATCATTCCAGCCAAAAATTCGTTCTAAACCAGATACTGGATAGTTCGATCGAGCAGTGCCTCTAAAGGATCTATAAAGGACTACGTCACTACTTGTGATATTGTAAGTGCCTACTACAAGGAGATTGGTTATGTTTAGGGGTTGCAAATCACCGATCGTTATGGGATCATCATACATGGTGGCAATTGTGACGTTGATGACACTACCAATGCCAATAGTTTGGTTCAGAAGGGTTTCAGCATCCTCAACAACTCTTGTGCTCACTAAACATTCACCAGGTGATAGTTCAAAAACGCCAGTAAATTGAAACTGGTGTGCAACTCGGTGAAGAAAAGTATTGTTTACAAAGAAGGTCTGGAAATCCTTTATGCCCTTGATATAAGGATGTGGCAGATAGGGAGTACTTGAGTTCCAATTGGTGGCATTTAGTAATCCAACTGAATGGTAAATGACATCAGAACCTTGATACGCTGATTGTTCTGTGAACCAATTTTGCACATTAAAAATTAGCTGACTGTCAACTGAGGGTTCGTCTAATTGTTGAATGCCGAGTTGGTAGAGATTTGCTTCAAAATAATCGATGGTTGCCACTTGTGCACCGGTATCTGTCCATACAAAAATTGATGCGACTAAAGAGACGCCAATTATTATTCCGATGAGGAGACTGAAGAATCGTGTTCTATGTTTTCGCATGCTATTTCCGACATAGCTAGCAATATACCACCGACTTCCTGAGGTATATGGCGATATTTTAGGTGGAGTAGACTCTGAGCTCACGATGGCTCCTCCTCGGAATCGCTGTCCCGTCCGTACATGGAGGTATCAGTGTGGAGTTTTCCGTAGCGGAGTACAAGTATACGATCGGCTGAACTGGCCACCTCAGGGTCATGCGTGGCAACTACTACGGCTTTATTGTAATTATGTGCTAATTCTTGGAATAACCGGATGATTTCGATTCCAGTGGTTGTATCTAGATTACCTGTAGGTTCATCCGCAAGAAGAAGGATTGGTTCATTTGCTATGGCTCGAGCGAGGGCAATGCGTTGCATTTGTCCCCCAGACATTTCCATCGGGTATTGCTCTGCAAAGTCTCGCATTCCTACTAAATCCAGTAGATCTAAGGCACGTTGAACACGTTCTTCCCTTGATTTATCAGCAAATATCATAGGAACTTCTACATTTTCACGGGCATTCATGATGTCCAATAGGTAGAAGCCCTGAAAGACGATGCCAACTTTATCACGACGAAGCCGAGAAAGCTCTTTATCGTTTAAACCATTCAGAGATTGCCCGTCGATGCTAATTTCTCCATCTGTTGGTGAGTCTAAAAGAGCCATAAGGTTGATCAGAGTGGTTTTACCACTTCCACTAGCGCCCACAATAGCGACGAATTCTCCTGCTTTAACGGTGAAATCAAGACCCTTTAACACTTCAACTTTGAGGTCTCCATCTTCATATGTTTTGAAGACACTGTTACATTTAACGACAATGTTATTGGATGCCAACCTCTACACCTACGATTACCAGCAGGAGTTACCTCGAGTGGGAAACGGGTCCAGCATATCCGATTTCAGTTTTAAGTGGCTGGCATGTACAAATTTTCCCATTAGAAGTTTCCGGTATATGCAGAAAGAACTAATTGAATGCTAATTTGCGATTGTTGAACCATAGTATTCATAATATTATGAAAATAAGACATTCTATAGTTTTGAAATCACTGATTTTCCTATGGTTTTGATATGCTCGATTTCTTCTTTATGAGGAAACATAAGTACGACGTGTGAAACGCCTATCTGCTTGAATTCACGAAGCCTAGATAGCATATGATTTGTTGATCCCCAGAGTGCTTGAGAAATCCGTTTTCGATAATCACTCGCTGACACCTTCCTTGCTTTGGCATTTTCGATGATTGCTGTTTCCATATCTTCCTCTGTTTCGAAAGCCCTCGTCCACAATCCTACTGACTTCATGATGTCAGCGGCATTACGTTTATACTGCTTGCAATATTGCGCCAAATGTTGGAATCGTTTGTCTAAATCTTTAGGGGTAGTCATCCAAGCGACGTTTATTCCATCGCCATATTTCGCTGTGGTCCGAAGTATCATTTCTTTGCCTTCTTGGGCACCTATCCAAATAGGCATGGGTTTCTGTACGGGTTTGGGATAAGAAATTACATCTTCAACGTGGTAATGGTCTCCTTTGAAGGTAAATCGTTCATTTGTCCAGATACCGCGAATAATTTGTACAGCATCTTCTAGCTGTTTAATCCGTGTTTTTCCTGAAGGGAACGGGTATCCATAAGCTTTGTATTCGATTTCTTTCCAGCCTGCACCGATTCCAAACTCGAATCGCCCATTTGACAGTACATCTAATGAGGCTGCCATTTTCGCGGTTAGCGCTGGATTTCGATAACTCTGGCAAAAAACCATGCTACCTACTCGTACCTTTGTATTGTGCTGAGTAAGTGCAGCCATAACTAACCAGGGATCAAGTAGAACCCGATCAATAGAATCCTTGTCGAGCATGAAATGATCAGAAAACCACACCGTTGAAAATCCATTTTGTAACGCAGCCTCAGTTATTTCAAGAATATCTTCAAACGTGTAACTGAATTGAGGTTCGATTTGTACACCAAATTCCATCAGTATAACACCTTTCCTTTAAAATATCAAGAACACAAACACGGTTGGTGAGGACACCTTAAATAGTATTATTTTACAAGCGCTAAGTCGATTCAATAACTAAAGGGGCGAGCCATTATGCTGGAAACGCTACAAGCGGCCGTTTCGTATGGTGAGAAACTGGGCGCTGATTTTGTTGAGGCACGATTTGATGATTTGACATTACGAACATTAAGACGAATCAATGATACTTGGAAAGATATCATCCTAAAATCTCGAACTGGAGTCGGGATAACATGTTACTATGATGCAACACCGGGCTATTCCTTTACTGCAAGTGAGGACAAAGAGGATGTAAACGAGACTGTAAAACGAGCGTATAAAATGGCAAAGGCGGCTTCTACTGCTGCGTCCTTGAAATTAGATTTTAATGAACGACCTGCAGTAAAAAGCCAACCGTCAGATACTTTCAATGTCAAAGTCCATCCCAGAACTAAAGATTTAGATTTTAAAATGGATTTGATTAATCGGATGGTGGAATCTGCGCGTGAAGCGGGTAAAGATATTCAAAATGTCACAGGTCGCTATGGAGAACTTTTTGGTCAAAAAATCTTCACAAATAGTGAGGGATCTGATATCAACTGGGATTTCCTTGTAGTTGATTTACCCTGTCGTGTCACCTCAAAAACCAGTACTGGCGCATTGGTATTTGGTTCTGAACGAAAGGCTGGAACTCTAGGCTTAGAAATTTACAAACAGAAGGGGTTTACTCCAGAAGAAATCGGAAAAGCTGCTGGAGAATTTGCCGCTGAGCAAATCACTGCTAAGGCGTGTCCTGCAGGGAAATTTACAGCATTAACGGATAACGATTTGACAGGCGTATTAGCTCATGAATCCTTTGGGCACCTCAGTGAAGCGGATTTCGTGGTGATGGGGATGTCACCACTTGTAGATAAGATTGGTACGCGACTGGGAACCAAGCATGCCACTATCGTAGATGGAGGAGTTCCTAATATCACGAAGAACGGTGGATTATGGATTCCTTATGATGACCAGGGAACAAAGGCGAATATGACTACAATTCTCGATAAAGGAATTCTTCGGCATTATCTCCAGAACCGTGGAACCGCCAAGAATTTGAATCAAGAACCGACTGGTAATTGTCGAGCAGTCCACTTTGGGTTTATACCTATTCCACGCATGACTAATACCTATTTTATGCCAGGCGATTTAACCAAAGAAGAAGCTCTTGAACAACTCGGAACTGGAATCTATGCCATCCAGACCTCAGGTGGACAAGTAGAAGGAGATGGCAGTTTTCTTTTCAAGGCAGATAGGGGATATTGGGTCGAACATGGAAAAATTCAACACCCAATTCGCGAGGTGTCATTATCTGGCAATATCCTTCAACTTCTGACACAAGTCGAAGGTGCAACCCGGGATCTGTCCCTTATGGGAACATATTTTGGTGGTTGTGGCAAGGGGGGACAACACCCACTCCCATGTGGATTAGGAGGACCAAAACTCTTGATCAAGGATGTAACATTTGGAGGACAAGCTTAGAGGAAGGAGGCAGCAACCATGAAATATGATAAAATTAAGGATACATTACTATCGGAAGTGGATAGTGGACTCAAATTTGCGCAGTCTCTAGATAATGCAGCGGAGTTTGAGCTATTTCTTTATTATCGGAGTAATTCAAACGTCGAGATTCGACAGGGCGTAGTCAAGGCTACAGATGGAATTGTAGCAGGGAACGCTATTCGTGCTGCGAAAGACCAGAGAGTAAGCTTCTCTTCATCGAGTGGAATTACTCCTGATCGCATCAAAAGGAGTGTGCGAGAAGCCATTGCTAGCCTCAAAGCTACTTCAGAAAAAGATACCCGTTTTCAAGGATTCTGTGAACCTAAACCACCCGGAAAAGAAGGGAAATTTGCTTCTAAGATTCTTGAGTTAACTACTGATGATTTAGTGAAATTCACGTTACAAATCATTGGTGATATGAGCACCGTGAATGGTCGCATCCTTGCGGCAGCTGATTCAAATATTAGCTGGGGGGGATTTGCCATTGGTAACACTCGAGGTCTTCAAGAGGTATCATGTTCTGTATATAATGCCGGTAGTGCATATGCGATGGCAATTGATGGTGAAGAACGCCGAACGGCTTGGGAGGCATTAGTTACGAGAGAAAAGCCCCTGGATGTAACAGGATTAGGTGAAAAAGCAGCAACCAAAGCAAGGAGTTTACTTGGAGCTAAGAAGCTAAACCAAACCACTGTGTTACCAACTCTTTGGGTGCCAGAGGCTGCAGCTAGTTACGTTCTATCAAGTCTGCAACAGTCAGCGAAGGGAAACAATGTTGTTGAAGGATTATCTCCAATAGCAGAGAAACTTGGAGAAAAAATTGCCGGATCCAGTTTCACTTTAGTTGATGATGGACAAAATCCGCTGGGTATCGAGACAGAAGCCATTGACGCAGAGGGATACCCACAGAAGCGAACTACCATCATTAAACAGGGAGTTCTCAAGCAGTTTCTATTCGATTCATATTATGGTCAGATTGCTGAAAAACCTCTAACAGGAAATAGTTCCCGAGCAGGAGGACCATTTGGTTCTAGCTTGTGTTATGAATACACTCCAACAATTATTGGAAAGAATTTGGAGGTCTCCCCAGGAACGAAGACAGAAGATGAACTTATCGCATCAATTGATGGACAGGCACTTCTCATTGTTGATGTGCCAATAGGTATTTTTCATAGCGATGTAGCCACAGGTGAATTCTCGGCTGTAGCAAGTTCAGTTTTTCTTATTGAAAATGGCGAGAAAAAAATGCCGCTAGAGCCAATATCAGTTGCAGGAAGTTTCTACAAAGGTCTAGAGCAATTACAAGGAATTGGAAACAACGCGGTTATGACTTCACTCCTCGTAAAAACACCCAGTCTCCTCATAGATGGCTTCTCAGTTACCGGCTAAATTCTCCGATTCCATTAAAACTCCTCCTGTCACCGGATGAACCGATTGGAAACCATAATTTTTATCGAAGTAGAAGTACTCGGTTCACCTAGAGGAGTTATATCCCGATGCCCTTATCGCTTGGTCAAATTGTTTCAGAGGTTAAAGATTATTGGGGATTACGACGAAAACAGCCCATTGGGAAATTAGTAAAAATTCTACGGAAAGAGGGGTTCAAATGTCCTCACGTTTTATCCTCAATTGGTGAAGATTCCGCTGCGATAGACCTCGGTGGAGACCGCTTAATTCTGCTTTCCACCGATGCTGTGATACCAGAACTTGCGAAATCTCATCCGTATATTGCTGGCTACGCAGCGATCTTAGTAAATGTCAATGACATCTATGCCGCAGGGGGTCGTCCAATCGTCGCCATGGTTAACATTGCCTTTACAAAAATTAATGATGGCGTTGAAATCATGGAGGGTATATGTGAAGCAGGTCGAAAATTTCATGTTGAAGTAGTCCGCGGGCACACCACCCCTAACGCTCCGGTTAATGGTGTAAGTGCGTCTATATGCGGAACCGTTCCTCGTGATGCTTACATTAGTGCAGGTGGGGCTAAGCTCGCAGATCGCCTAATCTTAGCATTAGATTTGGAGGGACGAGTCTCACCTAATTATGAGTATGGTTGGGATACAACAGCTCTCAAAACCTCTGATGCCATTCTTCAACGCTATGAATCGATGCGTCTCCTTGCCGAAAAACGACTTCTTCATGCATCCAAGGATTTGAGTAATGGTGGGATTATTGGCACCACTCTTCTTATGTTAGAATATGCACAAAAGGGAGCAATAATCGATTTAGCATCAATTGCTACTCCAGTTGATTTGGATTTGGCGACATGGTTGAAGATGTATATTTCTACGGGGTTTATCGTTACAACACCAAAAGGTAACGTCGAAGAAGTTGTGGGAATCTTCGAGGATCATAGTCTTAGCGCAACGGATATTGGAGAGATCAATGAGAGTAAAAAAATGGTCGTTGAACTGGGTGAAGAATCCACTACAATTTTTGATTTCGAAAAAGAGTCAATCGTTGCACCTCCACCACCTCCTCAACTGGACCGTCTGACGACACAAAAACTAAAGCGACAAAAAAGAAAAAGTGACCCTAACAATAAATAATAGAAACAGTAATCACTGTACATATGGACAGCGAATGGTGAGAACAATGGCTGCTAAAGAAAATGAGCGAGATTACCCAGCTGAAGCATCTAAAGCTGTAAAGAAAGTTCAGACAATCGTTAAACAGATGAACAAAGAACTTGTAGAACAGCGGAGCCTTAGGGCTACGGCTGAAGCTCGTGTTGAAGAACTTATGAAAGAAATTCAACTTCAGGCTTCAAAAGGTGAACGCTTAGAACGGACTATTAGTGAATTAAGAGAAACCGCGAACCAAAGCTCTGAATTGATAACGAAAAATCGTGCTCTTCAGGCAGAAGTTGATGCTATTCAAACCCAGCTAGAAAAAATGTCAAAAACGTATAAAGAACTAGTTTCTGAAACAGAAGCTTCAATTCCCGTTCAAGAGCTTCTTGCCTTATACATTGCTCTACTTGAAGACGTCTTCTACGCCCAGCCCCACGCCAAGACTCTGTTCCTTCTACATGGAAGAAAGAAGGAGATGAGCCGTGATGAAATAACAAAGACAGCAGGCCATGAAGCAACAGCTATTAGAAAGGCACTTGGTGATCTCTCGCGGGCAGAACTAATCGATTATGATGTGGAAACAGGAAGGGCTAGCCTAAAGAAACGCTTGTATCCAACTTAAACCTTCATATCCGCGAGAAGCTGATTGAAACGCGGTAAACTGTGTAGACTAGCCGCAAGGGAGCAGATATACCGACTGAGCTCTAGATTTATTATGCGCTCCACATCAGAAAGGGTTTTACTTTCAGTAGCACGATCTACGAGTTCTCTAGCACTGCGATAAATGACCCCCACGACACGCTTCTCTATATCAGGAGGCCCCCAATCAAAGCCGCCAAGGTTTCGTTTTGCCTCGTTGAGGCTGGGTTTCAATGAATTGTTTTTCAATGCATTAGCTAACTGTTCGTAGAATTCGGTTGCAACACTAACGATTTTGTTGCGTTCACGACTAGTCAAATCTGTTCCTATAGAACCTTTCCTGGCCAACTCTTGAAGGAGCCCCGCACAGGGTGCTTCAGCAAGAAATCGTCGGATAAGATCATAGAATAGCTGGCTTGCAATCCGAGAAACCTCTGTAATTACCTCACGGGGTTCACTATATCGGAAAAGCTCACGACAACTTTCAAACCAAAAATTTGGTAAGAGAATATGACTCCGGCTTGAATATTTATCTATTAATTGCTGAAGTGGGGGAAGGAGTTTTTCAGGATCATGAATTGAAAGCCGGCGCTGGAATGGTTTTCCGGTAAGACCAGCAAGATCCTGGGTTGCTTCCATAACTAATTGTTGAGCCGTAGCAATAGGTTCTTTTACTTTCTCTTTTGAAACTTTAACTTCTCGGGATTCAGCTAACGAATCTAAAGCTTGCTCAATTCGACCGAGGTGAGTTAAAATGACATTAATGGTGTCATCAACGAAGGAGGAGCCCGATATTGCAGTATTGTTCTTTGATTCAGCAAGAGTTTGCTTTACTGAATCGCGAACAGCTCGAACGCCATTAGAAAGTTGATTAATCTGTTGAGGGCTTAGGTCCCCTTCCGCTTCAATTGTGATCAGCGCATGAATTAATGTGGAATTCACTGTTGTGAGGATTAGGATACGTTCCAGCAATTCTTCTGCTGTTATCATCCTTTTTCCTCCCCTTTAACACAAAGCTATTTCAGTTCAAGATTGAAAAGTTCGGCAACATCTCGTATGGCTGCACGGAGAACTTCTTCGGTGACGCCCTTGGATTTCTTAAACCATCCTCTACGGAGTGGCGATGGGCCAGCATGTAGGTCAACAAGTTCTGTTGCAGAGTTGACAAGATCTGCAATTTCAGGGATTTGTGGAAGTCCTAAGAGAAGAAGAAGGTCTGTTGGATGAACTTCCTCCTCATAGGAGATAAAACAGGGTGTAACTGCGGCTCCCTTGGCTGTGTAGGGACGGAGTGCGCTTTTGATATGAGGATCATATTCAGCTCGTGCATAATCACGTGTACCTGAGAAATTATAGTAGGCTGATGAAGCTCCAGGTTCTGAGCCTATTTCAGCAAAACTACAGTGTTCAACTGCGTATTTGACCATGGTCTTCAGTTGGGTGGGGATATTACCTGCAGTAGGGATTAAACTAACATCTGTATAAAGACAGGGGACTACGATGGGATCTAGTTTTCGCGCATAATCAGCTATGTCAGTTGTTGGAAAGACTTCTTTTCCAGGTTCTACAACACCGGGGCTTAGCATATGCTCCACGAAGCGAAGTGCCAGTGGGTTAACCAGTTCTACAAAGGCTGATTCTTGAGCTTTCGAGATTTCATCAGCACCATCTACTGTGGAGGGAACCATTCCTTCAACATCAGTGACTTTTGCGACATCAATTTGTAACTGGCGTTGTAAGAAGTCCGCCACTTCTCCTTCGCGCCATGCTAGGATCCGTCGTAACATTGCGCGGTTACTTAGGAGACATACGAGATCAGCTCCTCGATCCTCAAGTTGACCGCGGAGAAGTTTGGAAAGAGACCACATAGTATTGAGAGCTTCTGAGGTTTGATCTTTGAAGGGAAGAACGGTAAACACGTAAACAAAGATTCGTCGACCTTCTTCCTCCTGGAAACGTTCTTTGAGAATTTCAATGAGAGCTGGAGCACCACCACAGCCTGTGCCACCTCCAGAAGAAGTGAAGATCACGAATCCTGAGACGCCTTCAAAACCAAGCTGAGTAAGTTGGCCCATTATTACCTCTTTGAAGTCGTGGACGTAATTATAACCGTCAGTAAAGTTACCACCACAACCAATATCTGAAGCACCGTAAAGTAACGTGTTTTCTTTGGGGATTCCGTACTTGTGACGTAATTTTAGAATATCTGAGCGATCAGTATTTATGCAAAGATAACCACGAATACGAGGTGGTAACATTCGTTCGCGAGCCTGTTTAAGATAGGCACCAACGAGATTACTTCCACATTCACCAATTCCGATGGCAAATACTTCTGCTATCCGGGGAGCATCATCTGTTGCTTCCATAGTCAATCAACTCTATTTCTTCTTGGCTTTCTTACTCTTTTCAGACATTACGGCTGCTAATTCACGAGCAGCCCAAACTAGGTAGCTTGCTGTATCTTCTCTAGTATATGTTTCTCGAATTCGTTTTTCGATTTCGTTGAGCTGTCGGTTTCGTTCAGCTTTCGGCGCTGCGGGGTTATAGTCAGCAAGGAATACCCGAAGCGCCTTGTGCCATTCATCAAGTTCCTTAATTTTGTCCAACCATTGTGATTCTAAATCACGGATAGTTGTGAAGATATTAATCGCCTCTGGCAAGGAATTCGCGGTTTCTAACTTTTCACGTAGGTTTGAAAGTGTATCCATTGGAAAAATAATTTTACTGAATTCGCGAGGTCTGGCATCGTAAACGCGTTTAATCGTCGAATAGTATTCAGTGGTATTTTCAAGAAGCCCTTCGAAGGCTTTAGCAGTTTTTTGCTCCATATTACGGAGAATGTCTATTACGCTTTTTTGAGCCTCAACTAATGCCATACAAATTTCTAAGACTGTAGTAACCTGTTCCGTTTCTAACGCATCAGGCACCCGGGCAAGTAGTTCTTTTAATTTAATTACTATTTCAGCCTGCCCATGTCGTTCAAGAAGATCTGTTACAGAATTTAGATTACGCCAAACTTCATTCGCTTTGGCTCGTAAATCCTTGAGTAATTTAGCTTCGGTAAGTAGTTCACGGAGTTCGTCGAACCGATCGGGAAGTTCTTCAATTGTCGCCGGCAGTTTATCTTGGAGTTTGACACATTTTTTCACGTAAATATCTGCATTAATTCCGAGGGTTGCAGCTACACTAGTCAGTTCTGAGTATGCTTTAATTTGTTCATTGAGGGTTTGGTTGAAATAACCGACGATACGTTTTTCGAAAAGTTCAACAACATGATGAGCTTTGCGGATAGCTTCTTCATATGTCTCACTGGCAGGCACTATGGTAGTCAGTTCCTGGATTGCCGATTGAACTTCTGGCGGAATAGTCAAATTCATTCCAAGAAGCTTTGATACTGCTAGCCGAAGTTTAAGGTCTAGACGATACTTGAGGTTCTCGATTGCATCTTGGGCCTTATATAGAGCATCGCCCTGAGCTTCCCGAGCAACCTCCTCTATTTCTTCGAAGCTTTTGCTAGCACGGATTTGCGTTATGGCGCTTTCCAGAAATTCTTCCATGGTTTTGAAAGATTCACGATAGGTGGGTTTAATGACCTGAATTTCAGCTAATAGCGCGTTCAGTTCGCGTTCCCAAGCTTTCCGGAAGAGATCGATTCGATTCTCCACATGTTTGCTAAGCCGGGCAAAAGCTTCAACAAGCTCTGTAAAAGTAATATCAGAGCTGCGAACAGGAGCTGGAGCCGCGCCCATAGTCGTTTTATCTAATATCGTAGTAGCCGTCTCAGATATTCGGGTAAGGAGTGCCTCCTGGGTTCTAATTTCTGCGAGAAGTCTACCATGTTCGTCAATGATTCGCGCAGCAACTTCAGAGTACACTTTCACGAGAACTTTAAGATCACCTTTCTGAACCTTTTTTGAGGAATTCTTCACAAATTTATCCAGTTCCTTTGTTTGGGGAAGGACAGCTCGTTTGACGGCCCGTGTGAGATCATCAATAATTCGCATGGTTTCGCTTCGAATAGCGGTTTCCACGTTTGTCTTATACGCCTGTAAGCGTTCGTAACTTGCAATTAAAGTGGCCAGATCTGCATCCTTGGGGATTTCAGGGGGTGGAGGGGGAAGAAATGTCGCCTCATTTGAGATATTAGCACTGGCCAAGGTTCGGTTTAATCCATGTTCAAATTCAAGAATCTGACTACGAATTTCGCTTGAAGCTTTGAGCACTTGACCATCATACTGTTGGACTAAACCAAGCAATGTGGTAAGACTAGAATCGTCTTTTAATTGTTTTTTGATGGCTTCTAATGAAGTTGAGATAGCCATGGGAACATTTAGGTTCAGGCTACGGGCTGTTTCTAAGAGAGAAAGGGTTGATTCAATGCTGCTTTCTAATTTTGCCCGTAAGGTGTCGACCACTTCACCACGTCTACTTGTCAGATATTCATGTTCTTTACGTAGTGTTTGACGCATCTCAAACAGATCGGTGATGTTATTAACTTGAATGGATTCACGTTCAGCACTGAGAGAAACATCGCTGGTATCAATTCCAACAAAACGATCATAGGTTTTTATCAGAGCGCGATTCTGTTCAAGCATATCATTAGTTTGCTTCAGTAATGCATCGCGAAGTTGTTTAGAAATTCCTTCGAGATTTGATACAAACCTGGCTAATACTGGGAGAACTACTGAAAATCCTCCTTGAGTTGAGGGAAAAGAGAGTTTATTCAGATCACGACCCAACTTGAGATCGAAAGTCATAATTGTGGCTTTCAACTCTTCAAGTTCAGTCATGTAAGTTCGTAGGAGCCCAATATGAAGCTGTAATGCACGAGATAGATTACTCTCGATTTGGGGAAGTCCTTCTTGTATTTGTTTATTTAAACGGCGTTTCTTTGGACTTAACGACCAGCTAGTCTTTGCATCTCTATCAAAACCTTCAAGAGTCACTAATTCGCGACCAACATCCTCAAGAGCTGTTTCCGGCTCAGATGGCAGCACGCCCATAATAGTCCTACATTTTGCGTTAATATCCTTGAGTGTTGAATAGTGTTTTCGTAACTCTGCTAATGATGCAGTCACTTTCGAACCCCCAGGGTAAGTAGCTTACACTCACCGGTCTAGAAACATTGGAAAGTTAGTTCTTAACTCTTTTGAGCCAAACCAAATTAAGGAACAAGAGCTAAATTAAAGCCAAAGTTCATTTTTCATAACTATCTACTATACACACTGTTGACAAACAAGTATGGACCTCTGCATCATGACTGACCCGAAAAAAATAATGATGGCCCGAAAAAAACTGCTTCAGGCTGGAAAAATCGCCTCGAAGGCTTTAGCCTTTACTTGCGGATTGGTGAAACCAAGTGCATCTCTATTAGATATAGTTGAAGCTGGTGAGACAAAAATAAAGGAACTAGGAGCGCAGCCTGCATTCCCCATCAATATCTCCATGAATCACCACGCTGCCCATTACACACCTAGCCAAGAGGATGACACAACAGTACCAGAACGAGCTCTTGTAAAGGTTGATTTGGGTGCTCATATTGATGGATATATTGCAGATAATGCCCTAACCGTCTTAGTCGGTAATGATGAAAAACTACAAACACTAGTCAAGGCTGCTGAAGCCGGACTACAGGCCGCAATTCACACAATTCGAGCAGGCCTTCGAGTCTGGAACGTTTCCAAAGCGATATCAGAAGCCATGCGGAAATTAAAAACTCGTCCCATTGAAAATTTAACTGGACATAGCATTGAGATGTTTAACCTTCATGCAGGTATATCCGTACCAGCGGTAGCCCGCTCAAGCGAGCGATTCGCTTCACCACGACTTAAAGATCATATGGTAGTGGCCATCGAACCCTTTGCTACGTATAGTCAGAATCCCCGTGTGGAGAATCTGGAACCTGGTCACATCTTTGGGTTTGCCCGATCACGGAATCCAGGTAATGCAAAACTTAGGTCACTCTTCAGTCAGATGAAGGTAAAGTTCGCTCAGTTACCTTTCGCATCACGATGGATGGCAGAGTTAATTCCTACGGATCAGATTTCCTTAACTCTTAACAGGCTTCGAAAAGAAGGGTGCATTCATAATTATCCTTTGTTGGGATTACGAGATAGAAGTTTTATTGCTCAGGCGGAGCATACTGTGATTGTTGAGCGAAACGGGTGTATAGTAACTACTAAGCGACATAAGAAATGAGGATAACGGTATGGATTATGTCAGTTTACTTCGACATCTTGTTGCTTTTCCAACAATAAATAATCCTGCTCAAGATATTCGCCCTACTCGTGAATGCCCTGAATTCCTAAAAAATCAGCTAACAGAGTTGGACCTCAATGCCCAGATTCTAAAACAAAAGGGTTTTTTTTCTGTACTTGCCACTCATGGAACTGGACGTCCGGTAACCCTTTTTCTTGCACACTTTGATGTGGTTCCGATTGGTCAAGGCTGGAACAGCGACCCCTTCGAACTAACCATTAATAACGAATTGGGATATGGTCGTGGTACAGCAGATGACAAGGGAAACGTTGTTGCCTTACTGCTCACAGCTGAGGCTCTCGCAAAACAAGATTTGTCTGGAACCGTAGCATTTGCAATGACAGGTGATGAAGAAATTGGTGGAGCAAATGGTGCTAGTTTAGTACGAAAAACTCTTGAGAAACAAAACTTGTTTCCCGATTACTTAATCACTGCCGATGGCGTAGGAATGCAAATTGTTACACGACGCCGAAACACCTGTGGAATCACTATCTCAGTACCTAAAGCAGAAGAAATCCGCCAGGGAACCCCTGAAAAGCATCGGTTTACCACCGACTATGTTGGACGCCAATCTCGTCATTCTGCCTACTTTTTGCCTGGTGTTGATCGCCATGCCCTTCTTACAGCCTCGAGTTTTTTACTCCACCATCCCCAAATCAAAGTTTCACAAGTGACCGGTGGTTTTGTTAAAAGCAATGTGGTTCCTGATTGGTTTGAAATAGACGGACTAAATCTTGCCAATATAACTAACTCCGAGGAACTTTCTTGTAATGTGAATCTCACTCGCTTAATACAGACGCTTCTTCCACTTTCTCGAATTCAATTTCCAACAAGACTTAGCGACTATGGAATAACCTTATGCCCCAATCTCCTCTATGAAAAGAAGAATCGATGGGAAGCTTATTTTGATGGACGGGCAATGACCACTAATACCGAAGTTGTAGAAGCCGCAATCGAAGCAATTCTTAACGAAAAACTTCACGATATCAAGTACCAGACCATCGTCCGAATGGGTAAGGCTTTCATGAACACTCCCACTGATTCCCATCTAGTGAAAACCGCTCAAAAGGTAGCCCTCAGACAAGATTTGAAAACCCAACCTATCGAATTGGGTGGAGCCAGTGACACACGCCATTTCTCAGATCGCCCTATCGAAGCAATTGATTTTGGACCAATAGGCTTTGGCGTCCATGGCTCAAACGAACATGTTGTTTTAGAATCAATTCCACAAACTGCACAGTTCTACATTCAATTGGCAGTAGCCCTCCACAGCGTAAAAAGAGCTTAGGGTGCCCTCTCGGGACCAGGGATGCGGGGTATAGTTGGAGCAGGAGTTTTCACTAAAGTTTCATTTATTGTAAGATATCCCATTGACACGATAATGCGTATAAATACTATTGTGAGCATCATTAGGATAACAGCGGTGGTGTAGGGCAATAGAAGTGAGATGTAATCTAGCACAAATCCAGAAACCATTGCTGCTGCAAAACTGCTTACGCCAGTGAAGAAATTAAACAGCGCTACTACAGTACCTCTGTGAATTTTTGGAGCAGAATCTAACAGCCAAGCTGTGCTGCTGACAATGAATAACCCTGTAAATAATCCTCCAGCAATATTGGTGGGAATCAGAAGCCAGATATTACCCGTCAGAGCGGCGAGCAAAGAGGAAAGTGGAGCTGCAAAAATTAGTGAGCGACTTATGAATATCATAGGTTTACGACCAAATCTATCGGTCAGTGTACCCCCCCAAATTTGAGCGATACCTGAGCAGATATTAAAAATTGCTGTAAAAATTCCAATAAAGAACAAATTCACATTCAGAATTCCACGAGTAACAATAGGAAATAATGGCCACGCAGCACCCATCGCTGCGAAAAAGACTGTATTGACTACCAGGAATCGTACAAAGTGAGGGGTCCCTTTTATTGATTTACGAATATGAAACACTCGACGTTTCGAGGGGCGAACGGTTTCCACCATGGCTAACACGCAAATCGCAGCGAGGGTGAGGGTGAGAGCAGCAACATACATTGGAGCTTGATATTCTGCAATGCCACTCAACCCAATAGATGTCGCGAAATAGCCAATGATTATTAGAGCGACTGCAGCAGAAATCGTACCTATAGCGGTGATTATTCCCACAAAGCGACCTCTTCCCTGCATTGTTGTAATGTCCCCTAGGAGCCCATTCCAAGCAGGAATCGCTGCACTCCCAATCACGGTAGGAACAAGTAGAAGAAGGATCAGTTGCCAAGCTGTTTGGGCCAATGGAATCAGCGCTGCAGTAATTCCTACAGCTAGCAATCCCAATAACAGAAATGGTCGTCGACCAAATCGATCAGATAAGCTTCCCCAAGCCCATTGTAATGAGGAGTTTCCAAGTGTTTGGACGCCGGTCACCATACTCTGCTGAATTCCCGTTGCTCCCAAATCTACTGCTAGAGCTCCAGTATATGCCCAGACAAGGTTAGCCCCAATTTGCCATGACGACCATAAACTGGCAACACGAATGGGTTGCTGATTCATTGATTCTTCTTGGAGAGGTTGGTCGTCAGACATTGATTATCCCCTTTAGCTGGGAAGAGAGCAAGCTATGTGAATGGGGTAGAAAAAGCTTGTTGAACCGCATACATTCTAATGTAAGAATAACTAGATTCCTTTACTGTGCTTTGGAGGTTAATTGCTCATGTGTGCTGAGATTGCCCAAAAAATCCAGACAGCCATGAAGAATCATGAACAGTGGCGACAGAATTGTCTGAACTTGATTCCATCAGAGAATCTTACAAGCCCACAAGTACGAGCAATGCTTGGATCCGATTTCGGACACCGGTATGCTTGGGATGAACCCTGGTATGGTGGACAAAAGTACACAATAAAAATCGAGGATTTTGCAGTAACAGTAGCGAAAAAGCTCTTTGGGGCAGAATATGCAAATGTTCGACCTCTTTCTGGTCATCTATCGCTAATGTCGGCGATAATGGGATTATGTCAACCCAATGACACCATTGTGATTTCGAATTATGAAAACGGGGGATACCCATTGAATCTTCAGGCAAGGTTTCCGCTTGACGTCCAATATCTCCCCTATAAACCAGATAGGTATACAATGAATGTCCCTCGCGCTGTGGAACTAATTAACCGAGTGAATCCGCGATTAGTCATTTTAGGAGCTAGCTTCTTCCTGCAGCCACATCCAGTAAAGGAGCTCTCAAAGGTGACAAAGGAGGCAGGTGCAGTTCTTGTGTATGATGGTTCCCACGTACTTGGCCTCATCGCTGGAGATCAGTTCCAGAATCCCTTTCAGGAGGGAGCCCAGATCCTGTTGGGTAGCACTCATAAAACCTTCTTTGGTCCACAGGGTGGCATAATCCTCGTTAAAGACGATATGGATTTAGCTGAACAAATAGATTTGACTTTACGACCCAATCCAGTTTTGGTTGATAACTATCACCACCACCGGGTTGCAGCTCTAGCTATTGCTTTAGCGGAATTACTTGAGTTTGGGAAAGAATATGCAAAACAAGTAGTTGAAAATGCCCAAGTGTTAGCGCACAATTTAGCTGCCAAGGATATACCAGTAATTGGAACGGAATGGGGATTTACCTCCTCTCATCAAGTACTTCTCCAAACTGACAGTCTTAAGCAGGGAATTAAGGTTCGCGACCAGCTTGAAAAGGCGAATATTATTGCTGATGCTGGAGTCCGTTTGGGCTCACAAGAAGTTACCCGTCGTGGAATGAAGGCTGATAAGATGCAGGAAATTGCTGAACTCTTTTCACGTCTTCTTGTAACCAAGGAATCCCCCGAGAGGATTAAACAGAACGTGCATGCATTGGTTCAACAATTTCAAGCCATTCATTACTGTTTTGACAGTTAATCACCATTTATAGACAGATAATTTTGAGATAAGCGAAAATTCCAGCTATCTAAGTTAGATGCCACAAAGTTTTTTGCATATCCTCTTTGATAGTCTAGTATTCGTGTGGGGATTAGTAATGCCAATAGAGTTGCCCGAGGATACATTCGACGAAACAGATAAAAAATGGACTTATCGGAAGCCAGGAGAGAAAACCGACTTAAAAGTTACAGAGCCCATCGAAGAGGAACCAGAAGACACCACAGAAGAACCCATCGAAGAGGAACCAGAAGACACCACAGAAGAACCCATCGAAGAGGAACCAGAAG
>JAEOTO010000046.1 GCA_016839805.1 Candidatus Hermodarchaeota archaeon
CATGAGTGTATGATCTCCGCAGTATGTTCATGAGCGATTACAGTAGCACCATGCTTTCTGATTTCGTTCATTCCAAAACAATGGTCTGTGTCTTTGTGAGTGAGAATAAGATACAGATCTTCTGTACCGTTCATTCGTTTCTTTGCAAAATTCCACAAGTAGGCTCCAGAATATGCGGACATTCCTGAATCAATGAAAATGACGGAGTTGGGAGTGTGGATGATTCCGGCATTGACACCAATTTTTGCAAAGAAGTGAACAAATTTGGTAACAACGAAAACACCAGGAGTGATTTCCTGAATCTGAGGGTTGCCTACTCCACGGTGAGTCATATACTCTTTACTCTCTCGAGGGTTGACTTTTCGACTCATTATCTCACAACCAGCGTCAAAGCATTTCGATTCTATTCGGTGAAGGTTAAAATATATCGGTCAATAACACCCTCTTTGGACATCTGAAATCAAATGAATCTTTATTATCTGTCGTTTATTACTACGTTAACCCCCCGGTGTTCGCATCCCATAAGCGTCAACAGTGACTGTGGATTTTTTCTGTTTTATTCCGATTAAGTATCTATGTCTTCGAAACCCATAAGAATAGCGTATAGCGCTTCGAAAAACGGCTTGCTCCATGGGGAACTCATTAGGTTTTACTAATAATTCAACCAATTACAAACACTTGTGTATTCTCAGTTCAACCATGAGTGGCAGTTTCCCATACCGAGTAGCAATTACAATCAGGTTGAGTAGGCGGCAGGTTCTGAATAGCGAGCCGAAGCACCTTTTGAACCTGCTCAATACGGCTCTTAAAAGTGCGAAGGGTTTCTTCATGAGTAATTGGAATATTTACTAGCCCTGCTGCGTAGTTCGTAACCACCGAACAGGCGGCATAGCACATCCCAAGTTCACGGGCAAGGAACACTTCAGGAGCCAATGTCATTCCCACAATATCTGCGTCAAGCTGGCGAAGCATCTTAATTTCCGCTGCAGTTTCAAACCGAGGTCCCTCCATAGCCGCATACGTTGCTGAATCAGCGGTCTGGAAACCAAGTTCCTTACAAGCCCCTAGAAGGATACGCCTTAAGGTCGAACAAAAAGGGTTCGTAACATCAATATGAACAATCCCAGAAACGGTCTTTCCTTCAATCTCAATTATAGTGGTGCCATCGTAGAAAGTAGAGGCACGAGACTGAGTTAAATCAATCAGTTGGTGAGGCACAATTAGCTGCCCTGGCGGCAACTTCTCTCGAAGACTCCCCACCGCAGTAGTGACCAATACATAGCGCACACCGAGTTGACGAAGCGCCAGCAGGTTCGCCCGGTAGTTAACAGCATGTGGTGGTATCGAATGCGAAGAAGTAACCCCTCGGTCAGGAGACTGATGCCGGTTCAAGAACGCAACCGGTTTTCCCGATATCTCACCCAACTCAATAGGTGCTGATCCACCAAATGGTGTTGTAATCCACTGGGTTTTGCGCTTCTCAAGAATGGAATACAGACCCGATCCGCCAACAATCGCGATTTGTGGTTGAAGCAAAGTTAAACTCTCCAACAATATCTGAGTGGCTTTTCTTATTTGAAGTCAATGATAGAGGAGGAGCAAGAGATCAGTTCTAAAAACTAAAATGAATGATGTGAAACAAATCATCTTTCACGCCATTTGCATATCATTTGTCAAGGCTCTAAAATCAATGTAATTAATAAAAGGCAAATCCAAACTTGAAAATATCAATCGCCTTCCTCTGATGCTAAACATATCAAAACCATGGCCTTCATAAAAACATAAAGAAGGAAACGATAGGAGTTAAAATAATGAAATCTGACAGGGTTTTAATCCTGTCAGACTAGTAGCGTTGATTCGCAAGTCATGCTGTTATCATCTCATTTCCAAGAAATAAGATAGTGCAAACAGAGTCATTAGTATCACGAGAGAACCAATAACTGCGCCTGCAAAGATCAAAGACAATAAGGGTGGAAAGACCAAATGGACAGCGGTTGCAAGGATACCAAGTACCAGCCAAACGAATTCCATTTCGACAATGAATTTTACACGTGCGACTTTCCTTGTAGTCAGGCCTAAGATGGAACCAAATGTGAAAGCAATTATCATGGCACCGAATATTCGTACAATAGGATCAACAAAAGCCATCCCAAACAAAGGCAGAACTATGTCAGGAATAAGCAAGAAACTAAGTCCAAAAAATAATCCAATGATTATATGGATGATGAACGCAATCCTTGTAATCGTCTTATATTCTCTATCCATATCTTTTAACTCCGTTTTAGTTGCTTAGAGAGCTTTAGTATAGACGCGCGCTCCCATTAAATACATAGCACCAATGCTTTGATATAAAAAATTTTCATATCGTTGATTGAATAGCGCGATTTTTCTTAAATGACAGGGATAAAAGCTTCTTCTCTCCTAAGAAGTTTTCAGACACTGAATTATAAAAAAATGCTGTGTATCCATTTAGATGAAGCCTCTGAATTCATTTAAGTAAAAGCAACATGAAGCAAATCATCTTTCACGTCGTTTGTAAGAAAGAGCAAGCACGTCTTCGAAACCCAGGCTAAATAGCGGATAACACACTGAAAAATGGCTTGCTGCAACCTTCTGCTACAAAACGTTTTGAATACGTTTTCTGATGCTGCAGTGTGACTCTTTCAATCTTTACACTTTTTCATGTCCAATCTTCTTTTTCGGTTTCACTTTTTCTTCCAAAAGATTTCGAAGATGAAAACACCCAAGGACGAGCAGTCCTTCATCTCTTAGATCAGCCATTTCAGTAATCTTGCTGGAGAATCGTGTTTTTAGGCTATTTAATCCTCGAATGTTGCTTCGGCTGAGTGGTAATGTTTCGGTTATGTTTTAGGTTCTGCGAATACTGTGTGAAGGATGTCATCTAAGAATCCTGGTTTGTGCTCCAATATTTTTCTGGGGCGATCCACAAAAATGGTAAATTGGTAGACGAAAGAAAACTGTTGAATATCAGTTATCTCATATAATGGTCGGAATCCAAAAATATCTGTCCATCGATCACACACGGTGTCAAAAGCAGAAGCCAATTTGTTTACGTTTTGAGATGTGTGAAACCCAAGGAGGAAGACGTAGCGGATGATTTTTTTCGTACCAAGAACGCTTGTTACTTTATCCAGGACACTTAGACGAACCGAGTCATCTTGGAGTACCTCACTTACTTCTAACTGGAATTTTTCCTTGTCAACCGAGAAGTTGGTTACACTTGAATCAAGTACGGTACTGTTAGGTACAAGAATGGAGGTTTCATCTATTTGGAGGATTTTTGTATAGTTGAAACTAATTTCTTGCACAATACCTTCGGTATTCCCAATCCGCACATAATCACGAACATGGAAAGGCCGCGCGAACATCACATATAACCCTGAGACTAGATTCCGAACCGCTTGTCCTACGGATAAACCAATTGCTGTTCCTAATAGTAGAGAGGAACCACCAATGGCTCCTACAGCTGCTCCTGAAATGTCAGGTGGTAGGACCATAAATAAAATCCATACAGCAATATAGATGAAAACAAGCCGAAGTGCTAATACCAAACCGTTCACTGCGTCAGGGGGAACCCCTGATCGCGTTATTCGACGACGTATTATTCGGGTGGTGATACTGCTAATAATGAAGATGATAATCCAGGCAATTATTAAACCAATTAATTGGAAGATTCCACCTGCTTGTAACCAGGCAATAAAAAGGGCGATGGGATCGAAGGGCACTTGCAAATAACCACACTCCTCGGGATGTTTCATACGACCCTTTTTTATTCTTATCACTTTATCTAGAGCTTCGATAAGCCCCCGTTCAGGGGTCCTCCTCCCTTTTTGGAGATCCAACTGATCCAAAATGCGTCTTTTCACACATGAATTCTTCAAAGCGAGTTATGACGTGAAACAAATCATCTTTCACGTCATTGAATTTAAAAAATTCCCAAAAATACTAAGCGTAAGCAGATAGGTCTTCGAAACCACCTCTAAATGCAAATAACATATAGAAAAATGGGTTGCTCTACATAAAATGCTCTTAAGTTATTTGTGCTACACAATCAATCTTCAACATGTTTTCGTTTAAGAATCCATATGAGATATTGGCTGTTGCCTAACTCCACGAAATTTTTGATAGAAACTAGGTTGACAAACATCAACTCAATTACTACTCACTCTGAAAACTTAACCTCCTTCCGCATTTTGCATTGTGTACGCTTTTATCAAAGGCTTCGAGAAGACCCGGTCCTTCAGGGCGGGGTAGTTCACACGCAAATGATTGTATAGCCTTTTTATATTTCACGAGTGTGAATACTAAGGTTGATGATGTATTATGTCGAAGAGAACTAAGAAGTCATCTAAGAGTAGATCAACCGTTTTATTGGCGTTGGTGTTGATTCTTGTTGTAACAAACGCAGCTACGCTGGGTTATTTCTTATTTTTTGACCAATCCGTTCCAATAGGGGATGTTCCCCTTGGTATTGCTGATGTGGCTGGTGCTGGCAGCGCTTATTATATCGGAAGGACTGTAACACTAATTGGCTATTATGTCATTGCCGCTGGAAATCATTTACTCGTTTCAAATCCACTTTTTTACTTCAATAACTCACTCGATGTTACAAACCACGTTGTCATGACTGGTAGTTTACCGGAGACAATGTCAGCAAGTGTTGGGAAGCAGATTGCGGTAAAGGGAGTACTCGAGGTCTATGACCCTTCGGATGGGACACTAGGAACGTTCGCTGAATCGTTTTTTGACATTACCTATGAAATAACATATCCTGGGATCTACACTGATGTACAACTTGATCCCTACCCACAATTTGATGCAATACCCCACATATTTGATCCAACTGCTGAGAAATATGCTGTGTTATACAGTGGGGGCATAAAACCCGGGAAGGATTACTTCAGATATTGGAATGACATTATCTACATGTATTTCATTCTGCAAATGCATGGGTATGACTCAGACAATATCTATGTAATCTACAAGGATGGAGTTGGAGAAGACACCTATACACCTGTTCATTATCCAGCGACTCATACTTCAATGAATACAGTGTTTAATGCCCTGAGTCAAGAAATGGGACGAGCTGACACACTATTCTTCTACACTACAAATCATGGGGGCAGTGGAGGAATCAGCGTATGGAATCCTATGGATTCAGGAGGAGCCCTTACACATTCACAGGTTTCAAACTGGCTTGACTCGATAGATTGTCGAAACATGATTATTGTAATGGAGCAATGTGTGTCTGGCGCGTTCATCACACACCTCAGCGCACAGAACAGAGTAATTATGACTGCTTGTAAAGATGATGAGGGTTCACAAAGTTGTGACACGGAAGGAAATTGGGACGAATTTGTATACCACTTCATGTGTGCCCTCGTAAGTATTCCATGGAATGGAGACGATGTCACGGTAGATGCGGATTTTAATAACGACTCCCAAATCTCAATGAGAGAGGCATTCATTTGGGCAGCTGCGATGGATAGTAGAGCTGAAACTCCGTGGTACAATGATAATGGGAACGGTTACGGGTACAATGCTGTGCAGGTTTACTTTGGTTCAGGACCATGGTATGGGGATGCAGTCTTTCTTTGATGAAATTAAAGGTCCGGAGTGTACAGAAACACTCCGCCCTATTCATTCAAGTCGGCACCACTGAAATGATTCTCGACGAATCACTACACTTCGCTGAATGTGCCAAAGCTGCGGGCGTAGACATTACCTTAGGCAAAAGACATTAAATTGTATACGCTCTTCGAAGTCGAAGACGGAAAGATAAAGGATGGGCTTAACTACATCAACGAAATCATGTCTAAATACTTTTCAATTAAGGGAATCAAAATTCGCATTGAACCATTATTTGCACTCGAAGACGCATTAGCACTTTACGGAATCAAAGCAACCTAAAACCGCCTGCTCTCAAAGTAATGCCGCTATGGCATTACTTCATTTTTCTTTATTTTCGCACCCAATTCAGTAGGAAAAGATGTGAAACAAATCATCTTTCACATCATTAGTAAGAAATGGCATCAGAGTCTTCGAAATTGATCGTGAATGGCGAAAAACACACAAAAAATGGCTTGCTGTTTTCTTAAAAATCAACTCATAACAGTGCAATCATTGTTTCATTTTAGTAAGGTGTGTTTTCTCACCCATGAAGCAAGCCATCTCTGAGCTACGTGATGCAGGGAAGGGTCATTTTTATACACGCAGGTTACCAGACCCGGTTCGGGCTTGCCGGGATGAACATGCATCGCAAAAATGCACGAGTTACAAGAGATACATGCTGTTGTCCGAGCTCCGCGTCCTTCGCGCCAGCGATTCGGTAAATCTGGCTCACAGATGAGCGGACGGGACAGGGCAATGAAATCCACCTTACCTTGATTAACAATTGTTTCCAATCGCTCTATGTCCCGGTTTCCTCCAACCAGAATAACCGGAATACCAAGATTAAGGGTTTCAGCAAATTTCAAGAAATAACTCTGTTTCTCAGGGCTTCGAATACGCGTATGAGACTCCGGCGCGGGCACTGGCCGAAATCCAAGCTCCTGTTCACTTCTAACCAGACAGTCCCACATGCCGCCACTTACTTCGATTGCATCGACACCGGTCTGTTCAATTTCCTGAGCTAGATCAAAAAAAGTATCAATCTCAATCCCGCCTTCAAGATAATCTGTGCAGTTCATCTTGATTAGGATAGGAAAATCACTGACAAACTGCCTAGCTTTGGAAACAATCTCCCGAATGATTCTCGCCCTATTTGATGGTGAACCCCCATAAGCATCATCTCGACGGTTTGTATATGGCGATAGAAAGCGGCTCAGCAATCCACCGTGCGCTGCATGAAGTTGAATTCCTCCAAAACCTGCCTTTTTCACATCTATAATACCCTCAACAAAGCAATCAACGATATCACTAATCTCTTCCACCGTAAGCCGTCTCACCTTTCTTCGCGAGAAAGGCGAGTCAATCACAGAAGGTCTACCACTCAGATTTCCATTCTCGAGCTGCGCTATAATATGACAGTCTGATCTCGCATTCTTTACTACCTGAACCATTTTCTCAATCCCTTTGACTCGAAGGTCAGCATAAGTGGAGAGCCAATTCCCAGAACCGACATCGCTAGATAACTCACTAAAAACCGGAAAACCTCCTGTGATAATCAGTCCCACCCCACCGATAGCAAGTCCTCGATAGAGATTGAGCACCTCGTCTGTCATCACACGACGTGTCAAGATGGACGGATCCCAAGTTGCCGAACGGACTAAGCGGTTCGATAACGTAAGCTGTCCAATTTTCCCTTCTGAGAATATAGTATAGCTATATCTTCTCATGCGAAATCCTCCGAGAACGGCATCGTACAGTTAGCATTCTCGATACTATAAATTAATAATCAGTCTATAATGGGAAACAAATCATCTTTCACGTCACTTGTTAGGAATGGCTCTTATGTCTTCGAAAGTAGGGAAAAAACGCAAATAACACATCAAAAAATAGTCTAATGCCATTCAAAAGAATGCACGAAAACTGGATTTACAGATATAAGAAGAAAAGACTGGCATTCGCGTTCCTGACGCCTACCGAAAAGGTCGCTAGTCCTTGCGCAGTCTCTTTGCCACGAGCTTCCTTGTTTCTTCAAGGACGACAACCAGGGATCCGAACAGGACCACTCCTACCCATTCATACCATGCAAGCGGCACAAGTCTGAAGATTGCTGCTAGCGCGGGGACCACAAAGAGGATTCCGACCAGTATGATGTCGATGAGATAGACGACGAGTATGTAGCGATTCCGAAGGATTCCCAAATCTCGGATTGACTTGGTGGGGGATCTGCAATTCTGGACGCTGAACCACTGGACCACGATGAGAGTAACGAACATCATTGTCCTGATCTTGTCCTCTGGCAAGCCAAGATACTGGTAGTAGACGATGATAACTATGGATCCCATGATGCCACCATAGAAGAGCGCTCTACTGAGGGTTCCCCAAGAGAGAATTCGATCCTTCAGGGAGCCTGGCCCTTCATCCAAGAGACCCTCTGCTTTTGGCTCGAGAGAGAGAGCAATGTCTAGCATGCCATCGGTAACGAGGTTGATCCAAAGGATTTGAATCGGAAGCAGCAGAACAGGATTCACAAAAAGCAGGAGCACTGCAAGGATAGTGAAGCTTTCGGCCAGATTCGTCGATGTCAGAAAGAGAACAACACGCCGGAGCGAGGTCAGGATGTTTCTGCCCTCTTCAATGCCGTCGACTACTGCTTCAAAGCGCTCGTCCTGCAGCACGATATCGGAGGCCTCCTTGGCGATGTCAGTTCCTGTAACACCCATGGCTATGCCAACGTTAGCTTGTCTTAGGGCTGGGCTGTCATTTACGCCATCGCCCGTCATGCTGACGAGCTTGTCGAGGTTCTGCAGTGCTTTCACGACCCTGAGCTTGTGGATGGGGCTCGTTCTGGAGAGGACTGTGGCACCATTGGTCAGTGCATCCTGAAGCTGCTGGTCATCCATCGCATCGATCTCATCACCAGTAAGTGTCAGGTCTCCTCTCTCTTCAACAAAGATGCCCACTTCTCGTCCAATCGCCTTGGCTGTAAAGGCATTGTCACCAGTTACCATGATGACATCAATGCCTGCACTGTTTGCTTTCTCGATGTAGTCACGGACTCCTTCCCTCGGCGGATCGTTGATTCCACAGAGCCCAAC
>JAEOTO010000047.1 GCA_016839805.1 Candidatus Hermodarchaeota archaeon
AACCAACGAATTGCTGGATCTACAGAAGAAGAGATTTACCAGCAACTGGGCATGACGTGGATACCACCAGAACTCCGAGAAGACACCGGCGAAATTCAAGCAGCACTTCAGAATCGAATACCCACCTTGGTTCACCAGAACGATATCCGTGGAGATCTCCATGTCCACACAAACTGGACTGACGGTACAGAGACGATCGAAGCCATGGCTAATGCTGCCAAACAACGCGGGTATGAATACCTCGGTATTTGCGATCATTCGAAACGTGTGAGAGTGGCTAATGGTTTGGATGAAACTAGGCTCCGAGAACAAATCGAGACAATTCGACTCCTTAACAAGGAAATTCGAGGAATTCGTATTCTAGCAGGTATAGAAGTTGACATTCTTACCGATGGGAGTTTCGACCTCTCAGATGATGTTTTAGCTGAAACGGATCTCGTTGTGGCTGCAGTCCATTTCGGGAGAAAGGCATCTGAGGCAAAAGTGACAGATCGTTTAATCCAGGCAATAAAGAACCAGCATATCGACATCTTAGCTCATCCACTTGGACGAATCGTTGGTCGCCGTCCTGCATATCTGGTCAACCTCGACAAGCTCTTCATGGCAGCAAAACGGTATGAGGTTATTCTTGAAATCAACGCCCTCGAACGCCTTGACCTCCCTGATACTGCTGCACGAGTTGCCCAAGAAAACGGTGTGAAACTGGCAATCAATACTGATGCACATAACTCCTCACAGCTCGATGCCATGATTTATGGTGTTGCGATGGCTCGAAGAGGCTGGGTAGAAGCTAGTTCTGTGGTCAATACGATGCCCTTAGATAAACTGGAAAAAACCCTAAAACATGTCCATTAACTAACTAAACAGGACGTTAGATGAACACTTTACTTATTCTCAACTGATTTTATATAAGAATATTACATATTCTGCAGGAATCCGAAAACCCTTTTGGATATGAAACGAATTGATATCGTCATTTGGAGGACAGCTCTATGCAAGTGAAAATCAATGGTCAAATGCGTGAGATCAGAGCAGTTCAAATGAAGAATCATATTGTGGAAATGATTGATCAACGTTTGCTTCCTTTTAAAATTAAAATTCAACAACTTCCCACATGGCAGGATACTGTCAAAGCGATCAAAAATCTGGTCACCCGTGGTGCTGGTTCGGTTGGCGTGGCTGGTGCATTCGCAATTGCCCAAGCAGCTAACGAAATCACCGACACATTGGTAGCGGCATTTGAACACCAATTAGAAGAAGCTGCGCAAATCATATCTCAAGCTCGTCCTACCGCAGGTACACTAAGTGCCGCAGTGAAGTTCTGCCTGGAAAGCGCAACGAAGGGAGTTACAACTGAAGAGAAACAAAGGCTAATTGACAAAGCTGCCCAACAAATCCAGTCTGCTGATATACATGCTTCAGAGTCGCTTGGTAAAAAAGGCTCCGAACTGCTCAAGCCTGGCAGTCGTGTCTTAACACACTGCAACACTGGTCCTCTAGCCATCCAAGATTATGGCTCTGCGCTTGCAGTGATTTACTTTGCCCATCTTGCAGGAAATCTTTCCTTGGTTTATATTTCAGAAACTCGGCCTTGGCTTCAAGGTAGCCGATTAACTACCTGGGAATTGCAGCAATGGGAAATCCCACATCAACTCATCATTGATAGTGCCTGTGGTTATTTTTTCAGTAAGAATCTGATAGATGCCGTTATCGTGGGTGCAGACCGAATTGCAGTGAATGGGGACGTAGCAAACAAAATTGGAACCTACGAGAAAGCTGTACTAGCTCATGTCCATAAGGTTCCCTTTTATGTAGCAGCACCAATCTTCGCCATTGATATAAATTGCCCAAGTGGAGATCAAATAGCCATCGAGGAACGTCCACCGAGGGAAGTACGAACTGTAATTGGGCGATTACCTACGGGAGATATGGGTACAGTTCAAGTTGCCCCTGATCACACTGAAGCAGCGAATCCGATTTTTGATATTACTCCTGCTAAATACGTGACAGGGATAATTACTGAACAGGGTGTCTTAACAAAAATTAATACAAAAAACATCCAGAAACTCGTCTCAAAATCACAAACCAGCAGTGGATAGAAAGGGATTTAGGTAAATTCAAACGAAAAGGCAATAACTTGGAGGTTTCTCGTTATGGACGACCCGATGACCCGATTAACGAACGCGAGCATGGATTTGAGAAAATACACAAATATCTTCAACTATTGGACCTTTATCGTAATCGTCATTTATATTGCATTACTCATTGCTAATGTCATCTACTTCACCATGCTTCAGGAGCTTTGGTTGAATATTGTCGCTGGTGTCACACTATTTTTCCTAATTATAGCTTATCTAGCTGTCTTCTTCATCAAAGACACACAGAAACAAATCTTGCTCACTCTCTTACGGTCGATGCTTGGCACCGCATTTCCCATCGCCTTAATTTTCACTGTGACCGGACCCTTTGCCCTTTGGCTTCAAATTCTTGGTGTTCTACTATTCCTTATTGGACTGCTTCTCCTCATCCTTATCCTCCGACCCGTTTTGGCTATGAATCAGATTACGAAAGAATTTATGAAGGCCCAGAAATCCGATTAAATAAGAGAGGAAAATCCTAAAGCGGATGGCATCCTACTATTTAGGGAGCATGCGGGCGTCGACGATGACGAACATGCACCTAACCTGAGCCACTCATCATGGCAGATGACGGTATTGATCTGCACTGATGTTTGCGTCCGCGGCTCGCAATTTATCTAGCATCCTGGTTTATCCTTCAACAAGCCTCATCTTTTATGTGGAAGATATCCATCTCCAATTATGACCCTGAAATACCAATAAATCGATTGGAACCAAATCTATGAATTGTGTATGAAAGTCTATCATCAGGTTCGGGCTACCCGAAAGACTTTCAACAGTATTCCTAAGTGAATGGCACCAACGGCAAGTTACTGGCTAGATCGCCAACGAATACTTCGAAAAGCCAATTGTGAAAGTCCACGAATTGATAACAAATCCACAGTCGCCTTATATTGGGCAACCAGCTCATGAATCGCTACTTTTGGAAGCCCGAACTCTTGAAGAGTTTCATGAAAAATTTTAATACCGCTCTTCGCATGGCGTTGTCCCCAACGCATTGCGAGCCACGAACGGACCGCTGTTCGTAATCCAGCTGGGATGACTGAAATAATCGTTTTAACCACCAATTCCAGTTAATCCTCCATTTGTTAAGTATGAAAAATCTGGGAAAAATTGAGAGAGGAGGTGCCTGGGGCTTCCGATTGCCTTTATTTCACCATTTTCTAAGATTGCTATTCGATGGCAAAACCTACAAGTGAGTTCTGGATTCTCAGAGGTCAGGATAACTGTACTTCCCCAATTTCGTGCTTTTACAATCAGCCGCATGATGTGTTGCTGGAAATGAGGAGCAATTTCTTTTTCTGGCTCATCTAATAAGATGAGTTTGGGATCATTGATAAAGGCTAATGCTAGGGCAAGTCGGTTCTGTTCACAACGATTAAGTTGATTGCCCAGTTTCTCTAGAATTTCAGTTAGGTAGAAACTTTGCTTCAACCATTTTAGTCCAAGAGGTTTGTGATAAGCTGAAGCTACTTCCTCAAGAAGGTCACAGACAGCGAGTTTTAGGTCAAAGGGTGCTGGATGAATTTTCAAACCAACAAGGTCTGTGAGTATGGCAGAATCGAAACTAGGCTCAAAACCCAATAGCTCTACAGATCCCAAATCTGGACGCATCGTCCCCCCAAGAATTTTCAAGGTTGTCGTTTTCCCGGCTCCAGGGGGACCGATGAGTCCAAAAATCTCACCGTGGTTCACAGTGAAGGTCACTTTGTTCAAGGCAAGAATAGAACCAAAACGCTTGTGTACATCCTTCACAGCAACCGAAATCACGCAAGCACCACTCACTCAATAATTTTCATATGTTCAGTCTTTCTCCTTTTCAGCGAGTTTTCGACGAATGCGCCGTTGGACTTCATCACCCCAATCATCACGTTGACGACCCTTACTCATTCCTTCGCTGATGAGATCCTTAATATCCATGATGCTCATGTAGTTCCGAGTCATCTCGAGAACCATTTCCTCGGGAAGACCTTGTTTCTTTAGGCTCTGGTAAAGGGTTCCGACTGATTCAGCAATACTCTTTGCAACTTCAGGTGAATAGATGGATTGCACCAGTTGGGAAATGAGTTGGGGAATAGTTTCCTGAACAGCTTCCATAATGTCGCGAAATTCTTCGCTATCTGGAGTTTTTGATTTACGGTCTTTGTCGCTCATAGTTGTTATCACCAAGATATACTGGTATGGTCAGCAAACATATACTATCTGTAAAAAAGTGACCAAAAATTTGGTCACGTTAGTCCTATAACAGTTCATCAGCAATTTTGTAGTAAGTTGCTTTCTTGTCCCTATGTGATTCTTGGATAATCCCAATCTCAATTAAACGTTGAATTCGCTCACGGACAATCCGTCGGGAGGCAGTACCACGGTGTCGTCGAACAGCCACTGTTAATTGGCTGATATTCAGGGGTTTCCCACCTTCTAGAGCCTCAACGATTAGTCGACTTATTTCATCTTTTCCAATCTCAGGAAATCGACGTTGCAGACGTTGTCGTCCCGTGAATCGTCCCATCATTTCAAATAAGGATCCGTAGAAGTCCATTCCCTCTCGGATAACCCGGGTGGACTGTTTGAAATCACCCATTTCTGGCTCAATCCGAGCAAGAACTCGTTCTATTCGGGCGAGCCGATAGGAGATATCCTCGAGTTTTTCCCGTAATTCAGATTCTTCCCCCGGTTTATCGCGTTCTTCTTTCTCTTCTTCATTCTCAGAATCCGAAGGATTTGTCATCGGCTTCAGCCTAAAATAAATTAGAAATCTACACCTTTATACATGCCCCTCTCCCTGGATTAATGGCGAAATAGATCAAGGATCATCTCTCACTATTGCAGTTTGTAGACGATAAGCTTTATAGACAACATAGATATCTAGCAGTATGGCAATTTCGTACGAGTTCGTCTGGTGGGAACGGCTTTACGAATTATGCTTTCGATTATATGAGAAGATATTA
>JAEOTO010000048.1 GCA_016839805.1 Candidatus Hermodarchaeota archaeon
ATTACCACTGCGATGAATGCAGCTGTTGAACTTCGAGACGCATATTTAGTCGCTAACTTAGCTTCACGTGCTAGTAAAATATGGTTTGAACTTGCTCAGGGAAAACCTGGAAAGGATTTTGCTGATGACTTATTACGCAGTTTACGTTTTGCCCGTACTGCAATCTTCCATTACCGCACTCTTGATGATCTGAGTAGAGCAGTGAAGCAATTAGAACACTTAATTCATCTAATTAGTGAGATTCCTTTCAAACCACCGGAAATTTTTGAAGAAGCTGTTATTGGTGTGTTAAAGACCTTTGTAAGCACAGTTCCGATACTGGATCGCCCTGCCGATCAAAAATTTATTCTGCAAGCCTCCACTCGCTTAGACAGGATTATTTCTCGATTAAACCAACAACTCACCAGTCAAGAAGCCCAATATAATCTAGCCAAGTTACAAATAGAATTTCAAGAAGCTGCCATAACACAATTACAACAGCTTGGCACTGAACCAAAAAAATTCAGGGGACTTGATCGCGAACTCATTCAAGCGTTAGTTCAGCTAGCTGAGACTGCACCTGATGAAGAAAGTGATGAACTTCTGAATAGTGCAGCTGTACATGCCAGTCAAATCCTGACAGACATCAAACCGATTTCAAAGATTAGTGAGCAGGATTTAGAAATCATATCAGTCGTAACTTCACAATTAGCTAAACGTCCACCCGATACACTGAATAAAGCAGCAACCCAGCTTATGACGCAAAGTCATCAACTCAATGAACAACTTTATTTCCAAACAAAAGACCCACAAGTACGGGCAAAACTAGCCCTCCACCTCCTTCTTTCTAGGTTAGCTCCAGATTCTTCTGGAAAATTACCTTTGGACCTATCGTTAAAAGAACTCGATAAACTTGAAGAATACGCCTCAACTGCCCTTTTAACCCATGTTAAAGAAAAACAACCTATTCCGGTGTTAAAAGCAGGCTCAATCCTCGTTTGGATTATTCTACAAAGGCGTCATCATATTCAGATCCGAGAAGAAGTACAGAAGCTAAAAGAAGCTGCACGAGATTTCACTGAAAAAACTTTCACATTTATGCCCTCTTCAACTGAGTTACCAAGTAACGGTTTTCCATTTGCCTGGTTGTTATTGCGAAACGTAAACGCATTTGTACATGATGAAGAACCAATTGATGAATCTAAATGGGAAGAACTACTTACCCAAAGTGAACAGCTTGCCCAAACATTAGCTAAGGAAGCCAAGGCACGAGATGATGTCAGTAATACAATCCTCGCCTTAAGTGCCGCTGGAACCGCCACTGCAAAACTTGCAACCATCACTACATCTAGTGACCAACGAGTAAGCCTTCTGCGAAGAGCCACAACACAAATCCAAAAAGCGTTGCAAGCTGCAACCTCACGAGGAGCTCCCAAGGATATTGAGGTTGCCTTACTACAATATGACCAACTAATGCAGGCTCGCTTAACCCTAGCACCAACAATTTCTGATCAACGCCCCATACTCAATGAATGGAACCAGATCTACAATGAAGCTGTCAAAGCACTCCAATCCGTTGATGAAATAGAAGTTGCCAACCGTTTAGAGGCCTATCGCATTCTCAACGTGCAAGTGCCCTTAACCTTCACTCTCATAATCACAGGAAAAGAAACACACGATTCAGTCCGACGACAGCTTACGAACCTGCTTCATGAAGTAAGCCAGATAGGATCTTCCGAACAACGCCAACTTGCCAAACAACTTGAACGCCAATGGGCTTTCCAACTAGGAGAAGACTCACTACTAGCTTCTGGCTATCGACTTGAAGATGCTGAAACGACCTTCACCTTAGCCGATGAGCATTTTCGAATTAGCCTTCAGGTTGAGCCCCAGATTACCGTTAATAACCAAACACTACAAAAAATTCGGAGTTTCCCATATCTACGACCAACATCTCAACCTAATGAATTAGTTTGGTATGAAACAAATCCAATCCTATGTGGCGCCTATGCAGATGACGAGGTGTTTACGTGGTTAACCCTTCAAGATCCAAGTGAAAATCGCGTTTCTATTGGATTCTGGTTAATTGCCTCCAAGGAAATAATTGCCACATTAACTTTACAGATACTGGCGATTGACGGTTTATCACAAAGTCCTAATGGAGTAGAAATCCAATTATCTGGTGCTCAAGTGCAAATACCCCTGCCTCCGACAGTAGCAGAGCACCGTGACGCGAAGGGTGTTCTCGTTTTCGAACTCTCTTTAACACCTGGATTTCCAAAAATGCTACCGATTCATGTTCAGATTTCAAAGTCGCCTTAAAACAGTGTTAAAGGTCCCCATAAAATCCAGTAGACAGTTGCTGTGACTACAATCGCGATGAGTATTCCACCTGCTAATTGCTTAATGGAATGCAGGTTTTGGCGCCATCGCGCCCAGGCCACCACAAAAGCTAGGACCATAATGGGAGTAACAATTATCCCATATACCCAAATTAATCCAGTAATAGGTCCAGCAACACCAGCTGTATGGGTGGACACCTTCCACCACAAGCTAACAATGGCAATAGCCGTCGTTACAGCTACATATGCAATCGCAATCACCATCATCGTGTGATTCATAAAAAACAAAGCGATAAGAGCCCCAGTAATGTAGACAAGGATTGCAGCGAAATAGAGGAGAGGTCGGTCATGTCGATTTTTTACATCAACCGTCAGCTTTCCCCGCGCTACTAAGATGGACAAAGGTAGAATGGGTCCAATCACAATGAATACGAGTCCAAGAAGAAAGGACTGCCATGGGATTAGTAAACCTGTTCCAATAGGTGAGAAAAAGGAAAATACAATGACGGTACCTAATGCAATTATCGGAGGAGATAAGATAGCGGAAAGAATTCGTGCAAGCCGCTGACTAGGCGACGAATCACTAGCGTGCATCATCAAGTGCGCTCCAAATTAGGTTTCATGTGGAACCCATGTATCCGAAGAAAAGCCTTCTGTCTCTATTGAATATTAAGTTGTTTGAGCTTTGCTTCCGAGGGATACCCTTTGCTACTCCAACCACGAAGTCGATAATATTCGGGGAGCATCTTTTCAAGATGGACAATGCGATTTCTTGATCCACCCTCTGGTAGTGGTGTTGAGAAGCGGGGCGGAAGGCAATCATCCTTAGCTGAAAACCCTTCTCTGAGATTGAAAAGACGTTCCAAGTTCCAGATCCTTTCGCCAATCTGGAGAAGTTCTTTTCCGTTCACTGAGAGATTGGTAGCTGCTGTGACTAAATCTGCATAATCCTGAACACTAAATGCAAAGGTCGTAAAGCGACAAAGTATCATTGAATCCATTGCAGCAGAAAGATTCTGAAAGAGGTTGACAAGCCCTGCTTTGCCCTCGATTCGATCTCGATCAACCAGGACCGGCGAACCAAGTATTTCGGGACCAATCATATATCCACGGAGATGACAACCGCCCCTGTTGGAAGTTGCAGATGCAAGGGCATGTCCTTGTACTCCTCGGGGGTCGTAAGCAGGGAGCTCTAATCCTTTTACTTGCATTGCTAACTCTGGGGCATTATACTGGGTTGCTAAAGTTTTTGATCCTTCACCCAGCTCCGCTCCTAACCCTTTAGCTAGGGCAATCTCATCTATGAGTTTGATTAGTCCTTCAGTATCACCGAATGATAACTGGGCATCTAAGTTACCTTTCTGGACTAACTCCATTGCACAGCCTATTGTACTCCCTAAAGAGATTGTATCTAGCCCTAACTCATTACAACGATTATTTGCAGCAGCTATCCATTCTAAGTCATTGACTCCACATTGAGGTCCCAAAGCCCAGATGGTTTCGTATTCAGGACCACCTCCTTCTTCACCATAAGCACGGGTAATCCGACCACAACCAATGGGACACCCAAAACAATGATACTTTTTCACAAAGATTCTTTCTAAGAGTTTCTCACCTGATACGCCCTCAGCATCATTGAAAGTTCCCTCTTGGAAATTATGGGTTGGCAGAAGTCCGTACTCATTAATGAGGTTCACCAGAACAGCTGTTCCATAGACAGGTAATGATTTATTGGTAATTGAATCCTTTTTCAATAAACGTCGAACACGACTAACCACTTGGTCTAATTGCTTCTCATCACTAACGGTTACCTTTTTCGTACCCTGAATAACCACCGCTTTCAGGTTCTTTGCACCCATTACCGCTCCCACACCCCCACGTCCTGCGGCACGATGTTTGTCACTCATGATTGAAGCCAATTTAACCTGATTCTCACCAGCGGGACCAATACATGCCACCTGGGCTTTACTATCTGTCTCATCAAGGAGATGGTCTGTTGTGTTGCTTACCTCCTTACCCCAAACAGGCTCGGCAGATCGAAACTCAATTTCATTGTCATTAATCCAAAGGTATACTGGAGATGTGGCACGTCCTTCAATAACCACGGCAGTAAAACCTGCTCGACGAAGCTGCGGACCAAAATATCCTCCACAATTCGAATCAAATATCGTCCCCGTTAATGGCGACTTGGTAACTACCGCAAACCGACCAGCAGTAGGTACTGAAGTTGCTGTCAAAGGGCCCACTGCAAAGATCAATAAATTATCTGGTGAGAGGGGATCAATTTCTGGGTTGACTCTATCATAAAGTAATTTCACACCGAGTCCGCGACCACCAAGAAACTTTGCATAGTTATCAGCAAGAAATGGAACTTCCTTCGCAGATTGTTTGCTTAGAGAAACCCAAAGTATTTGAGCGTCTTTCATTGGTAACCCTCCTAATCATTGAAAATATTTTCATCACGATGTGGGCAGGTTACACATCGTTCCTTATACCAAAGATACACATCCTTAGGCTGTTTTGCTAGACTCGCTTGACGGCTGGGACACGTCCAACATGGCTTATCGGGTTCCAGCCATGCGTCGCTATACCCTGCCCACCGATACCCTTCAACAATTGAAACACCTGAACTTGTGCCTAACCGAGTTGCCCCAGCGTTAACCATTCGAATCGCATCTTTGAAAGTACGGATCCCCCCAGCAGCTTTGACACCTAACTTGTTTCCCACTGTCTCTCGCATTAGTTGAACATCATAGGGAGTAGCGCCCATGGGTCCAAATCCCGTAGATGTTTTTACAAAATGGGCACCAGCTTCTTTACTTATGATACAACCTTGTCGTTTCTCCTCATCAATTAACAAACCGGTTTCTAAGATTACCTTTACAATCGCACCCTCCGCAGCATTCACTACTTCCCGAATATCGGAGCGAACAAAATCATAGTTTTTATCCCGTAAGGCTCCTACATTGATAACCATATCAACTTCTGTCGCACCCTTCCTTACAACCTCCTGGGCTTCGAATGCCTTAACTTCCGTCAGAGTGGCACCTAATGGGAACCCAATGACAACACAAACATCCACCGAAGAACCACTTAATAGCTCTGCAGCAAACTCCACATGAACTGGATTAATACAAACAGAGGCAAATTCGTAGGTGAGCGCTTCCTCACACAGTTCCTGGATTTTCGTACGTTTTGTTTCAGGTTTAAGGCGAGTATGATCAATCAACTTCGCCAGCTCATCAACCGTAATAGGCATTGCTGAAAAACACTCCTTTACACTGCAATGGTTTTCCTTATTGATAAAATCTATTCCTCAAGAACATATGGAAAACCAAGGAGTTCTATAATCTGAATAAAGCTTATCTAGCTCATAATGAGATTGCGTGTTAGGTGCCAACAATGAATAAAAAACAAATAAAATTGTTACAGACCCTAGTCGATTCCTTTGGACCAAGTGGTTTCGAACGGGAAACCTCAGCCATCGTTGCGGAAACAATGCGCCCACTGGCTGACGAAATAACTGTTGACAAATTAGGTAGTGTACAATTCATCAAAAAAGGAGCCGCTGATAAACCCAAAATTCTCTTCGCTGGCCATGTCGATGAAGTCGGTTTTATCGTCTCGGGAATTACCAAAGATGGATTCCTCAAAGTGAATCCGCTTGGAGGTTGGTGGAGCCAAGTTATTTTAGGACAAAGGGTAATTATTCGCAACCGAAAAGATGAACGCTATTTTGGTGTTTTTGGAGCAAAACCCCCTCACCTTCTTCACCCTGATGAACGAAAAAAGCTAGTAGAATTAAAAGATATGTTTATTGACGTAGGCGCCTCCTCTGAAGACGATATCAAAGAGATGGGTATCCAAATAGGCGACCCCATTGTGCCAGATACTTCTTTCCAACTTATTCGCAACGGCAAACTTGCTGCAGCAAAGGCCTTTGATGACAGACTTGGTGCATTCATTGCAATGGAAATTGTACGAATCTTAAAGGAAGAGAAAATCAACCACCCCAATACAGTAATTGGGGCTGCAACAGTCCAAGAAGAAGTGGGCCTCCGGGGTGCACGGACAACCGCTCATTTGATTGAACCTGATGTCGGTTTTGCCCTCGAAGTTGATATTGCTGGCGATATGCCCGGAATCAAACCCGAAGAAGCTGCAGCTAGACTTGGAAAAGGTCCCACAATCTGCACCATGGATCGCTCAATGATTCCCAACCAACCCTTGTTGGAATTTGTCATGAAAACAGCTAGGAAAGAGAAAATTCCGTATCAACTGACCCAAATGTATGGTGGCGGAACTGATGCAGGTGTGATTCATCTAAATCGAACAGGTGTACCCAGCCTCGTTATTGGTGTAACAACTCGGCACATACACAGCCACGTTGGAATACTCAATTTAGATGACATAGAGAAAGCAATAGATCTTCTTATCGCTGTAGTTAAAGGGTTAGATAGCAAAATGGTCAAGAGCTTCACGTCCATTTGATGATTTGATTACCCTTGCAAAAGCGCTGAATCAATGGAGCCAGAATATCATGGTACTTCGCCTTGTTGTATTCGATTTGGATGGAACACTAGTTACAGCCGAGATTGATTTTCGTGCAATGCGACGTGCGATTAGAGATCTCCTCCTTGAATCTGGATTTCCATCAAAAGTTCTCCCGATGCACAGTACTCAAGATTTACTACGAAGCGCTTTTGCATATGCTGGAAAGGAAGGCAAATCGGCAGTTGAAATTAGTGAATTACGTGACAAAGTCTATGCGGTAGCCATGAAAATAGAATGGAAAGGGGCCAAAAAGGCTCAATTGGTGAGCGGCGCCGAAGAAACGCTTCAAGAACTTCATACCCGAAATGTCAAAATTGCAGTGCTTACAAATGATAACCGAGCAGTGGCAGACTATTTATTAAACAAATACGAGCTAACACCTTATGTTGACCTCCTCATTAGTCGAGATGATGCCCCACATATGAAACCCTCAACTGAAGGGTTAGAATTAATCCTCGACCACTTCAAGGTCTCACCCGATGAAACTATGTTCATTGGAGATTCAACGATTGATATTATGACAGCAACCAAACTGGGAATACGCTCTATCGCCCGGCAATCTAAAGTTCGAACAGAAAAAGAACTTCTGTCAGAGGGAGCAATTGTGGTATTTCCTACGTTAACATCGATTATCCCCTATCTTGAAAAAAAGGCAATGTTACCTATACCCTCCTAGGTGAGGAAACAAAAGGCTGATATTTGGACATGTTCGTTATCATGTTAAATATGACCAAAAAATGTGTGTTGAATGTGAGTGCCTACCAATGATAGCCTTGAACGGCTTTTAGTCAACGGAGAAAACCGGAACACTGAGTTTAAACGAATTCTAACTGACCGTGATGCTCTCGGCGACCGAAAGGCGAAACTTATCGCTCAGCTGAAATTAATTACAAGTGAGGGCGAAGGTCAATATGTTATAGGAATTGAAGATCTACATGGAAAAAACTGGGAAATTTTTGGTCTTACCCCAGAAGAAGTTCAATCAAGTAAAGACGTTCTACAATTACTTTGCGAAGAAGCGGGAATCCAAATTCTCGAACAAACTCATTACACCACGGATAAGGGTATCGTAGTTGGTTTCAAAGTCGCTCGTATCATTTCACCAATGGTCCCTGAAACTCTGGGAGTGAATCTTGTTGGTCGCGTTAACAGTGGCAAAACCACACTAGCAGGAGTCCTCATCCAAGGACAGTTAGATAATGGTAGTGGTCAAGCCCGAGCAGTGCTACTAACCTATCCTCAAGAACTGAAACGCGGTCAAACAGCGGATCTCCATGTTACATTTGCTGCAATCGATAAAAGTGGGAAATTTATCACAATGAAAGCCCCCTTGGACAAGGCAAAACGGGCACAAATTTTGGATCGGTCTCACCGAATCATAACGATCTTTGATGCACCTGGACATCGAGAGTACGCTAAAACGATGATTCGAAGTGTTCTCGGAGCGTCTGCGCAATATAGCCTGGTACTCATCCCATGTCTTGATGAGTACAAGTTGGTTACTGCCGAAGAACAACGCAGTGGCATAACAAGACTGGATGATATTACTCGTGAACACCTGCTTTTAGTATCGAATCAACAGCTTCCTTTCCTTGTTGTGATAAACAAAGTTGATAATTGTAACGAAGCAATCCGTGATCGAATACAGAATCTTGTTTTTGAAACCATTAAGGAAATTGGACACGTTCCCCTTCGTATTACAGCAGAAGATGACGTGGGGATTATTTGTCGTGAAATTGGACACCGTGTTGTGGTCCCTGTCTTTGAGGTTAGTTGTGTTTCAGGGCTAGGACTTGATCGGCTTCGTAATACTTTAGCGAGCCTTCCCTCACGAATTCCAAATGAGCGGGTTGAAAAACCAGCTCTAGCCTCAATTGATAAAGTGTATCGAGGAATTCGGGGAACGAATGTCGTCATTACAGGAACAGTTCAAGAGGGCATCTTCAAACCTGGTCAAAATATCCTATGTGGTCCCGATAAAGATGGCCGATTTATGCGCGGAAAAATTGGGTCCATTGAAGTGTTCAAGAAACAAGTTGAACGTGTAAAAGCAGGCGATGTTTTCGGATTTGACCTCAAACGCCTTTCGCCAGAGAAAATCCGTAGAGGTCAAATTATCTGTGATGAAGATGCAGATGTCAAGGCAGTAAGAGCCTTTGATACAACAATCATTGTTACAAGACACCCAACTAGAATTCGTCCTGGATATGAACCAGTTTTTCATAGTTCGACAATCCAACAACCAGTAATATTTGAAAAAATTTTTGATAAAGAATATCTTGTTGTTGGTGACGTGGCACGTGTTCGAATGATGTTCAAAAAAGGACCTGAAATGCTCCGCGTCGGTGATCGCGTGGTCACCAGAGAAGCAAACACCCGATGCATTGGAACGGTAGTAGCACTTGTACGGTGAACTACCCCGCCCTAAAGGACGGAGCTTCCTGCTTCGACGCTTCAGCCAGCGCTGACAGCTCCACAGGCCCAACCCGAGGTTCCCTCGGTGACATGATGGACAACAGTCCCATCATCTTGATATTTAGTGCAGCATTAAGATCTCGATCCAGTAGTAACCCACAGACGGGGCATATCCACGCCCGATCTGACAGCGTGAGCTCATCGTTAAGGTACCCACAACCATGACAGCGCTTCGATGTCGGCGCAAACCGTCCCACCTCAATCAGGGTTACACCATACCACTCGGCTTTATACCATAACATCCCTAGAAACTTATGCCAAGCGGCATCAGCGATCGACTTAGCCAGAATCCGGTTATGCATCATGCCACTAACGTTGAGACTCTCGACTATGATTGCTTGGTTCTCGCGAATCAATCGCGTCGAAAGCTTATGCTGAAAATCAGTCCGTTGGTTAAAGACGCGTTCATAGCAACGGGCCAGGCGCTGTCGCGCTTTTTCCCGGTTCCGACTCCCCTGCGCCTTTTTGCTCAGTCTTCGATGCAGGCATTGAAGACGCTTCAGCGAGTTTTGGAGATATCGCGGATTCTCCACCTTCTCCCCCGTGGACAATGTGACATAGGTCGTTAAACCCACATCAATCCCGACCGATGTCTGACTTGTTGCCTGTGGCTTTGGGGGAGGAGATTTTCCGTTTTCTACAACAATCGAGATGAAGAACTTGCCCGTGATGGTCGAAACGATCGTACACGTTCTGGGCGTACCCGTGAACCGTCGATGGAAGACTGTCTTCACCATCCCAATCTTTGGGAGGTATACCCGTCGAGTTGAAAAGCTGATTGTGAAGAACTGAGGCACATCAAAGGATTGGCGGTGCGCCTTGCGACGCTTGAACTTTGGGTATCCTGGCTGTTCCTTGCCTTGTTTGAGGCGACGAAAGAAGTGTTGGAAGGCTAGCTGGACCCTTTTGACTGCCTGTTGCAATGATTGTGAGAAGGCGTCTTTTAGAAAGGGGTGATCCTGCTTTAGTTCGATAAGGCGGTTGTTCAGGTCGTACCAACTGAGGTTCGTTTCATCCATCTCATGAGCAGTTTTTTTGGTTTCCAGTGCCCAGTTATAGACGAACCGACAGGCATCGATGGTCTTCCGGATTCGCGCACGTTGTGTTTGATTTGGGTAGAGGCGATACCGGAAGGTTCTGAGCATACCTCTAGGTTTGGCAACAGAGTATTTGAAGTCCGCAATTCATCCCCACCCTAAAGGACAGGGTCTTCTCGCAGTTTTCGATAAGTTTCGATTTGAGATTCATAGTTCGGCAAAAGCACGAGCTAACTGCGTGATTTTAAAATGCAGCTCATCGATTGAGGATACTGTGGCAATTGACTTCTTATCCCAAGCCAGAAAATTCCGTTGGGCAACAGATTCTAGTTGTTCATCTGGAATATTTGGAAAGGTAGCCCGCAGCACGACCATCCCATACTCTCCTGTCTCTGTTGTTTTTGCTAAAAGCCGGGTTATGAGGAGCCCCTTTGAATTAATTTTTGTTACATACTGCCTACGCAACCGGAGATTTGTAGTTGGACCAATCCGGCTTAGTTCCAGACGAAGCATTGAATCAACTCGTGCTGGCAACCAGATTGCAAAATATAGGGTAACGCTAATTGTAAGAATAAGGGCAATTGTTGTAGCAAGTGCTGCTGGCCAAACATAGGGATGTTGGAATGCTATCATAAGCCATTGCCACCAAGTAATTTCTGGTGAGGGTGTCCAAGGTGGTCCAAGCAATGGAAGCAAAAGAATATTGGAAATCAGAATGTAAGCGCAAACAACACTGACAATCCAAAGAATAGCCAGGAAAATCCACTCGATGATATATTGCTCCCGAACGATACCAGTTAAGACCTGTTCATTCGCTTCTGTCAACGGATGTACCCTCCTCCAATGCCTGAATATATAGCTCCATGGTCTTCTTTCCATGAGCTTGAATGAGTTCTAGTAAGTACCCGATGAGTGGGTGGAGATGATTGACACGAATAGAATGAAGGCGCGGAGTTAAACGATCGACAAGAATCAATTCCTCAGTTTCAAGACGTTCCAAGGGACCTCGGTACAGCGATTTTGCTTTTCCGCTATAGCCAATGAGGGTAATGAGCTGAGTACCAGAGGCTGCACGTGGATAAATATGGGCAAGAGAAATCAAAATCCGTCGTTGAATCTCACTGAGCGAGAGAAGTGACATGACCAAATCATATGTATCTTTTCCTCGGTCCTTTGACACGCCTAGCCCAGCCCGTGGTCATTACCAATTTTGAATACGGATGTAATGTAGGTTAAGACAGCTTATTTCCTCTTATGGTTTTTTATCGTAACGCTGCAAATCGTGATATTCTTGTGTATTATAACTATCTAATTTTGTAAACGTTTGCTTCATTTATTCATGTACGTATTTATGCCGCAAAGTATATATTTAAGTACGAATGATATAACTCATCTGAGCTGCTGGGAACATTGGATGGTTGAACCGAAATGACTCCGACAACTGAAAAAGTCTTGCGTCATCGAACGCGTCGACAAATTTTACTTACTCTAAATGGACAACGAACATTCCTGCGAGATATTGCGCGGGCGTTAGATATTCCCCCAAGTACGGCTGCTTACCATTTGAAGCGGCTTTTATCGGCAGGACTCGTCGAACAGCGTCGAGGAGTGTATCATTCCTTTTACTTCTTGACCGAGCACGGCGAACGAATTGCTGCTGACTTCTGAGTTCATGAAACCAGATGCGGAAAATTTATTGAAAGTAACTTGGCTGTTAAAGCAGCCTCGTTAGGATAGAAAAAGATTCTATTTAGGTTTCTAGCTCCTTGGCTTTAGGAGTCGCTGTCCAAGTTGGTTGATCATGAATTTTAGTCTTAGAAAGATAGCCGTTGGTTTCTAACTCATCAAGCAGTAATCGTACGTTTTCTTCATTTATTGGTGGTTTGCCAATGGGTATACGTGTACTATTAACACCTTGGAAGATACTGATGAAGGATTGATGGCCTCGTTGGCAGATGAACAGAATTGCTTGCTGGTCTGCATTGAGATCAGGTTCTTCACGCTTAGCTTCGGCTTCCTTAGCTTTAGCTAGCATTTCCTTAGATAATGATATCTCTTGTCGTTTTATGGTAACATGCTTGAGTTGAACCTTTCGTTTCACCTTGTTTTGATCAGTTATCATTTCAATCACCAAGTTGGCAGATTTCAGCTTCAATCAGATCAAAGTTATAATTTGGTCATTGGGATTTCGGTTAATTGTATGACTTTCTCGTAAATTGGGTGAATGAGATTAGTACACATCTACTGAGAGGAACGGGGTTGGCAAAAAAGGTTTCTTTCAGGCTGAGGGACATGCTCTATAAGACCATTATTTCTTTTGCAATAGCGTCAGAAGCAAGACCACGACGGAAGCGTACTCGAAGAATTCCATTGCGACCATGGACGGAGATTATCCGTCCGTAATTGCTAGTTCGTTCATTAAAGTGTAGTATCACTGATCGACCAATGTAACTTGCAGCCCCGGATACAGTCGTGATCCCCTCAAGTTTGACTAAGGCATATTGAGGGCGTTGTTGAACAGTACCTCTTTGATAGCTTAATACAACACCCTTTACAGGTGTTTCCAGTGGTAACCGACGTGGTCGTGAAGGTTTGGGTTTCTTCTCAGTAACAGCTTTTTTCTTGCGTTTTTTCTTGGTTTTTGTGGGTGGTTTGGCCTTCGGTTTAGTTTTTTCTTTAGATTTCGCTTTGGTGGTAGATTTGGATTTGGTAGTGGATTTCTTGGATTTGGGTGTTTTTTCTGACACGCTAACCACCTTGCGTTGAGGGTGGACAAGGAGAATTATGAGTGATTAATAAAAGTATTGGCTATCCTCAGACGTGGAAAGATACACACTTTTTTTATAGAAATTCTTGCAACGGATAAGTTCAGGAAACACTAAAAAGCGCAACATTGGCTGTTGAAACGTATGCAATCGCCTGCCGATGCATCAGTCATGTCGAAGGTGGAAAGTTACTTATCAGAAACTGTAAAACGTGAGCCCTCCATACATAGCGCAGCTGTGATGACAGCAGATGGATTACCCCTAGTACTGCTAATGGGAAAAGAGGAAATTGAAAAATTAGAGTTAGCCGCAGCAATCGCTTCCTTGGGTTCACTATCTGAACAAACTTCAAACCGACTAGGAATTGGAAGGTACAAAGACTTAATGTTAAGATGTGGTCGCGGACATTTACTTGTGCGTCGTATAGGAGAGGCAAATATGCTTGCTATTCTTGCTGATAAAAACGCGCCGCTTGGAGCTATCACCTTACTCATGGATTCTGTCACGAAACATTTACAGCGCATACTCAAATGACGCATCGAAAACAAACAGCTTCTACTCATAGTCCATTTTTGATTTGTCGTAAGTACTCCTTAATACGAGAATGAGTGCGAGCCTCTCGTTTAGACAACCCTGGATTATGTTGAGACCAGTATTTTGTGGCTAAATCAACAATAATTCGATGCGTTCCAGAACCGTATTGGAGGGCACGCTTAGAAGCATTAACAAATCGGGGAGGTATTCCCAATTCATACGCTAGTTCACGAAGAAGCCGTTTTCTAACAACCCCTTGTGAAGACTTGGAAAGTTTGCACGGAAAGGGAAGTTGATGAGAGAATTCTACAAGGGCACCATTGAGATAAGGAGTAGCAAGATTGATTCCAAAATGATGAACTACCGCCGTTTGAGAAGGAAGAATTATCTCACGAAGCTTCACAAGATCTTTTTCCATTTCTGTTAAGCTTGCTCGCTCTCCTAATTGAAGGAATTGCTGTTCATGACGAGCATATCCCCCGAACAGTTCATCGGCGCCTTGCCCAGTGAATAAAGTAGTGATATTAAACTGCTTTGCACATTCTGTTGCAAAAAACAGTGGAATAGCCAACTCAACTTGTAGCACATCAACCACATTGATGATAGAAAGTATTTCAGATAATTTTTCCTTTACCTCATCGCCTGTGAAGAAGCGGATGGTGAGAGGAAGCTTCAGAAACATGGCTGACTCTCGGGCAAGAATGATGTCTTTCGCTGATTCGACACCTGTGACAAAGAGTGGAATAGGTTCGGAATGGATATTGGAGAGTAGCGTTGCTAGTATACTACTATCTAATCCACCAGAAAAAAGGAGACCAATGGTATCTGTAGACTTGTATGAAGAAGATAGAGCATTAGCGAGTAAAGCTCTTAATTGCTGAGATAGCATCTCCAAAGTTCTGCTTTTCATTGTAACGCTCGCCTGTGCAAGATACAGATATCGGCAGGTTTATTTGCATCGATTGGCTGAAAATCCTCTGGTCGCTCTCACGCGATGACAGGAAGGCATTTGTGTGACCGCGTCAGCGGGATGAACTATCATAGTTACCTTGAGCGAACGAGCGGCTAAATTGAATAATCGGTTCGCGCGCTAGTTATCCAGACGAACATACCCCAACTTACTTAGCCATTAACGCAACTTGATCGTATAATCTGGAATGTGAGGAGTTTTTGTACTCTTTAGTGATGAGACTTGTGAGAGTACGCTCTATTGAACGTAGGTGGCGTGTGATATCCTTCGATGAGAGGAAATCCCCAAATCAAAAACTAACTCTGAAGAAGAATTTGTGAATAAATCAGCACCGACTTAAAATAGGATTTTTATGGAATGACGTGAAATGGTGTAGGAGGCGGGTTCTTATCGTGGTCTGCGTGGTTTATTCTAGTAATAGCTGCCCTAGATGCGAGATTCTAAAGCAGCACCTGCGTGACCACAATATTGAGCATACGGTGCGAATGATAGAGGAACCGGATGCACAAGTGGATGCCCTCATGCTCAGCATCTATAGTACACCCGCATTGGTTATTGGCAAAAACGTACTTCGACAAAACAATCTATTCATCAATAATTGTGTTGATGAGGAAACTCTTGCATTATTCTTGAGGGTTAACGGACATGGCTCGACGTAGGAGGAGGCCAAATAGCAGAGCACGAAAAACTGTCCCTCTAGATCGATGGATTCAAGCGGTTCGCAAAGAAGAAGCTGGTATGCCAATGGTGCGTACCAGTGACGCGTTAATCCGTAGTTGGAATCGTCAACGAATCGTAGATGCACTTGTTCGCGAAACGATGTTGGTACAAGAGCTTTTCAAAATTCCCTCGATGACCGCAAAAGAAGCAAGAGATGTAGCAGAGAAAGTCGAAAAACGCATCCAACAATTGGAACTTCCATTTGTAAGCGCCCCACTCATTCGTGAGATCCAGAACCAAATCCTTCTCGAGAAGGCGAAAAAGGACCCAAGATTCGCTGTCTATCGTAATGCCTTAACCCGTGTTGGTGTCCCGATGTGGGACTTCAGCCATATTATCGGTGGAAATGGGTATGAAGCTCAAGAGAACGCGAACATGCAACCAAATCCCGAAACAATCCACAAAAAAGTTGCAGATCGCCTTTGTAAAGAAGCCTATCTACTAACGCTTCCACCTGAAATTGCTGATGCACACCTCGTAGGGGATATTCATATCCACGATCTCGAATATTTTGGAACCCGACCTTTCTGTGCTGATTACGATGCACGGTATTTCTTCAAATATGGATTGATGTGTGATGGACTTGGTGAAAGGACGGCAGTTGCGAAGCCAGCGTCTTATCCTACGGTGGCTATCTTGCACCTCATCAAAGTGTTGGCAGCCGGACAGACTAACTGCGCTGGAGGTCAAGGACTCTTCAATTTTAATGTATTCTTGGCGCCATTCCTCCGCGGAAAAACTCCACGAGAGATTGAACAATTTGCTCAAACGCTCCTCTTCGAAGCTAACGAGACTTACGTCTCTCGAGGTGGACAACTAGTCTTCTCCAGTATACAACTCGAAGCTGGGATTCCAAAAATCTGGCGTGATGCCCCTATCGTCTACCGAGGAAAAGTTGGTCCAGACACTTACGGTGATTATGAAGACGAAGCCCACACCTTCATGAAAGCGCTTCTTGAATGTTACTTGGAGGGTGATGCCTGGGGTAAAATGTTCAGTTTTCCCAAACCCGAAATCCGCCTTCGCCGTGACTACTTGACAAAAAGTGAATATGATGAGGTTATGTACCTAGCCTCTAAACTCTCCGCGAAATTCGGCACTAGTTATTACGATAATGTCATTCCACCTTGGCGCGGCGAAGATGGCGTAGATTGCTATCAATGTTGTGCTTTCCGATTGGCTGAAGATTTGAATGATGAAGAGTTGATGAGCAAGGTTATGTTTGAGGATGGAGCTCATTTTGCTATGGGTGGTCTTCAAGTAGTTACGATAAATTTACCACGACTGGCATATCTGGCGAATGGTGACGATAATATATTACTAGAACGGCTTCGCATCCAAATGGAGTTAGCAAAGCGGGTATTGTTGACAAAACGACGATTTATGGAACGACAGATGAAGAATGGAATGTTACCGTTTCTAATGCAGCAGCCGAAGTGGAATGGTTCTGAAGCGCCACCATTGTTTGATATTATGAATATGTCACCGGTTTTTGGTTTCGTTGGTATTAATGAAATGGTGCAATACCATACTGGTATTCAATTGCATGAGAGCAAGGAATCAGTACGGTTCGGATTACGCATATTAGCAGAAATGGAACGAATTAGATCAGAGTACACCAAAGAGACAGGTCTTCCCTTCGCTGTCGCACGGACACCTGCTGAATCGTGTTCGACACGACTGGCAATTCTGGATCTTCTTCATTATAATGATGCAGCTACCTCTGTTGTCAAAGGAGATATTTCGAATTGGCAACACAAACTGGAATCAGCAGGACGAACAGCTGTACCTGCGTATTATACGAATGGGTTTATGGTGAGCTATGATGCCCGGATTTCATTAGCTCAAAAAATCGCAATTGAAGAGAAGGCCTTTCCATTACTTTCTGGTGGGAACATTTTCCATGTATTTCTCGGCGAAGAAGCACCAGATACTGAAGCATTACATAAACTCAACAGACGGATTGCCTTGAACACACAATTAGGCTATTATAGTTACACTCGGGACTTATCTGTGTGCAAACAATGCCATTACACAGCAGGTGGCCTAATAGAAGTATGCCCACGCTGTAATCACAATGATATTGACTGGTTTAGCCGCATTACTGGTTACTACCAAAATGTTTCCGGGTGGAATGCTGGCAAACGAGAAGAACTAAAACGCCGACATCGTCAAGTTACGGCAACCTCATGGACTCCTCCTACTGAAGCACCTTCACTAGTTCGTCCCCGACTACTGCGAAGTGCCAATGGAATACAATCGCCTCAATAATCTGCAACATACCTATTCTCATTTGAGAATAATAACTTATTTTTTATCTCAGAAAAGATGTAAGTGCATTGAAAAAGAATATGAGGAAGACTAAATGTCGACAGATATGATGAAGTGTCAGAAGTGTGGTGCAACAGACTTTCGACGAGTTACGGATGAATGGATGCGCCGGTCGATACCGTGGACAGCCGATGGAATCGTTCGTCAGTGTCAAAATTGTGGTGAGAAGCATTTTAGCTGCCCTAGTTGCCATGATTTATTGACCCGAGTGAACATTACAAATGTTCGTGTGATGAAAAGCATTTGTCCTCACTGTGGCTATCAAGATTCACGAATAAAGGCCTGGATTCAGGAACAACGCGAATAATTGAATCGGTGACCAATTTTTCAAAAGAAACCTTATTAGTCACCAAAATTATTCGATTTGTATTGATAAAGAGGTGTGGGCTATATTGGCAAATCCACAACGAAGATCAGAAAACGTTTCACAAGAGCCATTTATTCAAATTGTCCCAACCGATGAGAAGATGAAACTGGCTAAAGAACCGGTATTAGTAATCGGATTTCCAGGACCAGGGTTAGTTGGGATGATTTCTGCAGGGCGAATGATCGAAGGTCTTGATATGAAGGTGATTGCTGCTATTCGATCACCACTTATTCCTCCTATCACCCCCTTTTTTGGCGGAGTTTTACGACTTCCCATCCGCATTCACGCTAGCGAAGACGGGAAATTGCTTACCGTTATTTCTGAAGTTCCTCTTCCAACAGAAACCATTTTCTTTGTTGCCAGTAAAGTTTTAGATTGGGCAACGGACCAGGGAGTCAAGAAAGTTGTTTGCCTTGAAGGAATTGGAGTACAAAAACGACAAAGAACACCTGAAGTCTTTGGAGCAGCTGAACCACATTTATTAGCTGAACTCGAAAAGTTTTCTGTTCCTCGAGTGAAGAAAGGGCTCGTAATAGGTATAGCAGGAGCGATTCTAAACGAGTGTCTAATTCGCAAGCTGGATGGCTATTGCTTGTTAGTATCAGCAAGTGAAGAGAATCCTGACCCTGAAGCTGCAGCGAGTATGCTTTCAGCTGTCAATCGGTTTCTAGATGTGGATGTGAGCATTCAACCACTAATTCAAAATCAATCCATCATAAAAGCCCAACTCAATGATTTAGCAAAAGAAACCCGAAGAGAAGAGCAAGTCGCCCAAGAACATGGTTACCGACCAATTCCTTTCTATGTGTAATTTCGTTAAGAATTGACGCTCACAATAAGTGGTCTAGCCCCTTTATAGAAGCGCAATTGAAACGCTAAAATTGCGAACTGCTAATCTTCAGGGAAGTGATCGAGCATTAACTCAAGCATTTCTTGACGTTCGTCCTCGTCAATTTCACGTTTCTTACGCTTCTTGTCCTCTTCCCCTTCTTCGACGACGACAATATAGTCCCGTTCCGTGTGTCTTATTGGGAACTTAACTTTGTAACCCGCAGCTTCTTTAGAAGAGGATTTGTAGCCACAGGAGCATTTGAGAATATTCTTTCCGTCCTTAGTTTTTCCCGGACGTAAGAGACTACCACATTTAGGACAGAACTGTAAGGCCATTACCCCCGGAAATTTTCATTTCGATGGATGCCGCGAGTACTACACACTTAAAGCTTTCGTATTCCGTTCTGGTTTTTCAAATTGATGAAGAGTTTCTTTAGTCGCCCTAACTAATTGAGAACTGGTGAGTTGGATATTCTCTTGGAACTCAGCGATTTTGATAGCACGGCGAAGAATTCGGTCTTGAACTTGGCGGATTTGGTTTACTTGCTCTGCATTAATACTATCTGAAGTTTCAAAGAGTACTGAGTCTAAAACCCCAGGAAGAACCTGCTGGAAATACTGAGTTGCCTCCTTTGTCATGCGTTTCTGCCATCGTTCCATCAGCCGATTAGTGATTGGTCGTTTCTTGAATATCTGCCACATTTCGTTTAGTCGTATGAGGCCTTTTTCATCGAACCGAACCCTAATTGCGACCCGCTTTAACTTGTCTTTCTTCAATCCCCAGGATCCAACATCCTTGACTTCAATAATTGTACTCAAGTCCTCTCGTGGGCTCATAATCCAAAATCCTGTCTTAACTCCAACTTGAGTAATACCATCAATGAGGTAGCTAAAATGTCGCTTTCGCAGATCGGTTGAAGTTTCCCCCATACTTTCGCCGTCAATTAGAACCACTATTCGGCCACTTCGTTCATGCTTTTGTTCAACACGGATAATTCGAAAATCTCCCTTTGATACTTCATCATCAAGTGGCGGTAGCTGGCTTACAATCACTGCTTGCGATTCTCCATTGCACACCCGTTTAATTCCAACATAAATAGATTTCTTTTCTTCTCTTGATATCTAACCGAATTAACCCTTAAAAGAACAAGTCGATTTTTTCCATAAGTTGTGGATATTCGATTATCACATAAAGTAGGTTGAGAATAGCCTTTTCGTCTGATTTCAAGATTTTCAGGAACTTTTTGGGCCATACCCCGATTATATTCCCCTTATCATTTTCAGTTAGCTCACCCAGATAAGTAACGGTTAGCTGAGTTTTGGTGATTAGCAAAAGAAGAAATGGAGCAAGAAGGTTTTGTCCTGAAGGACCCTGGACAGATTTTATTAGATTCAGATGAATATTGTAGACAGGTTGTTCCCGAATTCGCGATTGTAATTTCTGTATCCATTCCGGTTGCAATTCGTAATATTGACCGAGTACTTGTTGTAAATCATAGAATTTACGCGCCGGTCCTTCTAACAAGGTGACTTTCCAAGTTGACATAGACAACCCAAAATCTGTCTTTTCAGAAATACATTCTCCTTACGCCCGGATTAAAGCCTTCGTGATAAACTCTAACACTATGTTAGAACCGAGTCACCAGATTATTTTCGTGTGCAAATTTTCTGAACTTGTCAAGCTCTTCATTTGAGAAACTAGCGTTTAGTTTTGGATCGAGGACGGTGTCTGTTGGTCTGAATGCTTGTAATACGTAGTGGTTAGGTCCTACCCAATCGAGGATTTTGCGGAGTTGGGTTTCATGATGAACAAGTGAAGGAACTAATGTGGTTCGAAATTCATAACGCACGTTTGACGACTTGAGTATTGCAATTGTCTTCTTAATCTCAGGAAGAATCTCTTGTTTAATTTGAGTTATTTGAGCATATTCAGTCGTATTAGGCACGGTTTTGATATCAACAGCAATGTAGTCAATAAGATTTGCATCGAGTAATTGTTGGATAATTGAAGGTTTGGTTCCGTTAGTCATTAGACCAAACATAAGATTTTGCTCATGGGTCCACTGAGCGATTGCACGCAACGAATCATGTTGAAGCGTCGGTTCACCACCTGTCACTAAAACTCCATCAATAAGAAACCGACTAGCTTCGATTTCCTGGTAAATCTGATCAAGATCAACATGAAACTTTTCATCAAATTCAAGTAATGGAGTATTGAAACAAAAGCGACAGCGTAAGTTACAGCCAACGAAAAACACAACGCAGCAAACATTTGAAGGCCAATCCGTTGTACTTAGGATTGGTTTTCCTGCCACGTATGCTTTCACTAATACCACCAAGGAGATTGGGGACTTCTGAATTTACAGTATCAATTCTATAAGGGCATAATAAGATGATTAAGATTGTTCTTCATCTTCAACTCAAAAAGCAGAGAAAACATCATTAGCGAAAAAAAATGGAGGATTTGACTCAGTTTGTGGTTGTGGAGGCTGTGAACTGCCTCGCCTTGAAGAGCGCGGCTTCCTGCTTCATCCCATCGGCTCGAACCGACTGGTCCACAGGCTCTACTCGCCGTTCCGGCGATGTTGCCCGGTCACGGTGGTCCTTGGTTCTCGGACCGCGGATCGGGACCTCACCCTTAGCTGTCTAGGAACGGATTTAAACTCCACGATTCATCCTCGTCTTGAAGGGCAGGGTCTTCTCGTGGAGGCTATAAAGGTCCTTGCTATCATATGGGAGAGGTTAAGTGCGTTGGCAAGACAGCAAGCTCCGCTTGTAAAAATTTTAGTAGCGGGGACAAGTCAAGTAGGAAAAACTAGCCTAGTACAATCATATGTTTTCAATGATTTCCTTGATGTATCACCCACTATTGGCATTAACTTTGCACAGAAAGTGTGTCTTGGCGAGCAGGGCCCATTAAATTTGAGTATATGGGATCTTAGTGGGGAAATGCGGTTTAAGTTTCTAATTCCTCAATTTTGTTCCGGTGCTATCGGCTTAGTGCTTGTATTTGATCAAGCACGTTCGGATACGCTAAATGCAAGCGCTGAATGGTTGGACTTTATTGGACGTTACGCACATCCTTTCCATAGCAAAGCCATTGTCCTTGTTGGTGCAAAATCTGACTTAGCCTCCCGAGTACCCTTGCATGAAATCAACACTTTTTGTACAGAACATAAAATTGCAGCTTTTATCCCATGTTCAGCAAAAACAGGTGCAAATGTTCACCGCGTGTTTGAAAGTCTAACTACTATTATTCAGCGAACCCTACCAGAACTCTCTTCTTCCACTTTTCCACATCTCGCAGTTTCTTAAACCGGAAACGCTATTAGCTGTAAACGATAGCTTCACGGCAGAAAAAAACACGGAGGAGTAACGATACGTGCGTCCACCTTGTGAGATAATGGTTGTCAAACTGTTACCAGCTCTTCGCGCATTGATTAGCCACTATTTAATTCACGATTACGGTTTTACCCAAAATAAAGTAGCCCAAGCTCTGGGAGTTACACAAGCAAGTGTTTCACGTGGGCTTTCGCAACTCAAACGGTTTGAGAAATACTATACACCGAGCGTTGATCGAACAGCTAGAGCATTTGCTCAACAGTTATCCCAAGACCGATTAGGTTTGGAGGAAGGAATTGCAGCCTTATGCACTTTCTGTACAAATCAAAAAATTGGAGGTATACTTTGTCAACTCCACCGTGAAGATAACCCAGATCTCGCAGAATGTTTCGTCTGCGGAGAAGGAATTACCTCTGACAACCGGGCTGAGATATTGCGTAATCTTTCACGAAGTGCAGAACTCTTATCGAACACGAAAGAATTCACGCCCCTGATTCCACAAGTGGGATCACAGCTTGTGATGAGTATCTCAAATCCGAAGGATTTAGATGATGTAGCAGGTTTCCCTAGCCGCATCGTCTCACATCACAAACGTCCACATGCATTTACTCGTCCTGAGTTTCGAGGATCCGACCATCTTTCTCACGTTTTATTAATAGTTCAACAACACGCTCCCGATGTTGAGGCGGCCTTGGTTTTTCGCTATCTTGAAGGTCTTGAGGCGGTTCTAGAAAAGCTTAGACTCAGGTTTGCTGAGGTCCGCCGGCAGCCAATTGAAGGACAAAAAGACACTGATGAAGCGCTTCACGCTGGTATTGATTTAGTTCTTAAAGATGAGAAACCGATTGATGTTCTAATTGATAAAGGTCTCATCGGTATTGAACCTGTAGCTTACCTTTTTGCGACCGATGCTGAAAAGGCAACAGAACTAAGTATAGAGATTGCTCAAAAGTTAGTGTACAAAGAATAATTTTAGAACCGTAATAGTTTATGTGGATTGAACTGCCTGAACAAAAATTTCTTTGATCTCAAGTGGTGTCAAGGGAATTGTGGGCACATGAGCATTGCCTGGTTGTGTGGGTATATGAACGAAATTGGGACCACCATTAAGATTTGCGAGAATGGTTTGAATTTCCTCTGGTGTTGAACCACGGAACACATGGCGAATACCTAGCCCATGTGCAGTTTCAGCCAAGTCGACACATGTACTAGTTGGAGTCTTCTGATTTCCTGTTGATCCGTGGACACCATTATCAATTGCTAAGATTGTCAAATTCTTAGGCGCGGATTGAGCTATAGTAGCTAATGAACCCAAGTTTGATAGAAGACTTCCATCACCGTCGATTACCACGACTTGTCTTGAAGACTGCAAAGCTACTCCCAACCCGATAGAAGAGACAAGGCCTAGACTTCCCAGCATATAGAAATTGGTAGCTTGATGGTGTAAAAGATACAATTCTCGGGAGGGAAACCCGATATTACCTATGATGAGCTTTTTATCGAGAAATTGGATAATCGCCTTCAGAATTTCAAAGCGAGTTAACAATCCGGGAGCTAACGGAGGTAAATCGAGTAGCGATTTGGAAGACCTATGAGGAGTTGGCTCTGTTGAGTTTTTTATGGGCTGAATTTCTCCCCAGAGTTGAGGACTTAGCAAAAGTATTTGCAGTGCTGATTCTTGATAGGCTTTATTTATTGCTGTAGTGATTTTGGGAAGGTCGTTCCGGTTTTTCACAGTCTGATAGGGATAGCCGATTGCTTTGAATAAAGCAGGAAGGCTTTCTCCCAGTGGGATTTGTGCAGGGATTTTTTCTTGATAGACACCGCGCCAACTTGCCAAAATTAAGAGAGGAAGCTTATAGGTTATAGTGAGAGAACAAAGGGCATTGATCATGTTTCCAAAGCCAGTACTTTGAACCAGCATAGCAGACCTTGCACCAGCAAGGCTTGCGCCTGCACAAATTCCAACACCCTCCTCTTCCTTGGTGACACCAATGCTTAGAAATTGGTTATGGATGAGATTATATAGCCGTTGAATTTTTGCACAGGGATAAGTGGTGAAAAAATCTACACCGCCATTCTTCAATCGATTAATAATCTCTTCAGAAATATCCAAGTAATCTACCCGTATTGGTTAACAGCTCGCGAGTTCTTAAAGATACACTAGTCGGCTGTTAAGGCGGCATTATAAGCTTGTTCTAATTGATCTGAATAACGCCTCCATAGTAAATGCTCATCTGCGACTGTACGAATTCTTTGTTTATCATGATTCCACTGCGCTACACCATCAAAATATTCGCGTACTAGCCGCTTGATCATTGATTTCAACTCATCTCCTGAACTCCAAACCCATCCCACGTGATTTTGCCTGCAAAACCTAGCTTCTACTATCATGTTTTCTGGAACAATTGTTTTTAATCCCGCGTGAAGGAACAATGGAAACCGATTTTGAATCGAATAGAGTGGTAGTGGTAATTGTTGTCCCATTAATGCAGCATCACAGGTAGCCATAATCTCAAGCATTTTTTCATGACTTACAAAACCATGGTTTTCCACTTCTTGTGTTTCGATCACAGTGGGTCCAATATAGACAAGTTTAGCCCCAAATTGATTCTCCAGCCAAAGGCGGAGAGCAGTGGCATCATTACGCTGAGATAAAGGCAGATCATGTCGGGAAACATATGCAAGGCGAAATTCCTTGTCAATATTTGTGTTGGGAGGAATCATAGACACTTCGCGTTGCGTTGGAACATTGGGAAGAACGAATGTGTGAGGTTGTACCTGACGATACTCTTGAGCAATTTCCTCACTAACCGCAATAACCGGTGCAGAACGAAGAATTTTGGGTTCCCACTTACGCCAATTACGAATTGCATACCAAGTCGCTATTCGTCGCAAAAGAGTCCTATCACGTTTAATCACGGACGAGCCCTGAAAAGCAATCCTAGACCCCCAAATTTCATGATCATCGTAAATGAATGGATGACCAACATTGAGAGCTACCTTTCCAGCGAAAATGTCATGAGCATGGATAAGGTCTGGTTTTTCCTCATGTATCAGCTTGCGAACCCAATCTTCGACATTACGCAAGGATCTAGGAAAGCCCGTTTTTTCATGAGGACGCCAATAGCGAAAGTAGGTTTTTTGAAAAGCATTGAAGATTTGATTTTCTACAGGTCGACCGCCTGCAAAAATTACGTCCCATCCTTTTTCACGCGCATACAATGCTGAGCGTTCTGGCCTAATATCTGGTAATCCAGCATCAGATAGATGGAGAATTTTCATGTAATAGAGCTCCAATTGATTCAAATTCTTCGAGATAAAGACGTTTCACATATTTAATGAATCATCATATTCACTTAGACTTAATTCAAGATTTCGTTACCTCTTCTTTAGACTGTTTGTCACTCCACTTCGAATTCTAAGAATGCAGAAATTTCATGTTCAGTCTTTTTACATATAAGTCCGATACTTCTCATAATAACATTGAAACGAGTCTAAAAAGTTAAAAGCCAGAACTCAATGCTTAGGCATTCAGTGGTGATGCTTACAATGGACTGGGCAAACTCCAATGTATTAGTGACTGGTGGCGCAGGGTTCATAGGATCCTCTCTTGTACGTAAATTACTCTCACTTGGATGCACGATTAGAGTTGCTGATAACTTTTCACGAGGAACACGCGAGAATATTACTGAAGTGTTAGATCAGATTGAACTTTTGGAACTTGATTTAACCCAATTAAAAAATTGTTACAAAGCCTGCAATGACATGGATTATATCTTTCACCTTGCCGCTAGCGTCGGTGGCATTCATTTCATTAAAAAGGAAAACGTTGGTGGCCTAACACCCAGCATTCAAATGAATACAAATATGCTCGAAGCAGCTCGTAAGGCGGATATTAAACGGTACCTTTTTGCTAGCTCAGCTTGTATTTACCGGCAACGGAGTGATGAACTAAACCAGTTTAAAGAATCTGATGCAATTCCTGCCAATCCTGCTACAACATATGGGTGGGCAAAACTTCTGGGAGAGATACAATGCAAAGCCTACCATAATGATTATGGCATCAAATGCTCGTCAGCTCGAATCTTTAATGCCTACGGAGAACGAGAAAACCTTGATCCACGCTGGTCGCATGTCATTCCTTCAATAATTCGGAAAGCTATTCACTATCCCAATGAGGGATTCAAAATGTTTGGTGATGGGAGCCAAGAACGTGGCTTCCTTTACGTGCAAGACTGTGTTGAAGGGTTACTTCATTTCATGGATAAGGTCACTGATGCCGAGGGCATCAATCTGGGATCAGCAGAAGTAGTTTCAATTCGTAATCTTGCCGAGCGTGTTGTCACACTTTCAGAGAAAAAAATAGAAATCCAATGGGACCCAAGTGGACCTACCGGAACTAATCGTTACTGTGCAGATCAAACACGTATGCGAAAAGTTCTGAACTGGATCCCTGAAACTCCCCTTAATGAAGGGCTTCAAAAGACCTATCAATGGGCAAAAGGTGTATTAAATGTGGAATAGTAAAACGGTATTAGTTACCGGTGGCGCTTCGTTTATTGGAAGCCATTTAGTTGATAAACTGTTAGCCAATAAGGCAATTGTCGTTGTAGCCGATGATTTTTCCAGTGGTCGACTAGAAAATCTTGAATATCCGCTTAAACGTGTAAAAGGAAAGGCTATCTGGACTGCTGATAATCTCACTGTGCATCAAGGTGATCTCAAGGAACGTACATTCACGCGTCCATTAATGAGAGATATTGATGTGGTGTTTCACCTGGCAGCGCTCCATGGTGGTCGGGGTTACATCCACACCCATCCTGCGGACTGTTGTACAAATATGCTTCTTGATCAATTGGTCTTTGAAGAGGCACACAAAGCAGAAGTTGATCGCATTTGTTTTGCTAGTTCCGCTTGTGTCTATCCTTCATATCTACAAGAGGATGAAGGATCAGATTACCTCCTTAAAGAGGAGGATGCACATCCATTTGTTCGTGATAAGGCTTTTGCGGATTTGGAATATGGATGGGCGAAACTTATGGGAGAAATGGCGCTCAAGGCTTATCACCGCCAATATGGTATGAAAACCTCAGCGGTGCGTATTTTTACAGCCTACGGCCCTCGAGAAAATGAAACTCATGCAATAATCGCCTTTATCGCTAAAGCATTCGTCCAGATGGATCCTTACGAGATTTGGGGAACCGGTGAACAGGATCGTAATTTCACCTATGTTGAAGATATCGTGGATGCAATGATGCTAGCAGCCGAAAAGATTCAAGATGGTTCTCCCATCAATGCTGGACGAGACGACCGAATTACCATAAATGAGGCAGTAAATCTGGTCTTTAATATCATGGGATGGAACCCAAAGAAGATTCACCATGATTTGTCAAAGCCCACGGGAGTTGCATCCCGAGCTGCTGATCTAACCCAAGCTAGAAAAGTTTTAGGATTCGAACCAAAAATTTCATACCGTGAAGGATTTGACCGCACCATTAAGTGGTATACATCAACACGAAAACGAGAGGATGTTAAAAAACACCTTCAACATCTTCTAATGGAACGATAATTCCTTCATCCTAACAGTTTTAATAAAAAAATACTGTAAATGCGATATCTACCCCGATATGCGCCATTTGAATAATTGAGCTTGATCCGGCTTTGGTGTTTTACTTGCCAAAAGAATCAGAGCAAATGAGTTTAGCAACAAAGTACGCTAGATCAACTTCATTAGCGTGGTTACGTGTAATTCTTGTTCGTGGTACACAGTTAATTTACCTTTTTCTTATCGCCCGTTTGCTGCTTCCAGCGGAGATGGGTATCCTTCAAGCAGTAGCGCTTGGAACTTCCTTTATTGGTGGAGTTGTTACACCCTGGCTAGCATGGGTAATGCAACAGAAAGCCCTCATGGCAAAGGAAAAGGAAGAGACTGTAGGAACTGTTCACCAAATTACAGTTTATAGTCTGATTTTAACCTCTGTTTTCGCACCACTCATTTCATTCGTCTATCTCCTCTCCATTGGAGTACCTTTAGTATCAGAGATAGGGCTGCTATTTCTTATTCAGGCAATTGAAATCTGTATCTTCCAGGTAGTTCAGGGTGTTCATAACTCCTTTTTAAAACTTGAAAGGGCTGTGGTTGTTGGTGCAATCCGAACTATCAGTAATTTCCTCCTACCCTTGCTCCTATTCTTTGTCACAGGGAATTTCTTATCAATTATCTGGGGCTGGGTTATTGCTGATGCGATAATCCTTCTAATCATCATTCCGTTTTCAGGATTACAAAGGAAGATAAAACTATACAAATGGGTAAAACCGTCGATGGCGTTATTGGCATTCGCGGCTCCAGTTCTTCTACTCTATCTTTTCAATCAATTTCGAGGTTTTATCGATCGATTTCTCATACTCTCTTTCTTTGGAGCAGCGGATTTGGCAATTTATCACCTAATAAATCGAATTCCATCAATTGCTCAAGAGGCGGTTATGACTCTGCTTCTCCCCTTTACACCTATTATGACGAAAGTATTCAAGGACCGTGTCAATAGATCTGGTGTTGCCTTTGGTGTGACATTCAAAATTTTCTTTCATGCAATTTTGTTTGTTGCTGCCATCCTCATTTTTTGCGGAGAACCAATAATTTGGATAATACTTGGTTCACAATATCTGGTACCTGAAAGTACCCCATTATTGATATTTGGTACCCTCACAATGGTTTTTTATGGGTTTAACTCACTTTTCAATTCCATTCGGGGAGCGAAAGGTGAAACCGTCAAAATGATGCTGCTGTTCTTAACCTATCCTGTTAACATGGTAATTTTTCTATTTCTTTTCTGGATTTTCGGATGGGTTACAATCACGGGAATCCTGGGGATATCAATTGCAATTACACTTTCCTATTTTGCCACTTTCATTATCTATGTTTGGCAGACAAAGGAATTAGCCCTAATCGGCAAAAGCCCCATACTTCGTCAACTGTTACTAATCCCTCCTCAACTCGTTGTTGTAGCCGTCCTCTCTTTTTGGTTAGCACCATTGGACATCATTGATCTCCTCATCATTACTGGTCTTTCTTTCCTAATTCTCCTCATAATTTCGGGACTCATCTCCAGTTTTAACAAAGCAGAGCTTGAAATCTTATCCCGTGTATCAAAAAAGCGGTTGAATCCTCTGATTAAGCTCTATCAGAAACTTGGTTCATGGAGGAATGCACCTAGTAATTAATAAAGCTCCATTCTCTGACCAAGTTTAAGTCAAGTAACTTTGCAACAGAAAAAATTATAATTCATTTCAAATGAACCCAACGATACTCGTCTTAGCGCAGACCGTTCTACTTTCACAAGTGAATGAAGTGTTTAGACTTTGAATTATTGGTGATACAATTGATTCGTTTCAGCGTAGTTATACCAGTAAAAAACGAATGGAAGTTAATCCCAAAGACTTTACCCACATGGTATGCCCTGAACCCGGAGGAGGTATTACTTTGCTTTGATAGACCAGCCCATGCAAAAACCTTACGGGTTGTAAAATCGATCGCAAAAAAATGTAACCGTTTAGAACTCACTAAAATCCTCGAGGTACCAGCTAATCCCAAGTATAAATTTCACCAAGCATGGGTTAGACGGACAGGCTTTCGGGAAGCAGCGTGTGATGTAGTACTAACTGGTGATATCGATCAAAGCGTAAATCCAAATTGTCTTAAGGCAATTAGGCTTGTTGGACGAAATAACGTGGGTTTGGCTTCATTAAGCAAGTTTTACATCCCTACCAATATGACTCAATTTTACAGAACCATTATAGCAACTGGAGTACGATGGCAGTCACACATTCTGCGTGGCCGTCGGTTTACTGGATTCACAGGTCTTTATGCATTCCACCGACCTTACTGGCTTGAGACAGAATCAGAAGAGCAGGTGCAAAGACTCGTTAACCCCAAGACGTTACCAATAGAAAAGAGAGTCAGTTCCTCTTCCATCAC
>JAEOTO010000009.1 GCA_016839805.1 Candidatus Hermodarchaeota archaeon
TCACCCTCACCAACTTCGCCAACGCCACCGTCCTCGGCACCCAACACTTCGCCAACTCAGTAGTGACTGGATTTCAGAATCTAGCCAACACCATCGCCCGCGGCTTCCGCCCACCCCCACCCCGAATCTCCTCCAGAAGCTCGTTTAGCGGCCGGAGCTGCGCTTGCGCATGCGCGTGCGTTTCTTGCGCTTGTGCCTGTGCAGGTGGGGGTAGGTAAATGTGGGTTATATTTATTAGAGTGATTAGTTAATATCATTTCGATAGATATGTCTGATGAATGTATGATGAGTGACCGGACTGAGGATGAGGGTCAGGATATTAAGACGGTCCAAACTTTGAAACGAAGGCTTAGCAGCTATTATTTTTTCGAAGGTGTTCGTAATTCTTCATTGTTCTCGAAGCGTATGAAAAGGTGTCATCATTATTTCTTCACTCTTCGAGAACTTGCAAAAGGGCGGTCACCTAATTCTATTGCAAAGGAGTTAGGTCTCAATCACTCTGTACCTCTCAGGTGGTCACATGGCCAACTACCAGATTTTGTCCGACTGGCAATCCAAATTCCTTTTCATGCACCAAAATCCCAACATAAATGGTTACCACTAAAGTTTGTGGGAAAATTTACACCATCAAACTTTGTAGAGGTCCCAGTAAAAATCAGTTCTTTCGAACAGATAGCAGCTGTGGTGGCTAATCTTGATTCCTACCAGATAACAAGAAAGAACCGAGTACAAATTTCTAAAATCGAAGCATTTGCATACATTCTCGGTTTATTAGTTAGCCATTCAGAAAAACAAGGTTCCCCTGATTTTCCAAGTAAAATCATGATTTCGCTTTCGAAAAAATACTCCTGGGCTAAACAAGCAGGAGAAACTATTTGTTCACTTTTGAAGATATTAGGAATTCGAGTGGATGAAGTTCGAGGATCTGGAGCAAAAGAAATCGCTGAACGACGATTTAGTTGGCGAACAGGACGCAGCTCATTAATTTCATGGATGCTAAAATCCGTTCTTGGAATCAAAAAGATAGGTGATTTCTCTCATTTTTCACAATATTCTGCGTGGCTTCTCAAAGCTCCATTTAGGGTTCGTTTAAGATTTATTCACGCCTTGTTTGATGGTTCAGGATCAGCAAGCGTTTCCAGTCAAGTCGTTAGCCTTACATGTAGGGGTTATGAACGGTTTGCCATGAACCTGTTAAAATCAGTTGGAATTGAATCAGGAGAGGAAGGACATCAAGTGCGAATCCGCAAAACAGAAGCCATAAACCGCGCTGCCGGTTTACCTGTTTTTTGGTTAGCCACAACACGGCAAACCAATATCGAAAAGTTAGTTAAGATGTTGGCCGCACGTCGCGGAAGAGGACGAAAAGCATATTCTCCCCAAATTATTAGTCGCATTCGTGAACTGGCAGAACAGGGCTTGGCATTTGGTGCGATTGCAGAACAGCTTTTTGACGAATCAGGCATCTCTTTACCAAAAACAACTGTAAGGCGGTTAGCGACGAAGTAATTCCTCGCAACATCTTATTGGTCAGGTTGTTCAGTCTTGTTGAAAATTCGAATATGATAAGATATGCTACTACGATCATAGGATATACCAAAATGATTGAAAATATATTCAGCAATGTATCCCGACGATTTTTTCCGATTATGGAGTTCTAGAATTAGTTTTGAAATTTCTTCAGGTATGAATCGTTCTTTCTTCTTTTTTCGGGCTTTCATCATTTCAGCAAGCTTTTCTGAATTTTCTTTTCTGGATGTCGCAAAGCGAAATAGCGGAAGTTCAGCAGCGATAATAATACACTTCTGCCTTCGGAATCGGACACGCTTTCGGTCAACTGTTGATTCAATCTGAAAACTTGCAAGAAGGTCTTGAATGAGAGAAATGTTGGGACCAGCATAGATTCCTATATACTGGCTCTTAGTATCTGCCCAACCGTCACCATCGGAAAGCCCCTGTAGGAAAGCTAACCGTAAGTCATCAGGAGCGGTTCGGATCCAGTCAGCTTGTATTGGATGGTATGTTGTTCGTTGGTGGGGTTGAAGGCCTATACAAGTTCGAATTATCCAGGTGAGGAGGGGGCTTTTTTGGGTGCGCCATTTGTGACACATGCCTTTGCCTGCGGATGAATCGTAGGGGTTGCCTTCTTCGGAGTGGATACCTAGTTGTCCGAAGTAGTAGGAGGCCGCTTCGCCGACTTGTTCACTCCAGGTGTAGTTTTTGGAGAGGTTGAGAGTGAGTTCGGTGGAGGAGACGCGGGGGCGTTGTTTTTCGTAGTCGCTGACAATGAGTCCGAGGAGATAGTAGAAGGCGTCTTCGGGGTTTGGTGGACCGAAGCGCTGTTTCCATTGGTGCATTGCATTGTTGTCTAGGGGCTGGGATTGGTTAAGGACATTGGTGATTTGTAAATATTGGGTGATTTGTTCTGGAACGGCGATGAAGTCTGTGGGGACGAAAGCACGTTCAAGGTTGAGGGGAAGCCATTTTAGGTCTCGTCCTGGTGGTGTGTGGGGGATGTGGCGGGTGAGTTCGATGTAATTAGGGCGGCGTCCGTTGAGCCAGTGCATGACTTGTGAGTGGTGGATTTTCAGTTGGCGGGCTACGTCGAGGTAGGCGCCGCCGTCTTGTAGGAGGTTGAGGGCTTGGAAGTAGAGGGTGCATTGGTGGAGGCGTTTTGGGAGTTGTTTTGTTTGTTCATGAAGTGGGGTGAGATAGTAAGTTTGAAGACGATCTATGACATCCTCAGTGGAACGGAGGCCATTGTTTTCTTTGTGGAGTTGGGTAATGGTTTTTTGGGCTTGTGTTTTTGACAAGATGCGCTCGAGTTCGTAGTATAGGCGGGGCTTTCGAGCTTCTTGGGCCCAGGCGGTGAATTTCTGGCGTCCAATTCCGAGTTCGTTGCCGAGGCGTTTGCGGTCGCCGCGTTGGAGGTGGGTTTGGTTTTTGAGGTGGGTGATGAGGGTGAGGTGGGTTTCGGCGTCGTGGAGCCAGGTTTTGTAGTTGGGGTTGCGTTTTATTCCTGGGTAGTCGGTGTTGAGGAGGTGGTGGAGTTGGTGGATGGTGGTGATGGGTGTGGTGTTGATGGTGGGGGTCCAGAAGTGGATGGGGGCGTGGTCGCGGGGTTTTGGGGGCTTTGACATGGGGTGTGGCTCCAGTAGTGGTATTAGTAGGGGGTAGAAGAACTCCACTACTGGCTGGGGGGCGGGATTTTGGTTGGTTTATAGGCGTTGTGGTGGGGTCGGGTGTCTGATGGCATGGGTTGTGTTAGTCGGTTTGGGGGTATTGTGGTGGTGTTCTTTTTCTGAAGTGGTAGGCGAGGATGACGGCGAAGATGATGAGGATGGTGAAGCTGATGATCATGCCGACCAGGAAGGCTTGGGTGATGTTGTGGTGCATGCTGTAGTACAGGATGTAGGACATGATGGGGATGTCTTCAACCTCGAGGAGGCAGGCATCCATATCGTTGGTGGGATATGGATATGTATGCACGGCATATCCCACGATTATTAAATCGCCGTCGGTCATTTGGAGAATGGCCGTTCCCCCCTCATCGGTGCCATCTCCCCCATAAATGTTTGTCCAAAGGCTCTCACCCTGCGTGTCGGTGCGAGTGAGGATAACGTTAGTGTCTCCAAAGCCGTGTCCCCGAGTGAACTGACTGCACACAATGGCGAAGCCGCCATCATGGCATTCAATGAATCCAGGGCTCCCGTATGCCGATAGTCCCATCCATCCTGTCTCCCAGAGAATATCGCCGTTGGCTGTGATGCCCGTAAGCGTTAGCCTATCCCGTAGCTTCGTATCTCCAGGATAAGGGCCCGAGCCATATCCTCCTCTGATGACATAGTCACCTGAACGTGTGGCGATGATTTGGTCAAAGAATTCATTTCTCCGCTCGCCATAGGTGCAGTTCCACAGTAAGGTGCCATCCGTGTCAGTGCAGACCAGATAGCCGTCGGAATGCGTTTCGGTGGTGGTAGAATTTTGTGTAGTGCCCACTAAGAGGAAGCCTGAATCTGTTTCGATGAGATCTGAGGCGCCATCGGCGTCGGGTCCGCCATAGGTGTGGTTCCATTCGGGCGTGCCCGTTGAATCCGTTTTGAGGAGCCACGCATCAGAAGATCCTGCGCCATAGCTGGACGTCTTGCCGGCGATGGCGAATCCGTCATCGTCGCATTGGATGATGGCCTCTGGGTAGTCGCCTTCGGGTCCCCCAAGTGTTTGGCTCCACAGCTGGTGTCCGGCTGCATCGGTCCGAACTAAGAGGACATCCGCGTCGAAGCTTCCGGATTGGTTGACTAGCGTATAGCCGGCGAGTGCGAAACCGCCATCGGAGCATACGGCAAGGGCTGGTGTCCCTTCGGTTCTATTGGTGCCATACGTGTGGTTCCATAGGACTTGCTTCCCGTGTCTCCTTAAGCGGACTAACCAAAAATCGAAGGGTGCATCTGGACTGCCTCCGAGTCCCCAGCTCGCTGTACGTCCTGCGGCGATGCATTCTCCATCTTCCAATTGAAACAGCGATTCGATTCTATCTTCTTCCGGTCCACCAAAAATTTCTCCACTGAAGGTGCCCAGCTGCGGCATGGGAAGCGTGAACATGTACCCTAGTCCAACGTAGGAGACACTGAATACGATCAGTGATGCGAGTCCCAGGGCTATGAGGTGGGTTTGATTGAACCTGATAGAACGGGTGGTGAGTGGTTGGTGAGGATTATCAATCACGGGTTTGGGAGATTTAGGACAAGCCTCGGTGATGGAGGTTACTTCCCTCCCCGGTCTTTTTTGTCGTGCCATTTTAATCGTCTCATGATTGTTTGAAACAACAAGATTGCTAAATCAGTGGGAGCAAGATCCGGTGGGGGGTCAATGTCCCATTCCTGTGCTAAGGTGGTGAGCGTGGCCTCACATTTGGGGTAGTCACTGCAGCCCTTGCATTCTCCTTTGTGGGCAAACCAGGTTTGGAGCCCGATTTGGGGTGAGTAGATGATGTAGACGTTGGTTTGTGAGGCGGAACAGTAGCCGGTGGCAATGCCGTAGTGGGGGCTGATGTTGTGGATGGTGATGCGGTTGGTTGCTGCGGTGTGTTCGATGAGTTTTTTGATCCGTTGTTCGGCGATGCGTTGTTCTTTGCTGATGAAGGGGCGTGAGACGTTGAGTTCTTCGGCGAGGTCGGAGGGTTTGACGTTCCGTCGGCGTTGGGACCAGATCCAGTTTTGTTTGGCCGATGGGTATCGGAGTGAGGTAAACATGGAGATTCACCGGGGTCTGATGTTAGCAATTTCCCTCGTGTAGTCAGTATTATGCTCTCCATAGTATAAAAATTAACCGGTTTCTGGTTAACTAATTATCTAAGCGTAAATCGTTTACCTCCAATCACCAAGTCACACCACTAACAAACCAAGGAACTAGGATGTGAACCAAATCATCTTTCACATCAATCATGAGAAATCACAATTACGTCTTTGAAATCCAATTGAATGGCAAATAACGGCATGGAAAATGGCTTGCTCGAACCTTAAAAACCAGATTCGACTAAATATTCAAGTGTCGATATTGATGTTTTTAGCTTCAGATAAGTACGGTACTAATATTTGACAAAAATGTTATATTGCCATAATGCCATAATGCCATATAGGCAGATTGAGTAACTATGACGATTCGTATCACATTGAGTGAAGAGGAAGAGCAGGAGTTTCGAAAACTCGCTATGCGACTATACGGGTACAGGAAAGGGGCATTGACCAATGCAGCACGCGATGCGTTACTTGAATGGATGCGCCGTTCGCAGGCATCCACGCCAGTCAAAGAACCTACAAAATCACTTCGAGGATTATTACAAAAGGTCTCCCTATCCAGTGTCGAGTTACAACACGAAGCTACAAAACTCTTCACGCCTTCACAGAGGTAGCTGTTATGTTCTTCCTTGATGCCAATATCCTTTTGGAAGTAATGTTAAGCCAAAAGCAAGCAGATGAGTGTGTCAATTTTCTACAGAAGCTGGAGAAAGGTCCACCTATCTGCTACTTATCCGACTTCTTACTCTACTCTATGCTTTTAACGATCCTGCGCTACGAATCACCCAAAACTGCACAAAAATTCCTCTCAATAATTAGCTCCTACGAACGGCTTCTCATATATCGACCAACACTTCTAGATCTTGAGACAACACTCACAAAGATGCCCCAACTAAACCTCGACTTTGATGATGCACTCGTCATTACAATAATGCAACAAACCAGCACCGATACGATTGTCTCCTTTGACCACCATTTCGATTCCATCCCCCAAATAACCCGAATGGAACCCAAAGACGCACACGGGCTCCTCTAAAATCATTGGGAAACAAATCATCTTTCACATCATTAGTAAGAAACAGCGTCTAAGTCTTCGAAATTAGAAAGAAAGGCAAATAACACCCTGGAAAAGCTTCGTCGCAATAAAAGAGGAGCGAAGGAAGTGATGCGACTTCCTTCGGTGACGTGCCGCTGAAGAAAGAAGAGAGGGTCGCCGAGGACCCTCATCGCTATTGAGCTGTTCGTCGTCGCCTCAGGAACACGATTACTACCACGATGACAATGACAGCGACGACGACGCCTCCAATGACAAGCAAAATCCCAGTTGGGTCCTGTAGGATTAGAACCTCATCGTCGACTACAATGTTGTCAATCATTTGCCATGTTTGGAACCACAACCAACAGGTCTCAGGTGTGGTGGTGTCTGTGTCCTCTACCTGTATGATTGGGGTTGGATTGCGGTTGTGGTATACGGTGAATATACCCTCTGGAGTCCTAGTAACATCGATATGATGCCAACCTGGCACAGGTACAGGGCTACTACTGGCGATGGGTGTCTGGGTAGTACCAGTATGCTTGTAAAGACGGAAAGTGATTGCATCGCCTGATATTGAACTACCACATGTAAGGCGGAACGAGTCGATCTCGAGCTCATTATTCAAAACATTGACATCGTTACTCATGAAATTGAAACCCACTATTAGTGTAGTGGGATCAAATTCAGTTAAATTGAATTGGATATCAAAACTCCATGTCCCCGATGCTACAGCACTGGGACGACTTATTATACCCCAAGTGTGTTTTGATGGGAGCATTTGTAGATAATTATTGGTAGCTGACCAATTTGAGCCACTCCACCCGAATGTTCCACTGTATACGTTGGTGTTGTTAACGATGGTCCATTCAGGCTCATAGGTGCCATCGTTGAAGTCATCAGTCCAAATCACTGCGCTACGACATGGTTGGGGACAACAGGTCATCCAACAGAGTAGAACCAGGATTCCGAGTCCCACTAGCTTGTAATCCAGTCTCTCGACCATAGTGAATACACCTCCGATCTTCGGTCCTTTTCGGATCTAAACTGAATTTAGAAACCAGGCCGATCTTTATCTTGGGTGAAGTTGTATAAAAATTAACTGGTTTCTGGTTAATTTCTGTTTTACTGACAAGCCCCAAGATTTCCTAATTACTGAAAGTGGGTAGGGAGGGGGGGTCTGATATACAGAATTTGGGTCGTTTTTGGGGTTGGGACTTATCATTGGTTTAGTATCGAGGATTTTTCCTGATTTTTTCAGGCTTGGAATAACCAAATGAATCAGAAATTGGGTTATAGGAGGGTGATGAGTATTCCCCATTGGCCGATACTTAGCTGGAGTTCATTTCTGAATTCTTTGGCGTATCCTTCTTCGATGCGAATGGAGGTGTTCTCTTTTACTTGCCTAATCTGTTCATTCCATAGGACGAGTTTGATTGAGCCTGTATCATTGGTAAGTGTTGCATCGGCTACTTTGAGTTCTTTACCGGTCTTCTTCGAAATCACGGTGCGTGGACTGGAGAAATGATCCACTCTTCCTTCAACCAGAACTCTTTGTTGACCGTGCTGAATGTTTGCAATCTGTGACATGGCTCGGGGAAATTTATCTGTCAGTCTTTTTTCATAATAGATGCCGTTCCATGTAGGATTGTCATGGGTTGTCCCAATTTGGACAAATCCAAGTCTCTTATAGAACGGATTTGTTCTTACATTCCACTCAGGAGTGCCTGCCACCCAAAGATCTGCGGATGGGTATTTTTCCCAGACACGTTCGAAGGCGTTCGTAGCAATGCTCTTTCTCATATAATCAGGGTCGACCCAGATTCTCTCACACACTTGATACCCTGGACCCCTATTCCCAGCAATGAATCCTCCAACAATTTTAGAACCAAACAGAATCTTTCGATATTGCAGCCATTTGTTCTGAATTATCTTGGTGTTCCATTCAATAGAGTCATACCCTGGTGGACCACCAGGACCAGGAGCACCAAACTCCGAGTCTGAATCAAACGCCCTTCTACACGTTTCTGTAAGAATCTCAACATCTTCAACCTCTGCCTTCTGAAGAGAAACATCATTAGGTTGATTCATGATAAGCACCAAGACGTTCGAGATAACACCCTAGTATCTCTGCTTCTCTCAATGATAGCAAGCTAAGGCTAGGGCCATCATAAAAATCCTCTACTTCCCACCACAACCCACTCAACGCTATTACAGTATCATCCAACTCGCTGCCTTGATCCCACGTTCCAGCGTCTCAACGCTGCCCGAAAAGGAAGCCGACTCGTCTGGGAGAAAGGTCTGTTGATTGTGTTGCCATTCAACCAAACTGACGAAGATGGTTCCGATGGAGAGGGTTAGTTCGATGGCGAGAGCTTGGAGGGGGAAGCTTGGAATACGGGGGACGGTGAGTACGGGGATGGGTTCGAGGGGGGTTACCTGTCCGAGCCATCGCATGGCTTCGAAGAGGAGGGGGTATTCGGAGTCTTCGTCGGTGGGTTCGGGGAGGTATTCGGGGGGGAATTGCCAGCCGTCGCGGTCGCTGCCTTCTTCGATTTCTGCGTGGGGTCCAATGAGGAAGACTCGGCCACTTCCGTAGTTGCAGGACACTATTGCAGGGTCACCAGTTAGGTCATATGTGCCTAAAACGGTGTAATCTGTATCGTCGTATGGTTGGATGTAGGGGCCACCAACATAGAGGATTTGATAGGCTGCAGGCAGCGAATCGGTAATGGGGTGGGTCTGGTTGATGATGTTAATTTGGGTCATCGCATACCCGGGTTCAGGTCGATCAGCGATTTCAAAGATGGGTCCCCAGGCGACGCCTGGAAAGAGGTCAAGGTTCAGTTCGTCGCCTTCCACCTTATAGTTTGGTGGCGGAAAGTTGGCGTCGTCCATCCAGACCATGTAGTCACAGGCATAGTAGGCACCGGCGCAGATGCCAAAGTAGCCGCCGCCGTTGGCGACGAATTCTTGGATCTTAGTTTTTCCTTCGAGGCCGACTTCTTCCCAATAGGCCGGGTAATGTCCGCCCGGCCAGATGAGCACATCAACATCGGTGAGGGCTCCGGCTTGGATGTCGGATCCACGAAGGGTCGTGAATTCACAGCCTATCCACGCAACGAGGTTAGGAATGATGATATCATCGACGGACCAGGCGCCCTCCCCATTATAGTAGGCCACGCGGAGATCCTGCATTCGTCGACCAGAAGAAAGATAAACAAAGTGCGTGTACAAAACCGGGATCCCGATCACGACGATTAGGCTCAATCCTAGGACAACAGCTACTACCCTAGTCCGTTTCCTCATTGAATTCGCCCCGCTTCTAATAGCCTTCAGGACGGTATAAATGCTTCAATCGGGAAACCTCCTGAGGAATGGGACAGGTTATGGTTGCTGCTGGTCTGCGGATAGGCGAAAAGTCTGCAAGGATTCTTTTATTTTGGTGGTTTGTAACTTTCGGCTTGTTTTCTGGCTAAATCATGTGGTGGTTTCATATCCGCAGGAAGAGGAGATTTGTAGGTTTTGTCTTTCATGCGGTGTTTAAACTCGCCTTGGACCTTTTTGAGGGCTTCAGGTTTGGTCAGTAGGTCCAGGGCAGTGGTGGCTAGTGTTTTCGCAGAAAAGATGAGGGATTTGTGACCGATGCTCATGCCACAATGGGCAACTGTCCGCCAAGAATGAAAGGGGTCTACGATTGCACTTGTGGTTGTGTTGAATTCAAGGGCTGGGGCTTTCCAGCTGACGTCGCCGACATCAGTGGAGCTAGGCCAGACGATGCCTTCATCCCAGGGGTCTTCGACGGTGTTGCAGAGTGTCACGTCCATGAACTTTTCCCATTGGGGGTGTTTTAATGCTTGTAACATCATGCGTTTTTCTTCTAGGGTTATATCTTGAATGATGGTTTTGCTGAATTGGATTTCTTTGGCATCATATTGGGGTGCTCCGATTTCGCGCATGTTGGCAACTATGAGGGCGCTGAGTTGTTTGTTAGGAATTACATTATGACAGCCAATCTCTTGTTCAATGGTGTGTGTGGTACCTGTCATTAAATCGGCGCCATCGGCAATTTTGAGGATTCGCTGGTAGATCTGTTCGAGTTGTTCCATTTCTGGAGCCCGAACAAAATACCAACTCCTGGCATACTCAGGAACTATGTTTGGTTGGGTTCCTCCTTGTTGGATTACGTAATGAATGCGGGCTTTGTCAATGATGTGCTCGCGCAGGAAGTTTACCCCGATATTCATGAGTTCCACTGCGTCAAGAGCGCAACGTCCAAGTTCCGGAGAACCGGCGGCATGAGCACTTTTTCCATAAAAGTGGAATTTATAGGACTTGATAGCATTGGAGCTCCCAATGAGGGCAGAGTTCCAAGAATTTGGGTGATGACTGAGAACGGCATTCACATCATCGAAAAACCCATCCCGAACCATGAATAATTTCCCTCCATAATTTTCTTCTGCAGGCGTACCATAGAAACGGATTGTGCCTTTGATGTCATTTTCAGCCATTGCAATTTTTGTGGCTATGGCGCCTCCTAGGCCTGAGGTTCCATGGATGTTGTGTCCGCAGCCATGACCTGGAGCGCCTTCTATAACAGGCTCTTTCGTTGGAACAGCCTTTTGTGATAACCCAGGGAGCGCGTCATATTCGCCCATAATACCAATAATTGGGTGTCCTTTCCCGTAGTTAGCGATAAAGGCGGTCGGCATATCTGCAATGCCACGTTGCACCTGGAAGCCATGTTCTTCTAGTGTATCTGCCAATAGGGCAGCGGACTTGAATTCCAAGTCCCAGTTCAGCATACTCCCAAATTTTGTCGCTTATTTCGATGAGTCGTGTTTTGTTCTTCTCTATCCAGTTAATCGCAGTTTGTTTGACCATAAACCATACCAGAAGACCACTATTATGCCCTATTAGCTTAAATATTCTAAATTCAGGATAGAAATGCCTGCATATGTGCCAGCGGAGGGTGTTGAGGGGGTGTCACATCAGCTGGTGTTAGGGGGGTGTTCTTGGAGGATTTGTGCGAGTTTTGTTGAACCGATGTTGCCGCCTGAAACGATGCAAACGATGGTTCCTGTTCCCGCTTGACCGGAAAGTGCCGCAGCAACAGATACAGCGCCGGCACCTTCGGCAATAATTGAATTGCGATTGGCGAGGAGGCGAACGGCGTGGGCGGTTTCTTCGACGGTAACAACGAGGACGCCATCGAGTAATTTTTGGGCGAATTCCCACATTTCTGGTAAAAGAAAGGGATATCCAATTCCATCAACGAAACTGGGCGTATAAGGGATTGAGGTGGGAATGTGTCCTAACTTGAAGGCGTCAGCTAAGGGTGAACAAGATTCCACTTCTGCTGCGAAAATTTTCACTTGTGATTTAAGGCCACGCAGGGCTGATGCAATACCCACCGTTAACCCGCCACCCCCCCATGGAATAATAACCGAGTCCATATCAGGCAAATCTTCAATGAGTTCTAATCCGATGGTTCCATTCCCCGCCATGACCGCGGGATCAAAAAAAGGATGGACAAACCGACCTTTCATCTCCTCATAGCTTTGCGATATGAGGGCTTGAAGGCCTTCTGGAATCGGTACGGTGATAGTTTGTGCACCGAATCGATGAATGGCATCTACTTTTGCTTGAGAGATGCCTTCGGGCACTAGAATTGTACAGTTGATATTGAGGTTCTGCGAATGCCAGGCTAGAGCTTGAGCAAAATTTCCGGAGCTCACGGTCCATATCCCTTCCTTTAGTTGTGACCTTTTGGCTTCTTTCAAAGCGTTACTCGCTGCACGAATTTTAAACGACCTAACAGGTTGGAGATTTTCTAATTTCAGATAGATTTGAGCGGGTGATTCATCAGTTTTGAGGCGTACAAGCGGTGTTCGAAGAATGTCAGATGAAATCCGTTTCTGGGCGGTCTTAATGCTTGAAAGGGGTATTGGAACTGATGATTTATCAGGTCTTTTTGACATCTGAATCACCTATACACGGAGAACTAGAGTCCTCGATGGTTATTGGATAATTAGTTGATAAGACCGATATAAGCGAAAGGGATTGTGATCTAAATTCGTTTGAGATAAAGGATCACAACAGATTTTTTTTCTTTAAATCTAATTTCATCACAATGAAAAACTATCCTCGGATGATAACCCCATCCACAGAACCTTATGATCCGATTCAGCTAGCAGAAGCGACACAACAGATTGTATGTCGTCCTGAGGACTACGCACGAAAATATACGAGTGTGTATATCGCAGGGGTCTATGGTGGAATTGCGACGGCGTATGCTGTGGGCTGTCCGTTGCGGTGTACTTTTTGTTGGGTGGATGATTCGCGGGAATATCCGGAGCGCCGTGGACGATTTTACACGCCCGAAGCATTAGTGGATGCCCTCTGGGATGCCGTGCGTGAAGGGTATATTCGGAAGGCTCGTATTTCTGGGGCTGAACCCACCCTGTGTAAAGCGCATTTATTAGCGGTGTTACCGCTCATTGAGGACTCGTTGTTTGAAACCTTTATGTTGGAGACGAATGGCATATTGTTTGGAGCGGATCCAGATTATGCAAAACGGGTGGCGCAATATGAGAAGGTGCATATTCGTTTGAGTTTGAAGGCGGCTACACCCGAGGGTTTTCAGAAGCGGACAGGCGCTCGAGGTGAAAGTATGGAATTACCGTTCCAAGCGATTGAGAATCTCTTACGGGCAAAGGCCAGTTTTCATGTGGCAGCTATGACGGATCCACGGTTAATGCCACAAACCGAACGGGAGTTACTAATTACCCGGCTGGCTGACCTGGATATGATGTTGGCTGAAAATCTGGAAGAAGAACAATGTGATCCTTATAAGGCTACGATTCGTCGACTTGATGCTGCGGGCGTCGATGTTAAAACTTTCTTTTCGAATGCTGGGTTGGACGTTTAGGGTTTTTATTCTATGAGTCGCTAGTGGGCATACATGAGTTTCCTTTTGGACCCGTTTTTGTTGGTATTGTGTGGGGCAGTCATTGTATGGTTGCGGAATCGCTGGTTGTACCGGGTGACACCGCATGCCACGAAGGTGCTCGGCGTTATGACAGTTCTGTTGTTTTGGGTGGTGGCGGGGTCGTTGTATTTGAACTTGGGGTGGTTTGATGGGATCTGGTTGTGGACGGGTCGTGCGGTGAATGGGCGAGACTTCATGATTAACAGTGGCTTGTTCCAATTTGAGTATGTGTACACGATAGGGCTGATTGATGCGATTGCCCTCATTTTATTCGGGCTCTATCCGCTGTGGCTGTATTGTGGAGTGTTTCTGGGATATTTGCTGTTCGGTCGTCATGAAGGACAAACCGGGATGGTCGGACTGCTTTGAACCCTACGGAGAGGAGCGCAAGATGAAGAGACGAGTGTGTTTGGTAACAGGGGCGTGTGGGTTTGTTGGAAGCCATTTCATTGATCAGTTACTCCAACATCCCGAATATGAGGTTCGGGGAACCGATTTAGCGAGCGCGGATCAGACCTTCTTGAATCCTGACGCAGAATTCATGCCCGGAGATCTTAGGGACCCAACAACTTTTGCTCCCATTGTCAAAGGTGTTGATTTCATTTTTCATGCAGCTTCGCTATTTCGCTACTCTGCATCTTGGGATAACTTGTCAGCGGTGAATGTTGAAGGCACTCGAAATCTTTGTAGTGTTGCAATGAAAGCAAAGGTTTCGAAATTTGTGCTCATTAGCAGTGCAGGTGTCTATGGAATTCCCTGCTCAATACCTGTTCGAGAAGAGGATTCTCTCCATCCATCAAATCCATATGAACAATCAAAATTAGACCAGGAACAGGCTGCACAACAGGTCTGTGAAGATGGAAAACTGGGTCTAACTATTCTCCGTCCCGCTCCCATTTATGGACCTCGAAATCGTTATGGGATTGGCACTATATTGCGGATGGTGGCTTATGGACAACTCCCTATCATTTCAGAGAATGTCAATACCTTAGTCCCATTGGTCCACGTTGCTGATGTGGTTGGCGCTGGCCTGCACTTATTAACTCATCCTGCAGCAACTGGTCAAATCTTCAACGTGGTCGATGATACTACATACCGCAAATACGAATTATTTTCTTACATAGCTCCACTACTGAATACTAAAATTTACCACACACGGGTTCCACTTCTACCCAAGTGGCTTCTTAAAGCTGTAGCCTCATGGTCGGAGTGGAAGGCTCGGAATATCACACATGACCTGCCTAAGATAGAAAAGGCTACAATTGATTTGATGTATCATAACTATTGGTTTAGTAATGCTAAACTCAAAGCTACCGGCTATCAACTCATCTATCCTGACTCGCGCTTTGGATTAAAAGATACCATTGACTGGTTTAAACGCCATGATTGGCTCTAGCGACATGCTGTTGCTAGGGCATTTATTGATGGTTCTATGTACTTGAAGCGATTTTAAGGAACAGCTGACTGGATTGTAGGGTTAGGTTCGATTAAGACTGGGTTCGTCGGCGTCGGAGTAAAGTGATGCCTACAGCCGTGAGGACTCCTACCACGATGGCTGCGATGGGGAAGCCAGGGATTGGTGGTTGAGCTAATACTCCATCTGTACCGCTGACAACGATATTGTCGATACCGTAGCCGTGGGGGGCACTTCCCAAACTGAAGTAATTAGAGGTAGTATAGGTGTTGTCTAAGGCCGTGAGGTATAGTGAACCTTCGACCCGGACATAGAAGGTGCCATTGGCGAGTCGGTCGATTTGGATGTCCTTCATACCGTCTGCGGGAGCGTAGGTGGCGCTGTCAAGTATGATTTCAGTCGTATCTGTTGATTTGATTAAATTGATGTGTGTGTTATTCAGTTCAATAAGATAGCCTTCCATGGTGGTATCAAAAATTGATGTGGTTTTGACATTGTGCATGAACCCGACGATGCCTTTTGTACACGTGGAGATGTAAAGCAAGTCGAAGGTCCAGGTGCCATAGGATGCATCGCTAGCTCGGTAGATATGCGCCTCGTGTGGGAAACCGGTAGAGCTTGTTGAGCGCAGAATCCCGACACCGGCTGCAAATCCCCCAATTGTGACGTTCCACTCTGGGTAGAAGCTTCCATCGGTGAAGTTGTCTGTCCAATAGACATCGGCGGCCGCACAGGGTGGGATGGTTGAAACCGCTACATTCAATATCAGAATTGATCCTATTACAAATGCTAAGAGGAGATGTTGTTTTTGCATGTATTTTCCCTCGATGCAAGCGGTTCCCCGGACTCTTTCATGCCACGTTCGTAACGCAGGTTCCAGGGAATAGTTACTTGTTGCTTCAATGTTGTTCTTATAATTATGTTTTCAGTCCGTCTATGCAGCGGTTGTTAACTGGTTGGTGCTAGTGTAATCTGTTTTTTCGCATATGTGATAATGATTGGAATTACTACTAGTTGGAGCTGGAGTTTGGGTGGACAGGAGTTGTGGGTTGTTAATCCTGTATATTCGATAGTTAGCCAGAGGATTGACTGGGGAGGGAAACGGATGTTTGTGTCACTGAGTTGTCCACTGGTGGGTGTTAAGCTAGTAGAGGGTGTCCAGCCGTTGTATTGCAGAATTGACATATTGGACAATTCCTTCCCGTAAATCTGATACGGTCCACCAGGAGCCCCTAAAAGGGTGATACGGCAAGTTGTGGAGCGTATCCCATGGTTAACCACGAGAACCGTGTAATTATTTTGCCCAGCTCCTCGTGTTACAAGATACGTGAGAGGAGGGGGGAAATAGCCTAAGAGGGTGAGTGGATTAATGGCTGCTGGGAGCACAGGATTTTCTGTTATTGCCACGAAGGGTTTCAGGGCATGGAAGCTGGGTTTTGCTGTGGTAGGGTTCCGAGTGAGAAGACCAAAGTTGGCTTCGGGACCGAAGAGTATCCAAGTGGGTGGGGGCATGGGTGTGTCTTTGGTTATTGAAAAACATGCAATATCAATGCCATTATCTGCAGCTCCGATTAAGACGGCAGTTGCATGTAGCGCTGCTTGCATTGTCCCCCATTGTGTATCCGATGAGAGATCTTGTCCCCATTCATCAAAGACCCGTTCGCAATCATAGAATCCATTGTCATCTAATAGCGTTGTGACAGTGTGTATTGCATGAATCACTTGTGCAGGGTTATCCCAATATGCATGCCATGAGAAAAAGTCCAAGGGGACTCCATGAGTATTGACAGTAGACAATACGTTTGTCGTCCATTGGGTGAGATTGATATCAGCTAAACCTGGTCCACCAATCTTGAACGATACCCCTAATTGGGTTAGTCGAGCTGATACGACTGTATACAAGTTAAGAAACTCCGACATGGAACCATTCCAGAATGCGGAGAGGTTCGGTTCATTTCCAATTTCAACATAATCAAATGAGTAACTATGTCCGGTACCTCCAGGCCAGCCCTGTGTATAGTGCATCAACACTCGCGCCACCACTTCTGAATACGCCGCCAAATCTAGTGGCGGCTTATTAGGTGCTCCATCTCGGGCTAGAGAGCGCGGACATCCCGTGAAGGTCAAAATGGGTTTGGCACCTGTTTCGTTGACAACTTCGAAGAGGAGGTCGAGGTAGGTCCAGTTATAAAATTGTGGATTTTGGGCATCTGCTAACGACGTTCCATTAAATATTGTATGATACCATCCCCATCCAAGCCCTGCCGCAAGCTGCGCGCCAAACTGACACCAAACACGCATCCGTTGTAGCCCTAAACTGCGGAACAGGTCATAGGCAATCTGGTCCCCATGAACTTCCGTAACATCCGGACCATAATCGTTGACACCCACTAGCTCGTGAACCGCCTCAAGTTCTTGTTGGGTCTGTACAAGAAGCTCCAGATCAGGACCTAACACACCAAAATAACTAAGCACAAGCCAACTACTGATGCCTATAAGGAAAATCACACAAATAATAGCTACTGCTTTTCTTTTACGCATGTTTAGACCTGCCATCCCCTCTTTTAGTCCCCTTCTTTCTAATTAGATTAACCTGCGCCAACAAGAATGAGATTTGTTAATGGAAGTATGGAAATAAGTGGGTTTTAAGCAATAATTTCAGGATTTTTATTCGGAGAGAAGACCAATATAATAGAAAGTATACATTTGTCTTTATTCCCATATAGGAGGGATCATTGGTGGCAACACCAAGTCTAACGGGTCGAAAAGCCGAAGTATTATGGGCACTCCCCTATCTTGTAGATTTAGCCAAAGACGTATTGTCTGAAGAAGAGTATATTGAAGCTGAAACCACCGCGGTCTATTTGGTCCGAACTAAACAGCTGAATGACGCAGCAATGAAACGATTAACAACCTTAGTTGCACCACCACCCAAACAACCATTAACAGAGGCCCAACAGGCACTCAAAGCGTTGCCAAGATTTACCAGAGAAGCCATTCGGTATTTAGCTGACTATATCGAATTGTTAGTTCGCGCATGGAGTTTCGAGATTACCGGTGATGCCACCACCAAAACCAGGTCACTAGGCCATAATGTCCGACGGTTGATACCAAAGAAATTCGGACTACCCACTGATCTCATCGATCACCTGAAGCGCTACAATTCATTCCTCTTTACACCCACAAAACATGATTTCACCATCTTCAAAGGACAACGACACCGCTTTACATCACGAGAGGTTGTCCTGATCGCTTACATCACCATGAAACTAGCTGAACGAATAATTGAGTTATCTCCCGCTGCACGCCTCCAAGCCATCGCCTTCTAGCTTGCCAGAGGGTGATCATCTTCACATATTTTGATGAAGAGTTCCGGGCTGCTCGATTAGCTTGGGAAAAGCAGTACGAAAAGGGATACTTTCTTGACCAGCCAATCCAACCTGAAATGCCAAATATGGCCCAACACTTCAAAATCCATAAGGTAAACCGCATCTTGGATTTAGGATGCGGGAGTGGACGTCACACAGTTTATTTGGCTAAACAAGGCTTTGAGGTCTTTGGTTTAGATATTGCCCCATCGGGTCTTAGTGCCACAATCCAAAAACTTGCCATCGAAGGATTAACCGGTCACGTTACACTTGCAGATATCCTTCAGCTGCCTTATGAAGATGGGTTCTTTGATGCCCTAATCAGTGTACGTGTCATTCATCACAATCGGATTGCAGTTATCCGAAAAACCGTTCAAGAAATGTGGCGTGTGCTAAAACCACAAGGGCTTGTTTGGGTCACAGTTCCGGTTCCCACGGGCCATGGATCAAAACATGGACGGGAAATAGAGCCTGGCACTTGGGTACCAAGCGAAGGTTGTGAAAAGGGGCTCCCTCACCATCTGTTCACAGAAGATGAATTAAAAGAGCTTTTCCAACACTTTACGATCTTAGAATTACGAGTCTTCTCGATGAGTCACTATTCACTACTTGCAGAAAAACCAACAAGATAACAAATTAAACGAATACAGATTTTTTTGTTAAGCCGAATTGTGTGTGGTTGATGAAACACAATTAAGGTTTAATTTAATGAAGATGTGGCGGTTAATGAAGGTGGGTTTCTTGAATAAAGAGAAGGCTTGGAATTGGATAACCAAGAATGAAGGACGAATTATCGAAATCAGTGATAAAATCTGGGAGTTCGCCGAACTGGGACTTGAAGAATTCAAATCATCCGCATTATTAGCTGATACATTAGAGGAACATGGATTTCATGTACAACGTGGCATTGCAGGAATGCCAACGGCGTTTGAAGCGGTGTATGGCAGCGGTAAGCCTGTAATTGGAATCATGGGCGAATATGACGCACTACCCGGATTATCTCAGAAAGCAGTTCCCTACAAGGAACCGGTCAAAGAAGGTGCTCCAGGTCATGGCTGTGGTCATAATATACATGGAGCTTCAGGAATGGCAGGAGCCATCGCAGCAAAGGAGTTTTTGGAGCAGACAAAGCTGAAAGGCACTATCAAGTTCTTTGGTACGCCAGCTGAGGAAACCTACGATGCAAAAGTCTTCATTGTCCGTGCCGGCCATTTTGATGACGTAGAAGCCGTGCTGAGCCACCACCCCTATAAGATGAATGTCGGGCATCTGTACAGCACATTGGCAATGAACATGGCAAAGTTTCACTTCTATGGCGTCGCGTCTCATGCCGCCTATGCTCCCGAATATGGCCGTAGTGCCCTCGATGCAATCGAACTCATGAACATCGGCGTGAACTACATGCGCGAACATATCATCCAAGAAGCACGGATTCATTACGTCATTGAAGAGGGGGGCGGCCAACCTAACGTGGTTCCCTCTTATGCACGGAGTTGGTACTACATCCGTGCACCAGAACGCGACCAGGTAGACCAAATCTATGAATGGATTCTCAAGATTGCAGATGGTGCAGCCCAGATGACTCGAACCACTCATGCAGTAGAGCACCTGACGGGCTGTTGCAATATTATTGCTAATAAGGGCTTAAGCGACCTAGTGATCGCTAATATGCGTGAAATTGGTGCCCCACAATACACGAAGGAAGAACTAGCCTTCGCTAAGGAATTGGCGAAGACAATTACGAAAGAAGAAAAAATTAGTTCTCTCCGGATAACAAAGCGTCCAGGATGGGAAGCCCTCATTGATGTATTAATCGACCAAACGATTCCCGATGCATGGGACGAAGGAGAAGTACTTCCAGGATCTACGGATGTATCTGATGTTAGTTGGAAAACCCCCACCATGGAATTCACGACGGCAACTTGGGTCTTAGGAACCGCACCTCATTCCTGGCAAGCTGTCGCACAATGTGGCATGGGTATTGGCCACCAATCCCTTCTCTTCGCTGCAAAAACCATATCTGGAGCTATCCTCGATTTATTAACTAAGCCAGAATTATTAAAATTAATTTCCGACGAATTCCTCCACCGCACCAAAGGAAGAGAATACAAGACGCCTATTCCCACAGAAATAAAATCGCCCCTCGAAATTGTTGAAAAATCACCAACGTTCATCAAGCGCTAACGTCATTAAGCGTAAATTTAACTTGTTTAACTTCCTTTGAAAAATCGGTGAAACGGCCGTGGTAGCCTCGAGAAATCAATTTGGCTAGCAATATCTGAGAGGTTTACAGAATTTAGAGTGTGCCAGTATAAAATAGGTCCTTCGTTTCCTTTACGGAGATAATCAATTACTCCTGCAAGGGTTTTTGCCGTGTAAGTGGGGTCCAAATTAAGCTGTTCGAATTCTAATGCCATATTAAGGGCTTCACTTCCTGCTTTGGTCGGATATCCATACCCTCTTCCGAGGAATTCATTGGACAATTCAAAACGAGGTTCATAGTGGAATTTTCCCACTTCAATTGTAGGTGTTAATAATCGAAGCGTTTTGCGCACCAGGGTCTTCACACGGTCTCGATTGAATCGTGGATTACTCGTCACTTGAATTCCCATGACGCGTGAGTTTAATCCGGTTAATTGTAATCCTAATTCAATTCCAGAAATGGTTCCGACACTTCCCGCTGCCACAAAAATCAGCCGTGGTTCTGGCAGTAAACCAGCTTGAATTTGATTTCGTAATTCAAAGATAGCATTGAGGTATCCTAAGACACCAACAGGTGTGCTACCTCCTGTGGGAAGCCAGTAGATGTTTTTCCACCGTAAACGGTCGATAAGATTGAACCGAAGAGCTGTTCGCCACTTCGTTTTTGTATAAATTAATTCCGCCCCATAGAAGTACATGAGTTTCAGATTCTGGAGAACATTGGGAGTCACGGGTTGGTCTTCAATATAGATTCGCGTATGGAGGTTCTGTGACCGACCATGAATTGTAGTAGCTAATCCATGATTAGTTCCCAACCCACCCATAGTGACAATCATGTGCTTGTCCTGGTGAAGAGCATCAGCTAACAGAAATTCTAATTTGCGCACCTTATTTCCACCATACGCTTTCGACGTGAGATTATCAAGCTTCACCCACATCGCTTCTTTGGTTTTCAATGCTTTCTGCAAGTTGGTCAGTTGTCGAACGGGAGTCGGGTTTTCCAGAATTGAAATCCATGGAATACGGTCTTGAAGCGCGCTATACGCTTCAAACAGGGCTGGTTGCTTCATGAATCAAATAGCTCCGAATTCCATTGGTTTCACTGTTGTATAATAAACATAGGGGTATTCACAGCATAACTTTTTATGACTCCATTTGGCTAGGGGCGTTAGTGCGCGGGTGGTTGGTTGAGGACCCTTTCTCTGAGAGAAATTGTTGGCTTATTCATCTTTGGTCTGCTTGGATTTCTGCTTTACCTGTTCGGAGTCGGTTTGATACACAAAGCGTGGACCTATTTAATCGCGCTGATTGAAACAGGAAGTTACCCAACAGAACTCCTGCAAATGCTCTTCATACAGACGAATCCATTCGGTATTGCCGGATTACACGATGTCGGTATCTTCTTGGCATCTTTAGGAATTATCCTTCTCTACGTTATCTATTTCGTGTGGCTCCTACCACTAGGAACACCAGAACGCAGCAGACGTGGCTTCCAATATATTCTGGGATTTCTTCTGGTATTTGCAGCCTGGATTGGAATCTGGATATGCATGCACCGGGCATTCCTCCTGTTCCTTGAGTTTTGGCGGGGATATCTACCTGTTCCCACCTGGGTTATTGGTATATTCCAACTTACTCCCTCCACACTTCACAGCCTTGGATTAGCATTGGTTGGCCTATTTCTCTTGGGAACACTGCTCGTCATTCTCTACAAGGCTTACACACTCTTTTTGGCATCAGAAACTGAATCGGATGCAACAGTCGAATATTCAAATATCACAACAGGTGGAACCAGCGGTTCTGAAAGCATCGAGTGGCCAATTCCTTTCATCCAAATAAAGAAAGACTGGAAATTCTACTTTCTTGCCTTCCTACCCTACTTTTCGGCAGCATTCGCCATTTGGATCCTCCTCTTCGAAGGCTTCATTGCTTCACTATATGGAATCCCAATCCTCTGGGCCCTACTTCCATGGATTCCATGGACACCAAATCACTACATGATATTCGGCGCTGGATTACTACTCCCAAGCATGCTAGCACTTTGGGGAATCATCGTCTTCATCCGACGGGCACCAGTAACAGGAATGCCAGGGAACAGTTGGTGGTGGCGAGGAGCACGACGCTTCCTCTTCGTGATTCTAACCATAATAGTCATCATATCCCTCTCAGCAGGGCTATTTATCCTCATTTGGACCTATTTACAGCTGGGAACACTTACTACATCTACTGCCTTACTCTGGCAACAGATCGGTGAAACATCAGTCCTCATTGGGCTAATAACGGCATTCATCATCATTGTAGGGGAACGAGCATCCGAAGCCTAACTTATGCTATCCAGCCATCCAAATTTTCATTGAGACTAAGTAGTATACCGTGGAACGTTGTCACGAAACCAAGGTGGAACCACTGCTTTGTCAACTCGATCTGAGGAAGGCATATAGGGCTTAATATCAATCACTGGCGTTCCATCGAAGGCATCGATTTGATCAATGTAAACACGATGCATATCATTATCAACTTTCTCGATGGCGACAATAGACAAGCCAATGGGTGTCGGTCGGGCAGGTGACCGACTCGCGAACACTCCAGACAACTTAGCATCGGCTTGTGGGGGATAATCTTGGAGGTTTGAACGGTAAGTAATGGAGTCACGACCTGTTATCCACCATAGCACAATCATGTGCGAAAACTGGTTCAGTTGGAGCACACCATCCCAGTACTGATCTGCGATTTCTATGTAAAGCTGATCCTCAGCCGGTTTCTTGACATGACCAATTATGTTAGCGCGGAATTCCATAAGGATAATTAGAAACTTTTATGGAAGAAGTTTACTCTCACAGTAACTTCGCAATAGACTTTCTCCCTGTGCGCTGTACTCCCCGAGTTCAGTGTTTATGACTCCACTAGGGTTATTTCTCATTAACCGATACGTTTAAATATTATTATAATAATATATTCTCACGCAATAAGAAAATTATCTAATCCAACGAGGTGGATTAGAGTCTCAAAATGGTACATCAAATTGGTGGTAAAAAATGAATATACAAAAAAGAAATGCGCGAGATCAAACTCGTAAGGTTCCAAGTCGTTATGCTTATTCAATTGTCTTAGCTCAGCAATTGAAGTGTAACTAGAACCTGTCAACATCCTGTAAGCAGGACACTGCTAGAGGGTTACATCCATGATGTAGCCCTCCTCTTCCTTTTTTTAGTTTCTACCTCTCTTACTGCTTTAATTCTAAACGCCTTGTTGTGGGGTTTAAGTTCACTAAAAATTTATACACAGATAGCTAGTATAATGGAAACGTAGGATATACTGGCTGGTATGTTTATGGTAAAAAAAGTTGAGAAGAAATCTGGTGAGGTTGAACCATTCATCCGTGAAAAAGTCGTCGTTTCCTGCTTGAAAACAGGGGCACCCTTGAGCGTTGCGCGTGAGATTGCTGATATGGTGGAGGCATCGCAGATGGAATCGATGACCTCTAAAGAGATCCGCGAAAATGTTCTTGGTGAACTTGAAAAATCAAATGATGAATACCGACGAAACTGGATTATGTATGATCGAGAAAAAGGGCGAATCACACCCGAATAATCGGGATTATAGTACCTATAGTTGAGGAGGAGCTGACTAAGTCATTATTAGAGCAAACACTCACCATTGGTTTCTTTACATTCTTTAATCCATTTGTCAGCATTCGGTTTCTAATTGAGTGTTGTGATGAGAACTGAGGTATAATTCCGTTTCTCCTGGATATCACTGCTCTTCCCCAATATTGACCTATAAAAGTCATGATGCAAAGTTTTAAACGCCTCAACTTTGAGCATTTCATAGTAACTTCTAGAGGAATTGATTATATGGCTGATGAAGGAACTGCATCAACTCTGGTGTTAATTGCTGGGATAATTCAGCTTATCATCATGTTCATCATTGCGGGACTAACTGGATTATTCGCTATCTTGATTCCACTTATCCTAACATTACCACCGTCTGAATTACCACCCGAATTAACAATGGCTGATTTACAAATGGTAGTCAATTTGCTGGGTATTGTGGTTAGCGTTCTTGTTGTTATCACCATTTTGACCCTTATCTTTAGCATCCTTTGGCTAATGTGGCGGAAAGATCCGATAAAACACCGGGCAGGTTTAATTGTCACTGGCATCTTAGCTCTGATCTTTGGTGGCGTTCTTCCCGGGCTTTTAGCTCTCATTGGTGGCGCAATTGCGAAGCCCGAACCCGAATATAAACCACCCACCTTCCCAAGGACTCCATCGACTACTCCTGCTGAACCGACTGTGAAAGCTGCGGCTGGTAAATATTGTCCGGCCTGTGGTAACCCCATTGCCAATCCGAACGCTGAATTCTGCGGCGTGTGCGGTGCAAGTCTAACTTAAGGATATTAAAAAACCAACAAGAGTCCAGTATCGAGAATCAAGATGCTGTGAACATGGTGTTAGAGCACCTAGAAGGGAATCGACTCGCCAACGGGCTTAAAGGTTATTGCATTCTCAGGACAGTAACGTTGACAGACACCACAACCAAAACAGGCGTGCGACTCGATACTGGCTAGATTATTTTGAGAATCAATAGTTGGTACACCAAATGGACACTTAGTTTCGCAGATTCCACAGCCCGTACATTTACTGACGTCAACTTGGGCTCGTTGATGAGCTTTGTAAATGGGAGAGGTTATTTCCAGACGTTTTCGAAGTAAGTAGGGTCGACATACTGGCATATCACAATTACACAGCATACCTAAGTAAGGAACCCCCAGAGCCGACATGGCATGAACAACTGGACCAGTTTTAATCAACGCTTCGAGGGTTTCTTGGGCTTCTTCAGCGCTTACGTATTGGTGTGCTCCTCCACAATATTTAGGAAATCGGTGGGTATACTCATCAGTAAAGGCAATTCCATAACAGCTGAGGTTGGGATCAGATCCATAAGCCGAATACCGGCATATGCAGGGGAGGAGAACGACAGCACGTTCACTTTCATCCGTCTGATAACTAGCAAGTTTCAAGATAGATAGCGCTTCGTCTGTGCTAATCACCTGATGATGGAGATACTGCATGTAACGGTGATTTTCTTTCTGCCGTTCTTCAACAGTAATAGGTCCTGAAGGAAGTAACTCTTTTGCACCTGGGGTAATTTCCCGTCCAAAGAAGCTCTCACAGAATTGCTTGACCTTCTCGCTGTGAGCGAGGTCCTTTGAATAATTACGAGCATTGAGATACCATTTTTTCCCATGTCCATGTTGAACACAATACTCACACATAGAAACCACTCTGAACGAATAGTGAATCCTTCCACTTTTTGATTTTTAGGTTATTAGCCGCTAAGGGGGAAGTCTCAAAAAGAATCAATACTAATAAATATAGGTTTAAGGAGGCTGAAAAACATTGATTCAATCAGATGCGATTCGTCAGGCACTCCGGGAAAAGCTGGAAAATGGCATCACTCTTAAGACAACCGGAGGTACTGAATTCCTCGTCGAGTCAATTAACCCTACAGAAATTGTATTTCGTGTTGGAGAAAAGAAGGTGCGCGTCGCGGTTATGTTAGATGCGGTCGACGATCTTGTCAAAGAGTTCAAATTCATCCCTCCTGGTGGTTGGATGCGAATTGGAGCCGTAACTGGTGAACCCAAACCAGGAACTCTAGCAGCAGTGGTTCGCGCACATACTCAAGGCGCAAGCTCAGCAAGTCAGTTTGCTGCAGTATTAGAACATATCCAAGTAGCAGAAGTTAATCCCACCCGGCCTGCAAGAATACGCCTGACTGTTTAGATGAACTAGATCTTTTTCAAATGAACCCGAGTTGAATTAAACACGGAACCATTTCCAATGGGCTGAGGTGTATCCGGAGTTAGGATATTTTGTGGTTTGCCTTTCTTTCCAATAAATTGCCGTGGTGACCATAATATCCCCGGAGGCACCGTTTCAGTTATGTGGGTATGCACTTGAATTGCGCCTTGCTCATTGTAGAGTTGGATTTCATCACCATCTTTTATCTTCAAAGTTTTTGCATCAATGGGGTGAATGTGCACGATTGCAGGAATATCGCCGTAGATTTCCTGAAATTGTGTGTGAGTATAATTTCGGAGTGCACTGTTCAATAGTTGAAATTGGCCTGACTCCTTCTGAAGAATAGCCTGTTTGGGAATTGGGGAGATTCCATGCCTTAATGCTATGGAGGATGCAAACTCAATTTTTCCTGAAGGTGTTGAATATTCATCCAAGGAAATGGAATTTAGTTTTAACCGGTTTCCATTGAGAAGATCATTCAAGTTCGGGGTCGATAAAGCGTTATTCATTGCCACCTTTATTGCTTGCCAAGGTGGCTGGTAGAGCCATTCGTCTTTTAGGTCTAATCGCTGCGCTAATTGTTGCATGACCCAGATTTCACTTCGGCTTGCATCATCTGGTTGAATAACTCGATTTGATTTCTGGACATAATGATGGCTCCACGGGATAACTAAGTCCTCTTTTTCAAGATAGGTGAGTGCAGGTAACACAATATCCGCGTAACGTGTAGTTTCGGTCCAGTGTGTCTCATGGACAACGACAAACACATTATCCCGTAATAGTCCTTTTCGGAAGGCGGCTTGATTGGGCAATGTCAGCGCGGGATTCATATTATAGATATAAAGAAACTTGAATTCTCCATTCGCTAGATGCCTTCCTAACTGAACTTGGCTAACAACTTTGCTGGACTTTGAAGTAAGACTTTCTCCAGTCAAATATTCATAATCTATTGGATAGGCTTGTCCATTACTATAGAAGAATCCTCGATGCAGACCAATTACTGCGGGGAGGAGACTAATAGCTCGTACGGCTTCAGCTCCGTTCGAACTTTTTTGCATTCCCAGTCCAATTAAAATGATACTTGAACGTTCTGTGCCATAGAGCCTTGCAAATTGCTCGATTTTTGCCGGTTTAAGTCCAGTCAGTTCTTTTAAGCGGTCAGGAGTCCATTTTTTACTTTCTGCACGAAATTGCTCAAAACCGACTGTCCATTCTTCTAGAAATACTGAATCCGTTAATCCTTCTTCAATGAGATAGTTCGCAAGCGCATAAGCTATTGCCACATCAGTTCCAGGTTGCGCCTGAATGTGAATGTCGGCTTTCTTTGCCGTTTCACTCACCCGGGGATCAATGACTATTATTTTGGCTTGGTTCTGATCTTGGGCTTTGAGGGCAAGCCTCCACAAATGGGGTGAACTCACAGCCGCATTGAAACCCCAGAATATGATGAGTTTTTGGTTGATGAGGTCTTCGGGCTGGATACCGTGGCTGGAACCATAATGCAAGGCAAGCGCCTCATGACCGGACTTACTACAAATGCTATTATCGGTCTTGGATGCTCCCAAGTTATTCCAAATGCGATGAGGAAAGTATTCGGTTAAGAGACCCATATTTCCAGCATATTCAAGGTGTAAGATCGCTTCTGCCCCTGCAATGAGTAACGTATCCTTCAACTTATCTGAGACAAGTTGAAGAGCCTTATCCCACGTGCACTTTTTTCCGAACTTATCCGGCTGTTGTTTATCTCGAATGTATGGAAATCGAACACGCTGAGAAGAAAAGGTACGATCTAAGTCTTTTGCCCCTCGTGGACAAGTAAAACCTTGAGTGATCGGGTGAGATGAATCACCCTTGAGTCTAAGGCGTTGATTGCCATCTGTAAATTCGGCTATCAGGTGACAGCTATCATAGCAATCCCGAGGACACACGGTGTTAATCTGTTTTTTAGACATTAGACCGCTTCCATAATTTAAATTCACAGCTCTAAGTTTCGAGCGCTCGCTGCGTATTTAGTCGTAGTGCATTAATAATAGGAAGGTTCTTATCTCCTCCGACTTGAGAAGTCTACCGATTATTGAGTGGAAACGATGAACATGACAGATGCTTCAAAGTCTAAAGGCGAAAATAAGCATTGGAAGCAGACTATCTATGACTGGTTGGCTGAAGAGGGAATGTTCCGCAAGGACGTCGATGACCCCAAGGCAGCATTCCATTTTGGGATAAATTTCCCCGTGAATTCTCCATATCACATTGAGGTAGTGAAACCTCGTGATATGAAAGATGGTATTCTAATTGTCTCGGTGCTCCGTGTTGCTCCCTCACATCGTACGGCCCTGGCAAAACTGCCCGTAGAGAAACGAAAATCCTTGGTACACGACTTAAAAATCCAACTGCTAACACGGCGACCAGGCTTCTCATTAAAGGGGAATGAAGGCGTGTGGGATGCTGTGCAATTCCAGGTCCGACTTCTCAACGACAATTTATCTAAAACAACGCTCCTTGAAGCCATCGATGATGTATTCCGAAGTATGCTCATAGTCATCTGGACCTTCGGACACAACTTTGGTGTTCCAACAGACCAGCAACAACAACCAGGATTCTACGCCTAAACTCTGGTAATCTCACTTCTTTTGATTTACCTGAAAACTTTAAGAAGATAGACTCTGAACATAGAGCCAAGGTGGCATCTTATGAAAACCTGTGATGCATGTGGATATGAAAACGATAGCGATGCCGATTTCTGTGCCCGCTGTGGGGCTCATCTCGCCGCTGTGAAAGCCAAACCCGCTGAAGTAGAGAAAGAAGACGAAGACTGCTATGGAAAAGAAGAAGACGAATGTTTTGGGCTTCCACACGGAGGAGCAATATGTGGAATGCTCTTCGGATTGATTATCATCGTTTGGGCTCTTGGTATTATCTTTGGGTGGAATATTTGGGATTACTTCTGGCCACTCATCCTCATTGTCATTGGTGGACTTATTGTTGTTGGTGCAATCTACACTATGCGTCGTCGTTGATAAGATCAAGAAAATTAACTCTCTGATAGTGGACATCCGAGGATTCCGCATTGGGTACATATTCGTCGATGAGCCCGTCGAGACATGACTATTCGAGTAAAAATCCAATAACAAATCAGTGATAATAGGTAAACCGCAAGAAGGATATTATTCGTGAGTTGAATAACGTTTGATAAGATTAGAAAGGATCCTACGACGAATAATACATTAATGATTACTCGGACTCCTCCCTGATGTACTCTTAGGAGTCGATAGAATGGGTGCTGCAATAGACCAATACCTACAAAGACAAATCCTAGCCAGAAAAAGGCTTCAGGGAAAATGAATTGAACACCGAAGAAGAAAAAGAGCGCCGTTCCAATAAGTGCAATTACTGCCCCTGTGACCAGGCCTGTACACCCAGCACAGTAAACCTTTTTTCTGAATGAAAAAACGTGGCTAGCATATGGATTACAGGTTGGATGGTGACCGCGTTTCTGAATAGGATGAAGTTCGTCTGTAGTTTGTGCGGGTTGGTTTCTGTGTTCTCCTTGAGAGGTCTTTTTTCGTGACGGTCGTCGGCAATGTGAAGGTGATACACCAGCAATAATACCAAGGATGCATATAGTGGTGAAGGCGATTCCGATTAGTTGATTCTGCCATAGGACTACTATCATGGGAGGAGGGTTAAGGAGTAAGAATGGCAGTAGACCAAGTCCAACCAATGACAAGAAAAGGGAGATAAGAGCAAGTTCAGAACCTCGGGTTGATTGCGTCAAAATCGAAAAAGCCCCTTCAAAGTAGCTAGAAATCCCTTCCGCATCATATGCCGGTAGTAAGTCCGTTTCACCTTATTCTTGGCAAGTACCCCAGATATCCGGCGTCGCCATCCATAATACGCCCGGTAAGTAGCATAAAGCTCAGTTTGCACCTCTTCACGTGTGAGGTGTTCCGTTGGCATAATCGCATGAACCATATCGAATCTCTCCCATCGGGGATCCTCAATCCAGCCACTCGCTAAGGCTTCTTCATACTTCGGCGTACCGGGGTATGGTGTCATCGTCATAAACACTGCAACATCAGGGTCAAGGTCATTAATCCATTTACGAAACGCTTCAATGGTTTCATGAGAATCTTGGCGGTGTCCGATAATCGCCGTTGTTTGGGCAAGAATCTCATTTTCCTTTAACAATTCAATGGCTTCCTTGCCCATCCCAACCTCAATGCCCTTCTGATATTTCTTAAGCATTTTCGGGTCATGACTCTCTAATCCCGTCATTATCCACTGCATTCCAGTCTCTCGCAACTTTGGAAGTAAGGTTTTGCCAGCAATGATTTCATCTACCCGTGTCTGGAAAAACCACATTAGATCCTCGGTAATCCCCCGCTCAAGTAACTCATCACACAAAGTTTCCATCCAGTTGTCCAATTGAATATAATCATCTGTAAGCCACAGAAACCTACTGCCAAACTCCTGGTATATATATTCAAACTCGTCAGCAACGCGTTGTGGTGATTTTCTGCGGCACTTTCCCCAATACCGCCATTGAGTACAAAAGGAGCATGAATGGTTACATCCTCGTCCACCTTCTACCAAAGCATAGGGTAAATCCTTCCCTGCAGGGAACCGATAGTTCAACATATGCTCCCGCACAAAGTGATAACCTGGAAAAGGAAGCGTGTTTAAGTCTTTAATTAAAGGACGGTTTGGCGTATATACAATCTTTCCATTATGGCGAAATGAAAGTCCCTTCACCCGTGTCAGCGAGCGCTTCGATTCCAAGGCTTGGATTAACTCCAAAAGCGTTTGTTCCCCTTCACCCCGGACAATAAAATCCAGTTGCGGAACCCCCGCCAAAACCTCCTGAGCCAGCACCGAAAAATGCTGACTTCCCACAACCGTGAAAATTCGCTTATCAATCTCTTTAGCCAATACCACTGTCCGAAGCGTTATCTCAGCATTACAAGACGAAACCGTGCTTGGAGCCACAAGATCCGGTTGAAACGCCATAATTTGCTTCTCGACATCATCCCACTCCGCTTCCTCTGCCTGACAATCCATCACCTGAATTTCTATTTCAGGATCATGAGCTTCCAGATAGCTTGCCAAACACAACAACCCTAACGGTGGCGGAATATATTCACCCATCACAAACCAGGGCTGTTTCGGAGGCTCAACGAAGAGAATTTTCACGAATTCACATTCCAACCAAATCGTGAATGCGCTTTCCCCCACCTTGAGATTTAACCCTTTGGTCTCTTCAGTACAAAAACACTGGAGAAGAAGAGGGGAACGGAGCTATGGCAATTCAGGCACCTCCAAAAAGGACACAATTGGAGGGGAGAGGGAATGGTTTCTAGGGGAGTGGAAGTGCCTAAATATTTGCCACTCCGGTCCGGTTAGTATTCCGGTTCCCCAGGTATTGCCAGGTGGAATGGCTTATTAAAACTTCTCATTAACAACTTTTAGTTATTGGAATTTTTTGGGTTTCCCCAAAATCTTAAGAAGAGAAAGGTTGCTACTGCTGGGTGAGGTGTTCCTCATGGTTTATTGCCATAAATGCGGTGCAGAAAACGCAGAGGATGCTGACTTCTGCAAGAAATGTGGTGCTCCGCTCGCTCCCAAAGAAGATATTGGTAAGAGAATGGGTGTTTGGGGGCGACGTTTCGGTGAACGTGCTGAAGAAGAGTGCTTTGGCGTCACTGGTGGAGGAGCCATCTTTGGCATCATTATTGGCATCATCATAATTGGACTTGGGTTTTCTTTGGTCTATGGCTTACCGTTGTGGCTTTTGATTGGTCCCATTGTGGGAATTATCATTGGAGTACTCATTATTGTCTGTGCGTTGAATTCGATTCGTAGAAAGCGTTCCTTGAGGAAACAAGAGTGAAAAATGGAGGTTGTTGTTGTGGGTAAAAAAATGCCTGAAGGACCGGATATCCTGGGCGGAGTCACTGCGGGTCTCATCATTATCTTGATAGCGATACTCTTCGTTTTGACACCTTTCTTACTCGGTCATTTGTTCAACTTTATCACAAATTTTGCCTGGCAAGAAGTGTATCCTGGGTTTATTTGGTGGGCTCCACAGAATCCCCATCCTGTGGTCTACAATACACTGTTTCTCTTCTTCCTCGGAACCCTGGTAATTAATGTCATAGTTCTAATATTACGGGTTATCTTCAGGGACTCTTATCGACGGCAAATTGAATCCATTGGCGGAATTATCGTCAGTATCGGTATTTCCTGGGCAGCATACAACCTAACCCTGAATAACAATTTCACAGCCTTTGCAGGTTGGACTATCGTCTTCATTGGAGTAAGCATCATTATCTCGAGTCTAGGCTATTTCGCTGTCCGATCAAAAATAGCAGAGTAACTGCTTCATGCAATGTGAACATCCTTCGGATAAGAACCAGAGAAAATAGGCTTTCTAAGTAACACAGTGCAAAGGCTACTCTCGCTTCATCGGTCTTTTCATGGGAGAGTCTGCTGGATTCTTTGCCTCGGGAGAAGTTTTCGCCAATTCTTCTTGAGCACTTCTCAGGGCTTCTTCTGAGATTTCTTCCGCTGTTTGGTGTGCATAGTAGGTATCATAAACAGCTTTGTACCGCCCACCTAGAGCTAATAGTTCCTCATGTGTCCCTTCTTCGACTATCTTGCCAAGGTCAAATACTAATACACGAGATGCGTTGGCGATTGTAGTTAGTCGGTGAGCGATCACGACCGTAGTTCGGTCCGAGAACAGTTTTTCTTGAGCTGCTTGAACCAGGGATTCTGAATAAGCATCCAACCGACTCGTCGCTTCATCGAGAATGAGGATTTTGGGGTTTGCCAGCATTGTCCGTGCTATTGAAATCATTTGAACTTGTCCAGCACTTAGATTGCTTCCTCCTTCGACTAACATGGTATCGTATCCTTGAGGCAGAACCTCGATGAAATCATTCGCTCCAATTAAAGTGCTGAGACTAAGGATTTCGTCATCAGTTGCATCTGGTTTTCCGTAACGGATGTTTTCGAGGACGGTATCATCAAAAAGGTACGGTTCTTGCGCAATCAAGGCAACCATCTCATGAAGGGACTCAAGTGATATATCCCGGATATCTTGGTTCCCAATTAGAATCCGACCACTTTGTGGATCGTAAAACCGGTTTATGAGGGCTGCTACTGTGGTCTTACCAGCTCCGGTTGCACCCACAATTGCCACTAACTCTCCAGGATTGACTTTGAAATTTACTTCCTTGAGAACTTCAGTTTTCTCGATATATGCAAAAGAGACGTTTTCAAAGGTAATTCCATCACTTGTTGGTTGAAGGGGAACTGCAGTTTCATTATCGATGATTGAGGGTTCAGCTTCTAATATGTCCATTAAACGATCCATCGAAGCCGTAGACGCTTGGAACTGCGTTGCCATCATGCTCAGAGAAAGTAAGGGCCAAAGGAATCGTTGAATTAGAATTGTTCCCAGAAACACTTCACCAATTGTAAGTAAAGGTGCGGTCCCTGCGGCCAGACTACCTGCTACAAATAGGACTGCGGCTACGGCAGCGATCCCGGTTGCTCGGACGAGGGGCTGCATTAGTGTCATCAACATCATGAATCGAAATCCATGGCGATACGATTCCTGGTTTAATTCGCTTAACGTTGCAGCTGTTTCATCTTCGCGATTAAACGCTTTAGCAACATGAATGCCACTTAAGTTTTCAGCAATCTGTCCGGAAACATAACCGGTAGCGCGTTGTGCGGCTAACATGGTTCGCTGACCGACGGTTCCGAAAAGAATGACAATAAGGATTACCACGGGAATTACAACTAAAGCCGTTAATGCGACTAATGGAGAGGTTAACCACATTAGACTAAAGGTTGCCAGCAGTAAGAGCATTTGACTAGCAAAATCAATGACGATCTGAATCCCTGCCGCGAGATTATCTGTATCGGTGGTGACTCGGGATGTGATATCGCCGCTTTGTTCTGAGGTATGATAAGACAGGTCGGCACCAACAAGTTTCTTATAGACGTCCTGTTGGAGAGATCGTACAAAACCAGCTTGAGCCCCTGATAAAATCCAAGTATTCAGTGATTGCAGAGTCCAACTTACCAGGCGAAGAATAACGTATAAGATGCCGAGATAGAAAATACCAAGCAATGTACTTCCTGGAAGTAGTACTAAGTTGATTCCCGTTGACAATACCAGAGGGTCAACGGCGCGAAAAATCGTGGCGATTACTGCTAAAACCGCTGCAACAACGATTAATTTTCTAAATCGACCCAGATACCTAAACATGCTCCCTAGAAGAACACGTAATGGGCGGCTCCGTTTATGTTTGTCGCGAATCAATCCAGTGGGTCCACGGCGAACTGCCATTAATTGACTCCCTCCTTCTTAGATAGATTCTTGACATAGGGTAGGGCTCCTGGTAGTCTTTCAAAGATTCGTTGATAATGTTCGGAGGTTTGAAGCAGCTCATCATGAGTACCCTTTGCCACGAGGTGTCCCTTATCAACAATTACGATGAGGTCTGATTCAAGCAGTGTTCTAAGCCGTTGAGTGACAGTAATGCTTGTTCGATTTTTCATGACCTCGTCTAAGGCTTTTCGAAGTGAATATTCGGTTTGAGCATCAATGGCACTGACTGAGTCATCTAATAACAGAATCTTGGGGTCCTGCACAAGGGTTCGGGCAATCGCTAGACGTTGACGCTGCCCACCACTCAGGGTCATTCCCCGTTCTCCGATAATGGTGTCGTATCCTTGGGGTAATCTCTCAATGAACTCATGGGCCTGTGCCTTTTTCGCTGCATCCACAATTTCTTCTTCACACGCATCAACACATCCAAAGCCTATGTTATCATTGATGCTCATTCGAAAGAGAAAAATATCCTGCTCAACTAGCCCAACAACTGCCCTGACATCACGAGTACAGACATTGTGAAGATCCACACCACCAATCAAAACACGGCCTTCTGTCGGATCATATAACCGTAAAAGAAGTTTCAAAATAGTGCTTTTTCCGCCGCCAGGACCACCGATAAGAGCGACACGCGAACCACTGGGAATGGTGAGATTAATGTTTTTCAAAGCGTAGGAATTTTCTTGTCCATTCTCAGTGAGATATTGGAAACTAACATTATCAAAAACGATGTCCCCAGTCCAATCCACTGTAGTGATGGGCTTCTCTGGTTCTTGAAGTGGATCTTGCCAATTGAGCACGTTGATGATTCGTTGGGCATTCACGTGTCCTCCACGAATCACTAAAAGAAAGCGTGGGAGCATAAAGCTGAAGGTATCAACTGCGCCGAGAAGGCCCAGGATTTGAACGAGGACACCAACGGTAAATACACCAAGTAGAACCTGATACGCACCATAGAAAAACGCAGCGGTGGTAATTCCAGTTAAGATGAGTGCTGGGATGTAAAAGGCTGCAAGGCGGCCTTCTCGAGTGGTAAGCTGTTCATACTCTGCTGCTACATCGTTGAATTTTTCTTGTTCACGTTCTTCTGTTCCAAAGGCTCGGACTACCTCAATGCCTCGAAAAACTTCTTGGCTTACTGCCGTGATCCTTTCGTTTTGTTCAGATCGTGCACGACGAACCGGCTCAACCTTCACGGCATAACGATAGGCAAAGTAGAGGTATAGCGGAGCCCCAATTAACATGATAACTCCAAGCCACACATCAATTAGGGATAACAAGAACGCTGAAATGATTAGGGTTCCAATTGCTGTGATGATGTTTCTCAGAGCAGGATTAAGGGAGAACCGGACCCATCGGACATCCTGCATAGCGACGGCTAGCAATAGTTTGCTATCAATCTGATCGTGGAATGTCATACTATTTTCCTGGACGAGTTCAAAGAATTCTTGCCTAGCATCACGTTCCCAGCGCAATGTGATTACGGCAAACGTATAACCCACTAGAAGAATCGTGATGAAGAGTGCAGCTGCTATTAGCAGAATAAGAAAAACCTGGTTAATGAATGCCTGGGTGAAGCCCTGTGTCTCCAGTATATCAATGGCAACACCTAACACTAAGGCTGGTAATGTCGTCAGGTACGCACCAAGCAGGGCTAATCCTGTTGCAATAATGGTTACACCAGGATATCGCCGTAATGCGGCTAATTGATAACGTGATGCACTCTTGTACTTCACTTCAAACCCATAGAATTGATGATTTTGTTAGCGTCCAGCACTCTGAACTTGCTTTTAGAACCATCGGTCTTTCCGGAATGAAAAGGAAGTTATGTGATGGTGTTGAATTTCACACCAATTCATATTTGAATTTAGGATACGAAAGAGATACCCAGAGTGGTATGGAATGGGCACTCAAAATCAGCATAACCGTTATTTGCGTGCATTCATTATTGCCTGTTTTGGCTGTTTTCTGATTGGGTACAGCCTGGTGTATCCAATCTACTACGCGACGAGTCCCTCAAGCATTTATGGATATGGAGGTAGGCGTTATGCTGGTGTGAAACCATACTTTGGAACTGTTTCTGAAAACGATACGGATTTCTATGCTGATATTGATGCTAATTTAGATGATCCCTTTTATTATTATGAGCTGACTCTTGAGATTCGAAACTTCTATACCAATAATACTCCCGTAACTCTTATCCTTTCAACATATTTTACGAACCAGACAGTATCAAATTTCTATAATCTCACAGCAGAACCCATCAACTATGAATTCCAAATTTGGGATCCTACTCAATTTTATCTCACAATTCAATACAATGGAAGCGCCTCAGCTTTCTCATTTTGGGCAGTAGTTCATGGTGAACTCCCGCTACATCCTATACCACCACCTCCAATTTTTCCTCTTGTAATGACCGGATCGGGTTTTGTAGTGGGAATAATCCTACTTGTCATTGGTTTATACGATTACAGGGTCCAAAAACGGAGCCGTCATTCATATAATCTGGATCGGGCTTTGATTTTTTGTTGTTTGGGTCTGCTCCTCGTCACTTTGAGTTATCCGTCACTAGTCCGACCCCACTATACTCTCTATTATCATCCCCAGGAATACATCGATTTTGGTTTATTCTCTGGAACTGTTAACCAAACAGTCCCCTATGTCAACATGACCCTATGGGGTATTAATGAAAGTGTCGTGGAGATTCGAACATTCTTCGTGAATAATGCGTCTGTTACAATTCATGCATACCCCATCGACAGATCGACGAATCGCACATGGAATTATGTAAATTCCCGATACCCGGGATATCAGGATTTTGTGTTTGACACAACAGGTGATACGGTAATCGAGGTAGAACGTGAAACTGAGGATACAGGATTTAGCTGTTGGGTGTTGGCTAATTTTCGAGAGGTAGAGGTCCGTCAAAATTATGCTGGAAATTACGCCCCATATGCTACAATATTTCTTATATCTGGTGTACTCTTACTTGGATTAGGGCTCTATTCCGCTTCTAAAGGCTTCAGAGAGATTCCCAAGCTATAATTGGAATTCAATAAGCTAAAGGGTGAAATAGCAGGAGCACTCATGAAATGTGACGACTATGCTACAACTCACTGACCCGATCCAAGTCATTATTGAAGGGCTGATTCAATTCTGGTTGATCTGGGGACCATGGATTATCCCAATCCTCGAATTAGTACTGATTTGGGTTGCTCTGCTTATTATCGCAGGACTGCTAACCGGGTTTCTTCGGCGAAGGGCTGTGCGTGTGGGCATCCCGCCGGATGCGGTTAATGGGTTAATATTAGCAATCCGGTTACTTTTTCTCTGGTTCGGGATTGTCACCTTGGCTGCATTTGTTCCGCCATTATGGGACTACGCTGTAGCTATCGTCGGCAGCGCTTCGGTGATCATCGGGTTAGCTGTTGGGCTTGCGATTAGTCTGGCTATGCGAAATATCATCGCTGGATTGTATGTGATGTTTAGCGATCCCTTTGATGTCGGGGATTATGTACGCATTGGAACCAACGAGGGCATTGTCCTCGAAATCAGTATGAATTACACGAAATTACGCCAAATAGACGGCTCCATCACCCTCATTCCAAATAATAATGTCATGAATTCATCAGTAACGAATTTCCGATTTGATCGCAAACGCAAAGCTAAAGCAAAGACCGATGCCGAAACTGCTGAGACTGCCTCATTGCCTAAACGGATATGGAATGTCATCAGCAAGGTGATGGATACTACCGATCTCATCCAATATACCTTCGAGTTGAGGTTTCCTGTCAAGGATCCCCACGAGAAATATGATAAAATCCTTAATAGCGTGTGCAAAAAGTGGAAGGCAAAATTTGGCTTCGAACCCGTTTACGCGCTAACAAATATTTCTCATATAGCCTTTACTTATGCATTCACCATTTTCGTTGAAAACCCTCAGCTTCTTCTTGAACACCGATCTGATTTTATCGAAGATATTGGGCGAGCCATCTACTAAGACCATAATAGGGCACATTAAACCTACATTCTGAAATTTCAGGAGAAGAATTAGTGAAAAAATCGTTATTAAGTAGATAACAATTAGTTCGAATACTATATCAGCCAATAATTCTATCCTTTCTAATCAAACTGACATTTGTATGTGATCCAATCTATGCCTCAACAACCCGTCGCCTATGATTTACATCTTCATACAGAATTCAGCCCCGACTCCACCACACCAATGGCTGTTTATGCCGAAGCTGCTAACCAATTAGCTCTTCACATTGGATTTCTGGATCATTTTGAACTGGCGTTTCTCGACCGCACTGACTTCTTGAACTATGATATGGTTCCCCAGCTTCTTGAAGCATTTGACTGTGTACACACAGATTATCCTCAAACATCAATTGGGCTAGAAGTCGATTTCTATAGTGATTTGAAATCAAAAGTCGCAGAATTCTGTGATGACTATCGCTCTGATTTTGATTATTTCATAGGTGTTGTTCACACTGTTGACCGGTATGCGGTAACGGTTCTTGAAGAAATGGAAAACCTCGTCGCACAATTAGGTCTCCGTGAAGTTCTTGAACGCTACTTCAATGAGGTGGAAGGTGCCATTCAATCACGCCTCTTTAGCGGCATTGCTCATATCGATAGTGTAATGCGTTTTGTCCCCCTTTTTCCTGGAAGTACAGAATTAACGTCCCTTTGGTACACTCGCACAAAGGAATTATGCGTACTTTGTCAGAAGTTAGGTGTGTTAATTGAAGTAAATTTACGTGGATTAAATCATCCTTGGAAACAAATTCATCCGGCACCTTCCCTGATTAATGAACTTATTCCAGGTAGAGCTAAATTCTACGTGGGATCAGATAGTCACTCCTTAAGCGAGTTCCAAACAGCAATACCAACTCTTATGCAGATGCATGCGTTTCTGGTTGAGCACGATAGCCTTGGGCTTCCAGAGGCTTTGCAAATCGGCTAGACCCGGAAAAGGAATTCCAGTAGGATAATGGCCACTGCTGTTGCTACTCCAGCTCCCAAAGTTTGGAGACCATAGAACCAAGGATTCTGTTCTGAAACGCGTCCAAGGAAGATACCCAATAAGAATAGCAGGATAAAGCCGGTAATTGCTGATATGATTACAGCGAGTTCCCATGGAATAGGGATTCCAACACCGATTACGAAGAATGGGACTAGAAGAATTAACCCCGCAATGAAAGGGGCAAAACCATCAACGAATGATGACACTATAATGGCAAAACGTGATGCTTTCTTAACCACGGTATCATCCAATTTACGAAGCATAGCGCGTTCCATTTCACGAAATTCCCGCTCTCGTTCCGCCTTTTCAGCAAGATATGTCCCCGCTAATCCTGAAAACATCATAGCCAGACACGCACCAATGCCTGCTGTAACAATGGCTTGAGCATCAAAATGGGCAGCGAAATGTGACGCTAGAATAATTCCCAAAATGGTGAGTGTTCCATCAAACGCATTCATGGCAAAATACCGTCGGGCAATCGGTCCGAGTTCTGAGATCCGGGCTAGTTGTTCCATTTTTTCTATTCGTGACATAATCATCAACAGCTGCTTTCATTCATTCGCAAGTGTACCCGAAAAGCCTTATGAATCCACTGCGAAGAAAGGCAAAATCTGAATTTCATGAAAAGCACTCACTCTTCGATAGACTTTTGTTGATGGTACGAAAAGAATGAGACAAGAGTAGCAAGGAGCGGTACGAATGGAGTCCAAAAGTGATAAGATTATCTTTGGAAAAGGTGAACTTGAAGGTCATCGGTTTCATCTTCGGAAAGATCCGAAGGGTGGCACAATTGTCATCGACGCCTCACGATTACTATTCTTGAATGAAACCGGTTATGACTATGCAACTGCTGCAGTCGAAGGAAAATCTGAAGATGAGGTAATCGCACTCATTAAACAGAAATATCGGGGTGCAAAACCAGATGCGATTCGTGCTGATTATGATGAATTAAAAGACAAAATATTGTCGTTCATTGCACAGCCGGATGTTTCTCCCATCGAAACTTTTGACTTTGGTGAAGTCGAACCTTTCTCCCATGACCCCCAAGCACCATATCGCATCGATCTAGCACTCACATATCGCTGTAATAACAATTGCTCACATTGTTATGTGCCCCCAGAACGGCGTGGATGGGATGCTACCCGGGAAATGGATACTAGTAAATGGAAGCAAGTTCTTGACAAATTACTGGATTTGGCCATCCCTCATGTAACCTTCACAGGTGGTGAACCCACCCTTCGTGACGACCTAGTAGAGCTTATTCAGTACAGTGAAGACATCGGCATAATCGCAGGACTAGTGACAAATGGACGGCGCCTCACCCAATCTATGGTGGATGATTTGGTCAACGCTGGAATAGACTACGTTCAAATTACCTTGGAATCACATCTCCCAGACATTCATGATCAAATGGTAGGAATAACGGGTGCTTGGAAGGAGACCATGGCTGGTTTGAAGCGATTCATCGCCACCGATATCTATACCATAACCAATACCACACTAACCCAGCTAAACCGATCAACAATCACAGACACCGTCGCATTTCTCGCGAAATTAGGTCAAACTAATTTTGCTATGAACGGTCTCATCTACTCAGGAAGTGGTCGTGATGTGGCTGATAAACAAGCGATTCCCGAGCAAGACCTTGACGAACTCATCACTGATATTCTCGCTGAAGCCAGTGAACATGATATGAGGCTTATCTGGTATTCACCCACCATGTATTGTCATTTTGATCCAACAGAATATGGGCTAGGTCCACGACGTTGCAGTGCAGCCTACTCAAGCCTTGCTATTGAGCCTAATGGGAACGTCTTACCCTGTCAAAGCTACTTTGAATCATTAGGGAATATTCTCAAAAATTCTTGGGACACCATCTGGAACCATCCTACTGCCAAAGCGCTCCGTGGACATACCAAAGTCGCTGAGGAATGCCTTTCGTGTGAGCTCCTCAAGAAATGCGGTGGCGGCTGTCCCCTCTTCACAGAATACAAAGAGGTTTGTTGCCATCACAGTCTAGGCGGTTAACATCTTATCAACTCTTCAAAAACAGAGCCCCTTATTGAGAGGGTCAAGCGGTGGAACTCTACACGACCCATTTTCTATGCAACCAAGCCCACCGTACAGCTCCAACCCGACAATTCTTCTATACGCAAACAAACTGGAAAACAGCACCTATCAGCCTAGATTTAGGCTGTGGAACCGGAGTAATTACATCCGAACTTACCTTCTCCCATGCCCAAGCAATTGGACTCGACATCAATCCCGACCTCCTGACTCAAGCAGTTATGGATAACCGTCCCAATAACTCCGTCCACCTCGTTCTTGCAGATGCTACTTCTCTACCTTTTCGATCATCTATTGTCTCCTTTGTACTAAGCCACTTCACTTTAATGTGGATTCACAACCGTGAAACTGCCCTTGCTGAATTAAAGCGAATCCTCCGACCCGGGAGCCTTCTTGCGGCAATTGAACCAGATTACACGGGTCGAATTGAAATCCCCAAAAACGCCGAATACACTTCTCACTCTCCCATCATCGATTATCTAATATTTCGAGGGGCTGACCCCTTCATTGGTGGGAAACTCCCTTTTGAACTTCAAAATTTTGACTTCACTGAAGTGCAGTTTGGGACATTATCTTGGGAATATCATCCCGAAGCCGCCCAAACAGAGATTCAAGATGAAGCTACCCTCCTGCAAGCTAAAGGGATTCACTGGAAACAACCGGTTTTCACTTACACTCCAATTTTTTGGGTTATCGCATTCAAACGAGAAATTCGCTCAGAATAGATTAACTTGGACTGGGAGAAAAAAGGAGACGAGAAGGGACGCCCCTAAGATTGGCTCCCTTCTACAATGGCTATGGACCGAAGAGCCAAATGAGCAATAAGACTATTACGAAGACAAGAATGAACGCTATAATGATCATGAAGATGACGTACAGTAAGCCAACGGCGATAGCGCCGAGTATTCCGGTATCAAAGAAGTGCATAATTAGCCAGATGTAAAGAATGAAGACAACAAGCAGTGGTATGGCTATCGCTAGAATTTGACCAATTAGTCCAGGTGGCAATAATGGTGCGACAAATGTATCTATGACCCAACCTAAGATTTCGTTGAGAATAGCGCCTAGGAGAGAGATCCAGAGTGCGTCCGTGAATTTGGCATTTTCAGGTCCTGCAACTACACGACCTGCGATCCAGAGAATCAGTGATCCTAATAACCAGACGATGAGGAAGGGAATGATTACCAATACGATGAATTCTATAATTTGCATTACGAGTACTCCCATACTGGTTTGTTAGTGGGATGTCTGAGGAATTCTATCCTTAATATGTTATGGGAGCATTGTTTTTGTAATCACATCTACTCAAAGAGGGTGTCCTGAAAAATCGGGGATTATGGATTATATTTTGGATACGGCTTCAGACATTCTGCTTTTTAAAATGGAATGGGTACAAACAAGATGAACGAAAGCGTCGTCACAACGACGTCAATTATGAAGTAACATACCACAGCTAACATTGTAAGGGCTAACGCACTAAAAATCCCCATCTTCTGGTATAAAACGAGCAAAGCCAGCAGCACAATCATCGCGACAATAAGGGCAATGAAATTTACCGGAATTGGGATGCTGAAATACATAATCCACCAACTGATTTCTTTCATTACCACGCTAATAATCACAATAATGAATGCTTGTCTGAAAGTAAATCCTTCTTCAGTTACAATTGGCTAGCAAAATAAAACGCAACAAAAACAACAAGAAACGAGAGAAAAAATCGGGAAACTGCCTGAACTATCAATGGTAATAAGAATGGTTCAATTTGCAGGATGTAGTCGCCTTCAAAATATTCTGTAACGCATCAGTAGCTTACTCATCACCCATAAATTTTCTCTTAATCAGTGAAATCAAGTAGATTTTCACAGTCGAAGTTAGGTATTGGGTTTGTTTACTTATCGTGTCGTGTGAGTTAGGTTTAAAGGGGCTAATCCAGGTCTGTGACTCATATAGTGGGGCGATGGTCCAATGCCACATTTTCTCGATCTATTCCTTCAAGAGTTACAAGAAAAACGTGAAGCCTTCCGTCGGAGGTTAACAGGTGAAGAAGCCTCAGAATTAGATGGTCTTTTGAAGAAGTCGTTTATCAAGGAATGGCGAGAATTGCCTTCACCTAAAACAGAAGACCTTCGTGTAATTGCCGTAGACAGTGGACGTTCCATGCGAGAATACGCTGCAGGCTCACTCATGTATATTTGTCGGGCTAGTGCATACACTTCGTGGGGAAAACAATATCGGCGAGTCGTTTCAAACGCGCATATGATTAGTTCTCCACGGGAACGCCTTATTGACCTTGTGAGTCTGCGATCAGAGCACTTAGAACACCAAGTGGCTCTTGAAGCAGTGCAGGCATCATCGGATGTTGATTTGGTGTTACTTGATGGATCTTTGTATGGTCGGATTACGCATGTCCCAATCTCGTTCAATTATCCTGGAGAACGGGATTTGTATTTACGTTTCATGCAGACTTTTATTCGACTTCTTGAAGAATGTCGTAAACGGAAGATTCTGATATTAGGTATAAGCAAGGATTCGGTGGCTCGGCATCTTACACGCCTGCTCTTGGAAACAGTCAAGGTTCAAGTATTGCAGAGCTTCAAGCAGATGCTTTCTTCCTCCGATTTCGAACAATTACACGAATATCTTGAAACCGAGGAGAAACAATCGGTTTCTGCTATTCGATTTCTACGGGATTTATCACTTAGCGACAACCAAGAACAATTGTTATGGGATTTACTCTATGAGCTGCGACGCCCACGACCTGACTTTGCCCTAATTCAGGCCTGGACTGAAACTGCGGGGTATACAACACCAATTGAACCCTATCCAGATGTGCCACTGTTCAAATATGAGTCAAAAGATCCCGCTGATTATGTTCGACGACGGTTTGTAAACGCCTACAAAGATTATCAGCAAGAGGAAGATTTTGAGAACTGGGCGATTCCAGTGATGCGGGGTACTTTCGAGCTCCCCACCTTCGTGACGTTTTGTGCAAAACTTGCACATAATGATACCCCGATGCGTATTGATATGCCTGCCTTTAATACAGGTTTACCAACCCGTATTTCACAGATTTCTGCGGCTCGAATGCTCGATCCAACTCCTCAGCGGGTAATAGAGGTCTTACAGCTGCTTCAAGGGGAATATGGTGGACCTGAACTCTACAACGTCTTTCTGGTCCGTGCAGACCAAGAAGCAAGATTACCTATGAGCGATGTGACAACCCTTTATGAACCATTGGTAGAAAAGGAATTGAAAATACCCCTAGTACCTAAACGTCGAGACAGGAGGATACGATATGTCTAAAACCCAACAAGATGAGCCAGTAGGATTCATTGTTGAAGAAGCCCGAGCTACAGAATTCATATTTGCTAGTGACCGAAAACGGTATCCAGCGAAATTCGAATATCTCACCGTAAACTCAGAAGAATTGGTAGATAGGACACTCAAACCCGTCGAAGTTCTTGCTCAGGTTGAACGGATCACTTCCCAAAGCCTTGCCCTTCGTCGCAGTCTGGACATTGAAGCAATCTATCGGATTAAGGAAGCAGGAATTGATGATGTCAAAACCTGGGGAATTGCACGGGTCCTAGGCTATCTAGTTCCTACAACCAAAGGACAACCTCCACGAATTCTCCTTCCTCGCCGCGCAGTGACTCCAGGAAACGCGATTTATATTGCACCAGATAGTCTTCTTGCCAAATTCTATGCCTATCCAAAAGAAGAGAGTCTTTATGTTGGAAATCTAATTTCTCGACCTCAGATTCCCGTGCATTTACGCATTAACGGCTTTCGACGGCATGTCGCCATTCTAGCCCAAACGGGTGCTGGTAAAAGCTATCTTACAGGTGTATTAATCGAAGAACTCATGGATCGGGGAGCCACTGTAATTATCATCGACCCTCATGCTGATTACGTATTCTTAAGTCAAAGTCTCAAAGGCGACAAACATGGTTTCTCAGACCGTGTAACTGTGTTCCAAAATCCCGAAAGCACCGGTCGATATAGCAAGAAAGATATCGGTGGAGTAGAATCCTATACCGTTCGATTAGCTGATCTTGACTTCGACGAATTATGCGGAATCTGCGGCATTGGCGAAAAGTATACCAATATCCGGGCAGGTTTAGCGACGGCTCTAAAACAACTCCAAGAAAGAAATGTCGTCTATCTAACTGAGGATATCGAAAAGGAACTGAACACAGTAGCCAATACTGAGGATTTAGATAAATCCATCCGCTTCGGTGCTCTCAACGCAACAAAATATGTTAGACGCCTTCACCGCCTTCGCGTCTTCTCGCGCAGCGGCGTACCTATAGAGAAAATCATCAAACCCTATCATTCGTCGATTATCGATTTATCCGGACTTGGCAATCGCAGCACAGATTACATCGTCAGTCGGCTGCTAAAAGATGTGTTTGAAGCTGTGGCCACCGATGCCTTTGCATATCCCGTTTTTGTAGTCGTAGAGGAGGCACACACCTTTGTCCCCCCTGAATTCCCCACCTATTCTGCGAATATTATTCGACGAATTGCTCAAGAAGGACGAAAATTCGGTGTCTTCCTTCTCCTAATTAGTCAACGACCTGGGCGAATTCATCCAGATAGTCTTAGCCAATGTAATAGTCAGATCGTCCTCAAAATTACTAATCCTCGTGACCAAAACGCCATTGCTCAATCATCTGAACGGTTAAGTGAGGACCTTATCTCCGATCTACCCGGCTTAAATGTGGGCGAAGCTGTTGTAGTCGGTGATATTACTCGGACACCTGTGATGATTAAGGTTCGACCCCGTAATACGCGAGAGGGCGGTGCTGATATTGACGTCGTCGCTCGGCTCAAACAAGCCCGAAAAGCTGCAGGAATTGATGCCCAACTCGTTCAGGAACGTAAGCAAGAAAAGAAATTGAAGGGAGCGTTCTCTGAGGTGTAAACACCGTGCCGATTACTATTCTTCACACCTCAGATTCACATTTAGATATTCCTGCCATTAAATTTGGTTCTCGGCGCTATGAACGAAAGAATGATTTTCTCAAATCCTTTGATACCATAGTTTCAACCGCTTTAGAAAAGAAACCCGATCTTTTTCTCCATTCTGGCGACCTTTTTGACGGACTGAATCCGCGAAATCCGGTTCGAGCCCGAGTCATGGAAGCCTTTAGAAAACTACACGAGAAACAGATTCCCATTTACATTATCAGCGGAAACCATGATGTTCCTCGGGCGCGTCGTCATGGAGTAGCCCCCCTATTAGAATACGCCCGTACAGGCTTTGTCAACTTTTTTCCTGAATGGGAAACAATACAATCTAGCACCATCAATTTGCATGACCTTGAAGTTGAAATCTCAGGAATTTCTTTTAATCCCACATTAGGACCTTCAGAAGATCCCCTTCATCAATTATCCATTCCGGGAAAAGGTGATGTTAACATCCTTCTAGCCCACTATAATGTAGAAGGACTTCGTGGAACCTTTCCCTATGAACCCGATATCCTACTCAAGTCAATACCCAAGAATCTGACATATCTTGCTGCAGGTCACAACCACGAATATCAAAAGCAACAAGTTGGAAACACAACAATCTGTACTCCCGGAAGCACAGAGCACGTAACCTTTTCTGAGGAATCTCAAAAGAAGGGTTTTGTCTGGTTAGAAATCGACACACATGCCGTACAAAAACTCCAATTCTTCCCCATTGAAACCCGCCCAATGCAAACACAGGATGTCACGATTCCCGCTGATGTTAATATCAATCAAATGCTTATCAAAGAAATCGATCGTCTGCGAAATCCCCAGCTTATCCTCCGGTTTCGTCTTCAGGGTGTCATGACGATTAAATCAGCTGAACAGTATCGTCGAACTGAAGTCGTACGGCATGGGTTTGCGAAATGCTTCTCCACTGAAATCGTGGACGAACTCGAATACATCAGCCCCGATCCAGATTTTCTTACTCCTGAAACTGAATTGAAACCACCAATCACCGAATATCGTGATTATGTTAATGCGAGAGTAAAACAAGAGAAAGACCTAGAAAAGAAGGCATTACTCCAAAAAGCATTAGATCGCGGGCTAGCTCTTTTAGAAGACTCAGGAGGTTGGTAGGGGAATGGTCGTTTTACAGCAACTAGTGGCTCGAGATTTCAAGCACTTAGATCTTGATATCAACTTTCCTCAAGGCATCCTCGCGATTAGTGGTCCAAATGAATCCGGAAAATCTTCAATCTTTGAAGCAATACTCTTTGCCTTCTTCGGACGGACCCATAAAGCACCCTTGGGACAAAAAGACCGCCTCATCAATTACGATGCGGATAAACTATTCGTACGTTTATTCTTTGAAGTTGAAGGTACCCAATACCGAATTACTCGACAAATCCATCGAAAACGTCCCAGTACTGCCCAACTCCACAAAATCGCTCGATCTGGACAAGCTTCTCTTCTAGCAACAGGGGTCAAAAATGTCGAAGCTGAAGTGAGCACTCTACTTAATGGAGTGGATCTGAATGACCTACTGGCAAGCAATATCGTACTTCAGAAAGATTTAGACCGTCTGGCACAAATGCCGAAAATGGACCGTCGACACGTTATCAATGCAATGATGGGACGCGAGTGCTTTTCACGCGCTGATAATAAACTAGCAACTGAACTCCGACCCTTAAGAAATGCCCTCAAACCAACAGGAGAAACTCTCAAAGAGCTGCGGTTCCGTAAAGACGCGTACCTAGAACAGACTCAGGAATTAGAAGCAAAGCAAAAAACTTTGACTCAAATTGAGGGTCAATTAAAAGAAATTAATCAAACATTTGCTCAAAGTGAGAAGAAATACAAGGCTGTCAAGGCTTACAAGATAGCAAAAGATGAACAAAAGGATTTAGAGCGTGAAATTAAGTTCCGACTAGAAACTCAGGACCGCTTGGAAAAGCAATTAGCGAATTTGGATAAACTTCAGAGGCAACAAAAGAAACTCCGTGGGCAAGCGAAACAGCTTGACTATCTTCAAGATGATATGACCATCTTTGAACAATTGCAAGACGCATCTGAAAAGCTCAAAGCTACTGTAGACGAACTACAAATGACGACCGAAGTTATTTCATCACTTGAAGGCCAAGTGGGCGAGTTAAGTACACTGCAAGACGTTGTAACAGAGTATGAACAAATTAAGAATCAGCGAATCAGTATCGAAGTCAGCCAAAACCAGATTCTCTCACCTCTCCTTTACATTCCTTCGATTGGACTTCTTGCCGCTGGAATTATGGCACTCTTCTTCAATCTAATCGTAGGGATAGTTTTTCTCCTAGCATCCATTCCCTTTGTAGCTTATCTCATCAAGAATTATTTCAATTATAGTCGCCTTGCAGCCAAACTAGATCAGATGCGAAGAAAAGAAGAGGAACTGAGTGAACAGGTAGCAAAGTACCGGACCAAAGAAACTTTTGAAGAACAACTTCAAGACCGCCTCAACCGAGATAAAGAACTAACCAACCAAATCACGCAGCTCTCAACACAAGTTCAGAGTCAACTCAAAAACCTCTCAACGACATTATTAGAAGGGGTAAAACCACCAAAGGACTCTGACGCACACACTCTGCGAGACACTGTAAGAACCGTAGAACAAAGACTTTTGGAACTTCAAGCAAGTCAGAAATCAGTTACTGACCAGTTACAATCAATTGAGGGACAATTAGCAGATCTTCGTGAAGCAAAAGCAGATCTTACACGAATTGTGAAAGAAATTACTACCCTACGAGAACAACTTTCTTCAATGACTCTTCCCCCACTTCCCGAAGAAATTGCCGAGTATACCGAAGCGTTGTATGAGCAGCTCGACCAGCAAATCAAGACAATGGGTGAAGAAAAAGCGACTATACAAGAGAGTCGGAGAAATACTGTTCAGCGTATTAATGAACTTTCAGTTCTTCTAAAAGAGAACGAAGGAGTTCTAGACGAATTCACAAATAAAGAACGGGAATTTTTCCAGCTTGATCAGAATATAAAATCTGGTGAACTCACGATTGAATTAATACGTGAGGTCGCGGAACAAGGTCGTGAACAAGTACGTCCACGCGTTGTACATGTCATGGAACGTATATTGGCAACGATTACTGATGGAAAATACCGGTTTCCTAAGCTAAGTGAAGACTATAGCCTTAAGGTCTATTCGGCAACAGCTGGTGAATATGTACAAGCAACACTCTACAGCGGAGGAACCGAAGATCAATTCCTCCTAGCTCTCCGTCTTGGATTTGCTATTGCATTGCTTCCCCAAGGCCGTGGTGCGACGCCCCAATTCCTTCTACTCGATGAACCCTTCGGAGGTTCTGATATTCAACGCAGGGATAATATTATTCGTCTACTGAAAGATGAATTATCTCGCACCTTTCAACAAATTATTGTCGTGAGTCATCAGTCGGCTGTCCTCTCAGCTTCTGAACATCAATTTCGAATGATCAATGGACGAATTATTCATTCGGATTAGTTATATCAGTTTAATCAGAACTGGGCGAGTTTCTTGGTATTGATATCCTTGAGTTTCAAGGAATCCGTATTGATTTTCACGGGAAAATACTGTCAATTGAGTTACACCGTTTGTTTTACTCAAAAACTCAGTAACTGGTAATACAGTTGCCAAGAAGCTGGAGGCTTGGCTAGTTTTAGCTAACCAAATTCTTACATAGTGATGGTCAGTGGATAAGGCTTCATCATTTTCTTGACGTAGCAACCAAAGATTAGGACGTGGTATGTCGGTTTCTAGTAGTGTGTATAATCGATTCATGTTACGTAAATATGCCCAGGTATACTGTGAGGAGTAATTAATTCCCAGCCCTGGCTCAAAACCCATTGGTAGTTGTTTACGTGGTGCCCATTGTAGAGGAATTCTTTGGATACTAGATTTGGTAGGGAGAAGAGATTCGCGTTTTAACGACTTGGTGAATTTGGCTTCGTGTCCTGAAAGGTTAAAACCATTAGTGCAGAAAAAATTGACGGCTTCATCATCCTCAGTTATCGTAGTTACTTGTGTACAGCCCTTCGCCTGGCTAATTTGGCAAGCATGTTCTAATAGAATTGAGCCAATGCCTTCATGGCGATGCTCAGGGTCAACAATAATCCATGCGATATTACCTTGCTTTGTGGTCGGTGATATCTTCTCAAAAAGAAGTTCGACCTCTCCCAGGATAGCATCTTTGGTACGGGCTACTAGAATGATTCCACCTGCATCTTCCATTACCTGTAGATGAAGGTTGAGTGTGTCAGGGTCAACCCAAGGACCTTCTTGCTGCCAGCGCTCCCATTTAGAGAGCCCTTCTTCAGCAAAGGTGCTTCGATTTAGGGTTACTAGGCCTAATAGGTCCCGTTTTACATTGGCTTCTTGCACTATAACTTCATTCACGATTTTTGCTGAAGGGTATTAGTTAAAATAAAATCTTCTCTAAAGCCATATCAATCTCTATTTTCTAACCCCAAAATAGATAATAGTAGGTTTATATGCTATTCACGACGGAGACACCGGAGAATATAGTCATGAGCGATTCAGAACTTCATCGTTGGCAAAAAGCCTTCCCCCTAGCAGGGTTCAAACCCGCACTCAACGCACCAACAAACGAAGAAAAACGGATCGCACAGCAATTTTGTCCAACCATCTATGCCGACTTAGAATTGGTTAAGGAGGAGCAAGCGGATTTAACAAAGAATCTTGGAATCGATGGAAAAGCTACCGGCTTCTTCGCATCACTTAAAGAACGAGTGGCAAGTAAAGACTTTGCAGGAATTGCGGATACCCTGTTTTTGTTCTGTCTTGGCGATTTCCCCAATAACCTCGCTGGGGCAAAACTCGCGATTCTTGGAGTCGAACTCCCTGAAAGTGAAATCCCTTGGGATAAAGAAATGCGCAAGGTATTAGATCAACTTCGTGAAAGGCTCCAATCCGAATACTCACAACAATCTCGTGACTTTATCACCAATCTCTTCCACATGATTCTTCCCACTGAGCAAACACCAACTTGTGTACTCAAATACCAGGTCAATAAAGATCCCAATGATCCTAATATCTACTGCATTCAGTATTTTGCTTATTGGCCAATTCAGCTGTTTCCTCGCCACTTGTATGATTATGAGCCGATTTATGTCATTGTCCGTAAAGAAGGCAAAACGTATCATCCACTGATAACCACTTTTAATGCTGAATATGGAGCCCGACCCTTACTGAAAGGAAAACGACCAGGTCATATGATTCGAACGTTTTTCAATTGGGATAGTAAAGACCTGCAAATCTCTCCTGATGATTTCAATCCAATGGCAGACTATATGACCAAAGCCTTTGGGGGGAGTTACTTTTATGAGAAAGTGCCTAGCGATCGCCGTGTGAGTCACATAGAAAACCTCCAATGTGGTGCTCATACCATCGCTTTACATGTCCCTAATCGGTGGCATTCTTATGATCTTTGCACTGCTGATGTACGCCGGGATAAGACAGCACTTCCCTGTAACCTTCACCCACTCAAAACACAAGATTTGCTTCATATTGAATGGAACATCCTGAACCCTTTCCAAGCACCCTTTCTTTATCCCAATATCGGAAAGAAAAATGCCCTTATGCATTTCCCGCTGGATGCATCCACACTCTGGAAGAGTGAAATCTATCGTCGATGGAGTGACTATGCAATGGTGGAGTTTCATATCAAACACGGACGCCCATCTCAAACGGTATCGAACATGTATGCGTACCAAGTAGGGCTTTTCATCGATTTGTTCGGAGAAATTACTGGGGAAAGCATGGGATTAAGTATGTGGCCATTAATCGAGGCACGCGAACGCGAAATCGAAGGAACTCTCTCCTTTATCAAACGTTTACGGCGACCAAAGAAATAGGACGTGATAATACTGATGTTGAATCAAGCTACTGAGGCGACTCCGTCAATCGCCGAGCGTGGGTCCCACCAACGATTTTGGTGGGCTCTTCTAGTCACACTTTTTGTAGTCTTCTTCATCTGGGGATTCTTCCAACCCTACCCATTAAATCTTATTTTATGGGCTGTTGGTCTCTTTTTTTTGGTTATTTTTCTTATTCTAATATACCGAAGTGCTCGTGCTCCTTCAAAGATAGAGCTAGCTGAGATTCGACGGCTAATAGTATGTGACAAATGCGGTGTTGAAACAGAAGGACCTTATGAAGCAGGGGACCATGTTTTTCGTGAAATTGGACCCTGTCCGCGTTGTGATGGACGTCTTTACATTAAGGCAATTTATAGTATTGAAAAGAAAGAGCCCCTCAAACGCCAGCAACCCCAAAAAGAAACTATCGTTGAAAATGAGGTTGTTAAAGACGCAGGCTAGCGTCTAGTGTTTTCTCATCAGTCTCTGAATGTTGTCAGAAAATAGTTGTTTGAGGTCTTCCATGGTTACTTTTAGTCGTTGGAAGATTTTCAGTTGTTTTTCTAAAATATCATACCGAAAGCCGCGAGGGAACATTGAACTATCTGTTCCAAATACAATTCGCTTTGGTCCTCCTGCTTCCAATGTTCGTTTCATAACGCCCTCTAAATCTGAGGGATATGGAATATACCGCATCCAAATATTGGATCCTGAAGTATCCACATAGACGTTATCCGTTTGATAAAACAACAGAAGGGTTTCTCGGAACATTCCTGCTCCTAAATGGGCAATCCCAAATTTTACATCAGGGAAGTCACGTGCTGGAGGTTGCAAATCTAGCGGATTACCATAACGAAGATCTACACCTGCTCCTACAGAAATCCCAAAATGATGGAGGACTGGAACCTTAAGGTCATCTGCGATTTGATAAATCCTATATGCTTCTTTGCTGTGTGTATAGAACCCATGAAGGACGGGATAGAGTTTGTATCCATGAAATCCAAGTTCTCGAATAACATGACGGGCCTGATCTTCAGCTTCAGGTAACAGGGGATTGATATTCGCGTAACCATAGAAGCGGTTAGGGAACCGTTTGAGTGCGTCTGCAAATTCGTCCCATGATTCAGGACCCACCATCATTCCAATTCGAGCTATTCCATATCGATCCAGTTCGGTAACCCATTTTTGGGCAAAATCCTCATCAGGACCTGGCTGGTCAACTGAAGTCATATCGGTTCGAGTGCGAATTCGTCGCTGGATAGCCTTGGAATCAACTTGCCAGGACTGGAAAGTTTTGTAAGAAAGATAATGGGAGTGACTATCAATTACTGATAATCCCAGTTGTTGATGTAGGTACTTTGTTGTCTTGGAGGTTTTTGACATGAGCAATCTCCAATAAGGTGACTGAAAACAGGGTTTAAGAATCTGATGCAGTTCTGACCCAAATCGCAGCTACAACAAAATCGAAACAAAAAGAGTCACGAGGAACGCAGGTTTAAAAGCCTGTGATAGTTTCGAATCAATGACGTTCAGCAATCGCTGGAGATGTGAATCCAGGTGTTTGACTCTACCAATGAATCAAAAGCCGATAAGGAACCGGTTACCATTGAGGTTGGTGAAATAGCCCTTGAAGGGATTCTCGAGCTTGTTGAAAAAGATCAACAACCGGGTCTTGTTCTTTGTCATCCTCACCCACTATTCGGGGGCAACATGGATGATAGTCGACTTCTTGCTTTGAGCAATGCTGCTGTCAATAAGGGCTTTAACATTCTTCGATTCAATTACCGTGGAGTCGGTAAAAGTCAGGGAAAATTCGGACAAGGAATTGGCGAAATCCAAGACACAATTGCTGCATTGAGCTTGCTCCGTTCCCATCCTCATACAGATGATTCACGGATTGCTCTGCTTGGCTACAGTTTTGGAGGCAGTATCGCGATTGCAGCAGCCATGGATGCGAATCCAGCTGCTCTCGTTGCGATAAGTGCGCGCTATCGAATGCCTGATTTGGACCCAAACCTTGTCACTGAAGCGATTCGTTACGTTAACTGTCCAAGTTACATTATTCACGGGCGGGATGATGCAACCGTTAATTATGTAGAATCTGAAGCAATTTATGCGCATTTACAAGTCGAAGAGAAATATCTTCGGTTGATAAAAGGTGCCAACCATTTTTGGACTCGAAAGCTTGATTCAATCATACTAATGATACTTACGTTCCTTAAGGACAAATTACAATTAAAATAGGCTGAACTTTCTTTATCCCACTTTTTTGCTTAAAATTTTCTTAACAATAATGCTTAAGTGTAGGCTTGTGGTGCTAAGGGCGCGAGGTTGCCCGAATGGTCAAAGTCTATGGAAAAGCTGCCAAAGAAGTGACACGTCTATTACGAAAGGGTGATGTAACCATTGATCTGGTCGGCATAGGAAATATGGGACTCCCTGTTGCAGTATCTTTTGCCAAGGAAGGAGCGAAAGTCGTGGGAGTCCGAAGAGACCCGATAATCGTGGACCGAATTAATCGGGGTGAATCTCCTCTTATTGGCGAACCAAAATTTTCAGATCTTTTGCGTGATGTAGTGAAGGCTGGGAAATTTAAAGCCACAATAGATGGCGCGGCTGCTGCGAAAGAGTCAGATGTAATTGTAATTCTTGTCCCTCTGCTTGTCGATGATAGAGGGCAGGAAGATTACTCGATCATTCGAGTTGCTGCTGATGTAGCAAGTAAAGGTATTGAGAAAGGTGACCTCGTAATCACTTCTACAACAATGCCTCCTGGAGCGACTGAACAAGTTGTAAAACCCGTTCTCGAAACTGGAAGTGGATTAGTTGCAGGTACAGATTTCGGCCTTGCTCATAGTCCTGAACGCCTTATGGTTGGTCGAGTAATGCGGAATCTCTACAAGTTTCCGAAAGTTGTGGGGGGTATCGATAAGGCCAGTACAGAAGCGGCTGCAGGGATCTATGGCGTCTTCGGCGAGGTGGTACAGACTTCTTCACTGATTACGGCCGAACTAGTTAAAGTGGCTGAAGGAACATTTCGAGATGTAAACATCGGTTATGCGAATTTTCTTGCAAAACTATGTGAACCATTGGGGATAGATGCCTGGGAGGTAATAACTGCAGCAAATAAAGACACGGGGGAGCACTGCATGATTCATCGTCCCAGTGCTGGTGTTGGTGGTCATTGTATCCCTGTATATCCTTGGTTCCTCATTAACAAAGCAATGGAAGTGGGTGAGGATGCAACACTCCTACGTCAAGTCCGATACATCAATGATAGCATGTCAATTCACACAGTAGATTTGGTCATCAGGTGTCTCAATAGTCATTCTCAAGCTGTTAAGGAATCTCAAGTTAGTCTCCTAGGAATTTCCTTCCGAGCTAATGTCAAAGAAACACGTTTTGCAGCAAGTCTCCAGATTCTTAAACATCTCAAAGAATATCAACCCAAAGTGATTCAAGCTTATGATCCATACTTCTCGGCGAAAGAACTTCAAGAGCTCGGATTTACTCCCGTTTCCTTCGAAGAAGCGCTAAAGGCAGACTGTTGCATTCTAATTGCCTCCCATCAGGAATTCGTCAAGGCGAAGGCAAAACTAGAGGCCATTAAGAATCGGTTAATTGACACCACTAATCTTTTGTCCGAAGCATCATGGAAAGTGGGTCGTGTTCCCGTTCACTAACTGGAGTATTAAAGACCTAGTAAGAAAATAAACAAATTCTACTTCATCTGAAATAGTGCAATCCTCCGAGGAGGGCAATTCCGATGGATGCAATCGATAAGGGTATTCTCAACCATATGGCGAATAATTGTCGTATCACCTACCGTGAGCTTTCTTTGAAATTTGACATTTCTTCCAGTGCAATAAAAAAAAGGGTGAAAAAACTCGAAGAGAGTGGCATCATCGAAGATTACGGTGTAAATCTATCCCGAGCAATGACAGGAACGAACTTGCTCTTTGGGTTTCTAGCAACGGATGGGTCCCAAGATGAAGAAGACTTTGTCACTACACTTGGGAACCAAGAAATGTTAGTCGCCGCAGCTTCCTACACAGGAGGCCATTATGCACTCATCGCTGAATACCGGAACTCCCAAGATCTATGGGAGATTGGTGCTTTCCTTCGTAACTTTGATTGCGTAATAAACATCGAAACCCATCAATTGCTGAGCCTTCAGGGGTCTACGATGGAGCTTACGAAATTGCACCTGCGTGTCATTAATGTGCTCCTCGATGATCCACGTATGTCAATTGTGGATATCGCACAAAAAACAGGATTAACATCACGAAGAGTTCGAAGATTAGTGAACGAACTGGTCGAAGGGCAAGCAGTCCTTTTTCGTTCCTTTAACGAACTTGGAGCAGCTGGCAGCATTCCTTTCTTAATGTGGATAACTTGGAATGAAAAAGAGACGGATCACAACGCTATTCGGGACTGGCTGGACAAGACATTCAACCTCTCCCTCTGGGAGAGCTTTATTTCCGCAGAAGCTCCTATTATGATTTGCCTCCTATCGGGTGAAGATCTCACTGAAGTAGATTCCATTGCTCGAACAACACGACAGCACCCACATATACCCACAGTCACTGTGCAAATATCGAAACATCACCAGTATTTCCCCGGTTTAAGCTACCGAATTCTCCTCAAAACCCTGGAAGAAGCTGGGGTCCGCAAGTCATAAGTTCAAGATTAAAACACCCTTACATGAAATCGCTTCGTTTGTAAATGCGCTTTTTATACCGATATTCATCAACGCTAAGCGAATCCATCACGGTTAATGGCTCCTTTTTAACTAGATTTCGACATGCTCGATATGCAATCCAATAGGAATTCGTATCTCCATTAGAGACAAGTTCCTTTACTATGGTAATGACGAGTTCTGGGAGTCGTCGTGCCAAATCGCTGAGGTTATTTCCAACAGATGTCCGAGGATAAGCTAAGGGTTCTCGAAACAGTAATCTAAGAATGGATAAAGAATACTCAGGCTTTCTGTATATCCACTGGTTCTCTTGCACAGGACGCAGTGTTTCTGCAACAAAGCGACGATGATTCGGATTATCAGATTTCGCTAACTTACACAGAAAGGATTTGACCTCCATTGGATACTTTTGGGTGAGCTTGCGGAAAAACATCTGAGCAAATTCTCGGATTTCCCAATCCTCTCCTGCAGCTGTGAGTTCAAAATAGGAAAACACGCGTTGATATTCCTCTAACCCATAATAGGAGAGGATGCCCAGGGCGACGCCCCTACTTCGAGCCTCGCTACTCAATTCAAAAATTCGTGACGCAACATCATAGACGGGCAACTGGGCATCCATGAATTGACTGTATAGATATTTGCTAAGAACCTTAATCGTGTACACTCGACCAAACGAACTACGACGCTTATCCGGAATGTTCGTATACAGCTTATCGAGAATAGAAGGTAAGTTAATTATTGCTGAATTAAAGTCCCCATGCTGAATTGGATGAAGGATTCTGTCAGTTATGGTGCTCTTGATGTGCAAATCTAGGATGTCCATCGAAGCCACAGATTCCCTTTGAAAAGTTCGTGGTTTATAAGTGGGAGTTGATGTTTTTGGTGCTATTATTGCGGTGCTATAAAAAGCCGCTAGCGCTTTTCTTTGGGTGAGGTTAAAGGCTTCTTGACAGTAGAGTATAGCAATAATTCGGCAGTCGCAGCAAAACATGCTGATGTAACGCGCTGCCCAGATTGTAATTCTCAAGATATTGTCCATGACCCACAACGGGGTGAACTTATCTGCACGGGCTGTGGAATGGTTCTTTCCGAAGCATTGATTGATCCCCGCGCTGGGGTTCGAGCATTTACACCGGAAGAAAAAGCACAGCGAAGCACGAATGGGCTTCCGCTTTCTCAAATGCTTCCTGATTATGGTTTATCCACGAAAGTTTCCAAGCGTATAAATGGGAATGGCGTGTCTGCTGAACGGGCAGGTCGCCTTGAACGAATCTTGCGATGGAACTCCCGGTCAACCTGGCGGAGACGAAACTTCACGATTGCATTCACCGAGATTCGACGAATGGCAGAAAAGCTAAGCATTCCCGGACATATTCGAGAAACCGCAGCTATTTACTACCGAAAGGCTTACAAACACGATCTCTTGCGCGGTCATAGTATCAAAGCTATGGTGGCGGCCTGCGTGTTTGCTTCTGCAAAAACCTGTGGTTTCCCCCTAACGTTAGAGAATGTTTTGAAAACTTCAGGTGAAGAAGATCGCGTCATTAAACGCTGTTATGTCCTGTTGGTGAAAACGCTAAATTTGAAACCTAAGCGCCAGAATCTTGCATCTATCGTCCCACGCTTCGCTAACCACCTCGGCCTATCAGCTCCGGTAGAGCAACGGGCAATAGAAATCCTCGGGATAACATCGGAGAAACTTCAACTATCTGGCAAAGACCCGAAAGGCTATGTTGCCGCGGCTATCTATCTTGCAGCCAAACAACTTGGTGAAACCCGCTCTCAACAAGCCGTTGCTTCGGCTCTTGGAATAACCGAAGTCACACTACGCTCACGACAACGTGAGATTGCTAAGATTATCACATTCAATTAGTGGCCTCAACGACCCTAGTTTATGACAGAAACATTTCCCAACAAGTCTTAAAACACCCAAGGGTATTGCAATTCTACATGTTGATTCAAATACTGAGTCAACAGAACATTTCGACCTTGTGGTGCGACATTTGGCAGGTACCTCTTTGGATTCGTTATTTCAACCAAAGTCTATTGCAATTATTGGGGCCTCCGATAAACCTGATCGCATTGGGTTCCAAGTCATAAAGAGTCTCCAATTAGGAGCGTTTCAAGGAACAATTTATCCTGTAAATCCACGACTCAAAGCGGTACTCAAATTTCCTGTCTACGCATCGATAGAAGCGGTACCGGGAGAAATTGATTTAGCAATCATCGTGCTACGCAAAGATCGAGTATTAGATGCTATTGATGCCTGTGGCCGCAAGGGTGTTCGATCTGTCATTGTAATGAGCTCAGGCTTTAGTGAGTTGGGAGATGATGCTACAGAGCAAGCCCTAGTACAACAAGTGCATCAGTATGGCATGCGAATGCTGGGTCCTAATTGTGCAGGATTTGCTTCAACATGGGAAGGAATCTATGCCAGTTTTGAAAATCGGTTACAAAAGGGTCATGTGGCATTTATTTCACAAAGTGGCGCCATGTGCGCCGTTATCCTTGCTCTAGCGCGAGCTGTTGGGCTAGGATTTAGTTTATTCGTCAGTTATGGGAACCAAGCGGATATTGGTCCTGAAGAAATTCTCCAATATTTAACTGCTCATACTCCTACGAAGTTAATTGGCTGGTATCTTGAAGGTATTACTACTGCGCATCAGTTTATTTCGAAGGCAAAATCTCTTTCACGTCAAAAACCTTTAGTTGTGTTAAAACCTGGAGAAACGCTCCAAGCTACCCGTGCTATCCGCTCACATACAGGTACAATAGCAGGGGAACAGGCAATATATGCTGGTGCATTTCGGCAATCAGGGATTCTCCAAGCAACTAACCTTGACGAGTTTATCGACGCTTGTCAAATCTTAGCTACACAGCCTTTACCAAAGGGGAATCGAGTTGGAATTATTACAAACAGTGGCGGCCCTGGGGTGCTAGCAGTAGATGCTTGTGCACAAATGAGGCTTGATGTGACACCTTTTCCTGCGCCACTGATCACAAAACTTGAGGAAGTCTTGCCTCCCTTTTACCCAATGGTGAACCCTGTCGATGTAGGGCCAGAAGGAACCCCTGAGACCTACCAGCATATAACCAAACTTCTCCTGGATAATTCAGGTCTTGATATGGTGTTAGTATTGTGTGTTCCAACAGTCTTTTCGTCAATTCATTCGATCTCGAAAAGCATTATTTCAGCAAAAAAAACTAACTCGAAAAAACCCTTAGTTACGTGCTGGTTAGCCGGTGATATTGTTGAAGAAGGACTACCTCTTCTCATACAAGCTGGTATCCCTAATTTTCCAACTCCTCAACGAGCCGCGAAAGCATTACAATTTTTACACCATCGTGCTAACTGGCTTCGTTCACATTAACCCTATTACGTCTCATCTAGTGTGCCCATAAGACTAAAATTGTGAAGGTGTGTCGGAACTCGTGGAGGATTCCTCAAATGCGTATTGCTGTATTAGACCCTCGAGCCTGTAACCCTGCAAAGTGCACTAGAGAGTGTCAGCGTTTCTGTCCTCCTCAGCGAATGGGGGATGAGGTGGTCATATTTGATAAAAAAAAGAAAGATAGCCAGCCACGTATTGTGGAACTCCTCTGTACTGGCTGTGGAATCTGTACTCGGAAGTGTCCCTTTAGAGCTCTCCGAATTATTAATCTCGCCGATGAATTAGACACGGACACCTCTCATCGCTATGGTCCTAACAGCTTCAAACTTTTCCGCCTGCCAATACCTACACCTGGTTCCGTGACGGGGTTAGTAGGAGCGAATGGGACAGGAAAATCCACTGCGCTCAAAATTCTCGCTACCCAATTACGCCCCAATCTTGGTAATTTCGAGGAACCTCCAGATTGGCCAGATATAATTCGCCATTACCGTGGATCGGGTTTACAGCCCTATTTTGAACAAGCCTCACATGGTGGCCTTACTGTTGCCTACAAACCGCAGAATGTCACATCAATCTCTGAAGCCTATCAAGGTTCAGTGCAACAACTCCTTGAGGCTACAAATGAACGCGGTAAACTACGAGAACTCCTGACTCAACTGGAACTGAAAAGCGTTCTACAACGTGACGTATCTGTCCTCAGTGGTGGAGAACTACAACGGGTGGCTATCGCTGCTGTAATGGCACGCGATGCCGACGTATATCTAATTGATGAACCCACTTCTTACCTGGATGTCTATCAACGTGTTCGCGCAGCCCGTGCCATTAGGTCACTAGCACAGGAAGGAAAAATGGTCATCAGTGTTGTTCATGACTTAGCAGTGGCTGACTACATCTCCGATTATGTCTGTATTTTCTACGGTGAACCCGGAGTATATGGAATTGTGTCTAATCCCCATGGTGTTCGCGAAGGTATCAATATCTATCTCAATGGTTATCTCCCTGACAGTAATGTTCGATTCAGAAATGAAGAAATTCGGTTCGAAACCCGACCACCAGCCGCTGAATATTGGGCTACCGTAGAAGTCCTTTTAGAATATGAGGCTATGACTAAATCCTTTGAAGACTTCTCACTTCAAATCATGCCCGGACAAGTTCACCAAGGTGAAGTCATTGGTGTCCTGGGTCCCAATGGCATCGGAAAAACAACCTTTGTCCGACTTCTAGCAAAAGATATGAAGCCTGATGAAGGTGTCCTCCCTGAAACCGATCTCAAAGTTAGTTACAAACCACAATATCTAAGCGGTGAAAGTGACGCCACGGTGATCAAGACCCTAGAAGAAGTTGGAGGGGCTAGAGTCATTACCAGCATCTTCAAATCCGATGTCTTACGACCCCTAGCACTTGACCAACTAAAGGACCGCCAAATTAACGAACTAAGCGGTGGCGAACTTCAACGAGTTGCTATTGCAACCTGCTTAGCTCGTCCCGCAGATCTCTTTCTCTTTGATGAGCCATCAGCCTTTCTAGACATTGAACAACGTCTTGCAGCAGCTAAAGTCATTCGCTCCATTGTCCACGACCAGGGTAAAGCCGCCTTCGTTGTCGAACATGACATGGTTACCATCTCCGCTTTTGCAGATACTATCTCCGTTTTCACAGGAAAACCTGGTCTAGAAGGGTTCTGTCAAGCTCCCATTGACCTACGGATGGGCATGAACACGTTTCTCAAGGAAATGGGGGTTACATTTCGCCGCGATCACGCCACTGGTCGACCACGGGTCAATAAAGAAGATAGTCGCCTTGATCGGGAGCAAAAGCAGCGAGGCGAATACTATTACATTAGCACTGAAGCTGAATAATTTCTTTCTCCCACATGATTATGTCTTTTTTAATGGACCTAAGGGACCCTGATGGTTGACCAGCACCTTCACAACATTTCGTCCTTTTGGTACGCCCAATGATCGTGCAACCGGCTCGCATTTCGTTCGAAGCAGGTGCGCCGTTGGTGCTGGTAAAGTAAATTCAGGAAGGGTTTCATGATGCCCCATACCTTTAGCAATTACCAAGTCAGTAGTCTTGAAACGGTCGAGAAACTCCTGTGAGCACCACGGGGGTAAAACACCAACAGATCCTCCTCCAGTTGTAATAACCTCTGTGATGTCCACTAATCCTCCTGTATTCGCATCCTCAAGCATTGCATCGTTTAATACTGGTGCTCCTTTAACCGTCACTGTGACTTCAGTACCCAACTCAATTAGGGTGTTAACTAATAGACGGTCAAACACGACTTCACCTGCATTATCAGTTAAATACAGTGTAGTTTTCGATTTTTTGGCTCGCTGATAAAGCTGATCAATCTGGTCAATCGCCAAGTCCCCTTCAACTTGAGAAATTAGTTCAGCCATATTATCCCAAGGAATTTCATGCCCTGCCACACCATACTCGATAATATTTCCTAGTGACGCAGCCATACAAGCTCGACGAAAACGCTGTTTAAGATCTTTGACTTGAGTTACAAAGTCCTCAAGGAAGGGAACAATCTTTAACGCAGTTTCATTTGACTCCTGCTTCAGTCTTGCGTAAGGATCGGGGCACCCTGTGATTTGTTGAATGGAATGATCCCGCAGCGTTCCCACATAAGCCGGAATCTTCTCCATACGTCCTCCCTTAGTTAGGGAATTATAGAGGATTCCAACAACTTCAGTCATAGCTTCTAATTGCAGATCAAGGTTAGGTGTTGCTAACTCAACCTCTTGAAACGCTCGAGAGATAAGACAACTCACACACTGCGAATCAATTTGCAAAAGCTTGCCTCCCAACGATGTGAGATTTCTAGCAGGAATAGCAGTTTTAAGCCTTTTAGATACGCTACGGTTATCATTTCGAAGAGATAATGAAGTAGCGGGCCCTCAGCGATTTGAACGCGGGACCTCCAGATTCGGAGTCTGGCGCCATATCCAACTAGGCCAAGGGCCCTTGCTTCTCGAGTGAGAAATGGAAGTCATATGTCCTATTAAATACGTTTAGGCATTTATCGATGGAAATGGGTCCCATACGATAGAGATTTAATTCAACTACACAGGATGATACAACGGAGTTCTCTCTAATGCGTTTAGACCGTGCACAGCGGGTTATGACCCGGGAAGAAACGAGTGGCATTCTTCTTTTTAATCCCTTTAATATTCGTTATTTAACCGGGTATAGACCTGCATGTGTACACGGGATCTCAGTAGCTGTTTTAGGTCAAGATACCGAACCCTGGCTAATTTTGCCAGAGGCGGAATTAGATCTTGCTAATGCACAGTCTTGGTTTAGCCAAGTCCACTCCTATATACCATCACAAGGTGAAGGATCCACCCAATCAACACTTCTTAATTGTATCCAGGAGGCAATTGAAGAACATAATTTCCAATCTGTTGACATCGGCATAGAATTAGATTATATTTCAGCCCGGCGCTTTGAATACTTGAAACGCTTACTTCCGGATGCTGGCTTCAAGAATATCTCCAGTCCCATGGCGGAATTACGCATGGTCAAAGATGAAGCTGAGGTTGAGAAGATTCATACGGCTGTCCAAATCGCGGAACATGGAATACGTGCCGCGATTGAATTTATTCAACCTGGAATTACTGAAATCGAAGTCGCTGCAGAGGTAGAGCGTACTCTAAGAAAAGCCGGAGCAACCACCACTGGTTATCCGACGGTCATTGCTTCAGGACCAAGGGCGGCTTGCCCTTATGCAGCTGCTAGTCGTCGCGAAATCGGTTCAGGTGAATTTGTAATAATTTCGATTTCAGCAATTAATGATGATTACTGTTCGAATTTAACACGGACAGTGATGACTGGAAAACCAAAGAAAAGCCAGCTAGCGCTTTTTGAATGTGCCAGAGACGCTGTTAATGCTGCACGGACTCAGCTTAACCCAGAAACACTAGTTCGTGATATTGCTTTGAGTATACGACGAATTGCTGATGATCGAGGAGTTCTAAAATACCTAATGCCTCAGATGGGGAATGGGATTGGACTTCAACCTATTGAACGACCACTAATATCGCCCACCAATGAGAGTCTGCTACTTCCTGGAATGGTTTTCACGATTGAGGCAAGTCTCTTCAAACCTAATGTGGGTGGAGTACGGCTTGGTGACACGATAGTATATCAAAAAAATGGCACTTATCATACGCTCAACCAAATCTCACTTCATACTGTGTAATTGTGGAACTCATTTTCACTCAATATCGGTTTCTGCTATTGACGCTTCGAGAAAATATTATAATGCTTCCTTCTATTGTTGTAATGTTCACAACACAGCCAAACGCTCTTCTCTACAAGGCGAGGTTAATGTCATACGAAAAAGAGTGTCGAAACCACCGGAAAACACTGGAGAAGCTACTAAAAGAATGCATTGATACCCTGGAACACCCCCCCAACGTGATCGCACAAAACAATATGATTCTACTAAAGGCGATATTAGAAAAAGCCCTAATGGTCGCCGATGAAACTATACGTGCTGCTACACTTCAACCAACTGAAGTTGAATCAATTCTAGATCGCTTCTCTCAAAATACCAACCAGTATGGCACCAACCCTGCCCTTGATGAAGTTGATGCCATGCGACGGGAGATCGAAAGGTTTACTCGCGCCGTAGACATCCTGAATGCTATGCGGAAACGCCGTGAGCTCTCACATCGGCTAGTAGGGCACGATCCCCGTTTAATGGGACCCTGGGCTCGTTGGGTAAGAACCCTGGAAGGTTATAAAATCAATCAGGATATCAGCGAAAAGCACCGCGAAAATCTACTTTCAGATATTGATTCCTGGCGGGAAATACTCTCAGGTACCTAGAGACGCACACTGCTAGCCCAGACGCTAGTGCTACATTATTAAGCAAAGTCTTTAAAGGCAATTTTAACACCCTACAACAATACTCGAAACAAGGGCCCGTGGCCTAGTTGGATATGGCGCTGGATTGCGGATTCAGAGATCCGGGGTTCAAATCCCCGCGGGCCCGCCATTATTTTCAAGGAATGCAAACAAGTTCTTTTTGAGGGGTTGAAAGGAATCGACAACCTTTCTTTGTGACGACAATGTTTTCTTCTAAACTTATTTGACCATAGTTCTTCGTCCGAACATGTGGTTCAAGTGTAAAGACGTTTCCTACTTCAACTACTCCTTTCGGACTCGCACCATATCGGTCCCAGAGTGGTCCTAGGAGAGTGCCACCATCATGCGCTTCTTGACCAACTTGGTGACCAAGTGCGTGCCCATATTCTTCATACCCTCTTTCTTGGAGGAATTGACGGGCGATATCATCCGCTTCAAAACCGTTAACTCCTGGTTTGATAAATTCTGCAGCCTTTTGAATGGCATCACGGACCGCATCAAAAGCGGTTTGAACCTCGTCTGGAATATCTCGCGCAGAACCGAAAAAGAACATCCTTTGCAAATCCGAACAATAACCTTTGTATCGGACACCAAAATCAAAGTGAAGGAGATGCCCAGTTTTGGTTTTATTATCCGTGGGTCCAGCATGCCCAAACTCTTTGTTAGGTCCTGCATCAACAGCAGGATTATGATCTGCGTCCCAGGCAAAAGTAACATTATGTACTTGCATGCGTTGATGGAAAAAGCGGTAAATCTCTAATTCCGTTTGATCTACTTGGACAAACTTTCTTGCCTCATTGTAGATTTGTTCAGTAATGTTAATGGCTGTCTGGATTCGGTTAACTTCTTCAGAGCTTTTTCGTCCACGCAACCGAGTCATGAGCGGTTCTGCGCTCATAAATCGATCAGGATATGATGTTCCTTCTAAGTATTCTCTGAGGAGGTTATACATGGCGTAGGTTATTCCATCTGCAGCATAGTCATCGCGGCTATAATTCAAGCCGATTTGTTTCGGTTTGATCTGATCCAACTCTGTTCGTAAGGCGTCCCGAATGCTTTGAGTATAGGGAACAACTTTGGTAAACACTTCTAGGGCTTCTATTCCTTGGGCGTCATAATTACCGACAATAGCGATGCGTTCACCGGTTTTTGTGAATATTAGCGCTGACTGCCAAACCACATCGCTACCTAATACAAGGGCGATTGCAGGGTCTGCCATTAGTTTGGTTTCTCTAACCCAAATAAGCCATGCGTCCATATTCAATTCTTTGAGAAGGTCACAGGCTTGTTGGCTTTTTTGCTGGGGGAGATTGGTGTTCATGATTCTTTCACCATCTGTCTTCACGGTTTGTATAGAAACCTTTTTTCCTGTCAAAGCGAGAGTTGGGCGAGTAGTAAATGATATTTGATGTAGGTTGGCGCTAGTCTTGGCTAAGTATTTAATTATTGACTCAAAAGGTAAAGAAGAGCCACTGGACTTAGATGATTTAGATAGTCACGAAGCAATCAAAGGGGAATTCCGTACTTTTATTGAGATTGAAGAGCTTGGAAGGGGTGCTAAAGGTGAACCTCCACATATTCGAGTAATGCGTCAACTCGAATTAATTGATTATGAACCTGCCTCTGACGTGGGACATTTCCGGTTTTATCCTAAAGGGGCGCTGTTAAAAGAACTGCTTGAAGATTATGTGCACACCATCGCTGTTGATTTAATTGGGGCAATGCGTATTGAGACTCCACTCATGTACCGATTGAGTCAGAAGGACATTGCAGAACAAGCTGAAAAATTCCTAGAAAAAGACTATCGCATCAAATTGAGTAAGGATAAGGAGCTTCTCCTCCGGTTTGCTGGTGATTTTGGGTTGTTTTCAATTATGAAAAATGTCCAGATGTCACAGCGTCAGCTACCCATTCGGGTCTTTGAACTTTCACCTTCCTTTCGGCTAGAAAAGCGTGGTGAATGTGTTGGTCTTCGCCGACTTCGTGCTTTCACAATGCCAGATATTCATTGCTTCTGTGCTGACTACGAACAGGGGAAAGAAGAATTTGCTATGATTACCAAAAACTATGATCGACTTATCAAAGGGCTGGGAATTGAGTACCTGCTTGTATTCCGACTGGTCGAAGAATATTATACTCAAACTCGAGATCTTCTTGTGGAATTAGCCCGAGATCTGAAACGGCCTATCCTCTTGGAATTGCTTCCAGAGATGAGTCATTATTGGAATGTGAAAAATGAATTTCAATTTGTCGATGCGGCTGAAGGATCGGGACAATTGAGTACGGTGCAACTCGACGTAACTGACGCTGAGCGATATGGCATTACCTATGTTAATGATGCTGGAGAAGAAGTTGGTTGTATAATCGTTCATACCAGCATTGGGAGCCTCGAACGGTTAGTTTATGGGCTTTTAGAAAGTGCCGTAAAACGTCAGCAAAAGGGACAGCCTCCCATGCTGCCCCTATGGCTCTCTCCGGTCCAAGTAGTCGTTATTCCTGTTGCTGATCGTCATGAGGACTTTGCTAATAAAGCAGTTGACCAACTTCGTAACCAAAACGTTCGTGCTGTCCTTGATGATCGTGGGAAAACCCTTAGTTGGAAAGTTCGAAATGCAGGAAAACAGTGGATTCCCTTTGTTGCGGTAGTGGGAGACAAAGAACTGCAATCGAACTCGTTATCGGTCACAATCCGAGAGAAATCAAGTTCCAAGAAAGCACACAGCGATTCTATGAAACTAGATAATCTCGTCCAATTAATCCACGAGGCTAGCCAAGATAAACCCTTCAGTCAACTTTCCCTTCCCAAAAGAATGTCGATGTGGCCCATTTTCATCTAACCTCATAATTTCAAAATAGGGCCATTTTAGCCATTAGACTCCAGTTTTTTTATGTAATTTCGCTACGAAAAAGCCCTCGGTATCCTGTTTATGCGGAAAAAGCCGCTGACATTGTACCTGCCCCTCGAAGGCGGGTGACCCAAAAAAAGGTTGTGTAGGTACAAGCTCAAAATCTTTGTTGGCATCTAAAAAATCTCGAATAAGGTGTTCATTTTCTTCCAGTGTAATTGAACAGGTTGAATAGACAATATACCCGTCTGGTGCAACGATTTGACTCCCCCTTTGCATAAGGCCTTTTTGAACCTTGGTTAGCCGCTGAACTAGTTCAGGGGTCATCGTCCACTTAACTTCTGGACGTGTTTGAATGACTCCAGTGTTGCTACAGGGCGGATCAACTAGCACGCTATCAACTTGAAAGTCTTGTCGGAAGGGCAATTTGAAGCTGTTTGCTAGGAGTATGTGGGTATTACAGACTCCAAGGCGAGTTAGATTTCGTTTGAGTTCTTGGGTTCGAACAGGAATATTATCAACAGCGATGATGTTACCATGGTTTTCCATTAATTGTGCAAGATGAGAGGTCTTACTTCCGGGTGCAGCACATAAATCTACAATAATACTCTCCCGTTTGGGGTTAAGGATTCTGGCTACTAAGGCGCTGGCAAGACTTTGCAAATAGATGATGTTCTGGGTGTACAAGTTGGTATGGACAACTGGCTGGGTTCCTCGTTGAACTTTGTAGATCTCAGGAAGGTGGGGAGTGGGGGTGCATTGGAATTCTTCTTTTTCAAGGCGCATAACGGCAGATTCAGCTTTGTCATGAAGGGTATTGATTCGAATATAGATTGATGGACTTTGTAAACTAGCAAAGAAGAATTCACGAGCCTCATCTAATCCCAGAAGCTGTTTTGCATATTCAAACATCCATTGAGGAACAGAATATTGAAGGGTGTTTTGCTCTTCACGACTTGTTGTTTGAATTATGGTGTGTAAATTGGTTTGTTGAATTTTTCGAAGCACGGCATTACCAAAACCAGCGAGACGCTTATTTCTTCGTCTTTTGATGATAGAGACTGCTTCGTTAGTAGCGAGTGCGGGTACGCCTTCACCAAATAGGATCAAGTAGGCTGCAATTCGCAATGTATTTCGAGTCAGAGAATCGAGATCAGTTATTGACGTTTTTTCAAGAACTGAATTCAGTACGTAATCAATTGTATTTAATCGTCGCACGGTTTCAAATACAAGACTGTGAATTGCAGTGCGTATACGCCAATCGGTAATCTTCCACTCCTTTGCAAGTTGGCCCATCGCAGTCCGCAATGAATAATGGATATCTTCCCAACGCGACAATACTTCAGCTGCTGCTTCTTCTCGACTAATTTCACTGCGTTGGGATTTTCCAGACACTTTTTCGACTTCTCCACGGATTGCCTGGAAATTGGTGTATTATAAAATTAGTGATAGTATCGCATATCAGGGTAATAAACTGTTGGAGTCTTTCTACCACCTTGTAGACAAATAAGGTCACCTAACCCCGAAAGAATTCACGTCAACCCCTCCACGACACTGAACACCTTCAATAACTCTCCACACCCATTCAGAAATCCCTCGGGGTCTATCAGCCTTAAAACCTCCTTCTCAACAATATAACATACAAGAAAAACTTCAAACAGGACCCAACACCATGACACGGGCAGGCGAAATCCCCACGGAGCATGCCACCACCTCCCCCACCGAATCTTTCCCGCTACCCACTTCCTCATCACCAACAAAGTCAAGTGGTTATGAGCTTGTTCATCGTGCCTATAAAACCAGTTAAAACTGAACAACCAACAACGTACCATTTGCCGCAAACATGCTGGCTGTGCTCGCTTCGCGTACAACTGGGGACTCCGTCGGAAGATAGACGAATACCAGAAAACGGGGCAATCGCCCAACGCAATTGCGTTACATCGCGAATTAAACCGGCTTAAGTCGACCGACTTCCCCTGGATGTATAAGGTGTCCAAGTGTGCCCCTCAAGAGGCCCTCCGCAACCTCGATCGAGCCTTCGCCCATTTCTTCCGTCGATTGAAAAACGGTGACCCCCGGGGATTCCCCAAGTTTAAGTCCCGAAAATACGGCATTGGCTCCTTCCGCCTGACAGGAACAATTCGAGTCTTTCCTAACACCATCCAACTCCCACGCTTGGGACGACTCCGACTGAAGGAGCAGGGCTACCTGCCAGCAGAATCCGATCAGGTGCACATTCTCTCAGCAACCCTATCAGAGAAAGCAGGTCGATGGTTTGTTTCACTTCTAGTGCAAGAAACCTTGGTGGTCCCTGACAATCGGGGTCCTGTGGTGGGCGTGGATGTTGGGCTTCACCGGTTGGCTGTTGTGTCCGATGGAACACTATATGAAAATCCTCAGGCGTTGTTGCGCTTTGAACGGAAACTGAAACGCATGCAGCGGTCTCTGGCCCGGAAAAGGCGAGGGAGCAGGAATCGTAGACGGATGGTGCGTCGGCTCCAGCGGTTACATTGGCGAATCACGAATATCCGGCGAGATGCCCTCCACCAGGTCACGTCGATGCTGGCGAGAACCAAGGCAGTCATCGTGGTTGAAGATCTGAATGTGGAGGGAATGAAACAGCATCCGCATCTTGCCAAAGCCGTTACGAATGCGGGCTTCTTTGAGTTTCGTCGCCAACTGGTCTACAAAACCGCATGGTATGGGTCACAATTGGTCGTGGCACCTCGGTTCTATCCTTCATCGAAGCGGTGTTCGCAGTGCGGGTATATAAAAGAGAATTTGGCGTTATCTGTCCGTGTCTTTGGTTGTGAGCGGTGTGGGGTTCGCTTAGACCGGGATGTGAATGCGAGTTATAATTTAGTTGCTGTCGCCGTGAGTTGCACGGAGACGCTAAACGCCTGGCGTGAGACGGGAGGTGACAGCCCTTCTGTGGGGCAGTGCCCGTCGATGATGCAGGAACTGAACACCATCCAAGGAGATGTCTTAGATGGGTAAGTTTCAGACAACGGTCCGCAAAAGACTAAAGAAACAGATACCATCTCATGGATACAATCACTCGTGTGGTTGAGCTTATATGGCGACACTGTGGCAAATTGTCTCAAAACTTAGTAAATTGGCACCTTCAATGTATGTCCCTGCTGATGATGTTGATGGTGTCATTCTCGGAATTAGTGATATAGCCAAGCAGAAACGGGTGCGACTCACTTCTGCTGCTGTTTGTGTTGATATTACCGTACCTGTGGTTATTCAATGCAGTGATATAGGTGCCAACCTTCTCGTTGCCCATCGTTCACCCTTTCCTAGGTCACAATCGCGTTTAACGGGTGTTCCACAACTTCTCCTTCGACATCTGCTAAAGCAAAACATTACGGTGTATATTGCTCATTATAACTGGGCGATGGTTGACGGTGGGATGAACGATGTCCTTGCACATACTCTAGGCTTCAAAGTAAACGATGTTTTTAAAATTCCTCTGAATGGGAATCTAATGCCCCTTGGTCGTGCGTGTTCTGTTCCGAAAGAAACGAGCTTGAAATCTTTCATTCAGTATGTATCCAAACGATTGAAGGTCCCGTCCATTAATTATGTTGGCAACCTAGATGAGGAAATTGAACGCTTAGTAATTGTTGCAGGTAAAGGGATTACACCCAAGTGGCTATTTTTTGCCTGGGAACAAGGCTATGACACATATTTTACTGGGCATTTCACACACGAACTAGCCATCCAGGCAAGTCAGCTTAAAATGAAGATAGTTGCTATTCCTCAAGTCGCAACAGAGATTCCTGGAATGAGTCGATTAACTCAGATTCTACGAGCAGAACATCCCCAAGTTACATTTAATTTCATGGAGCCATCATTACCCTATTCCACTCTCCTTTCACAACCATAACTCACAAGTGTTGAAGTGAGCGAGGTCATAACATGCAAAACCCGTTAATCATTGACCTTGGCACTGGGTTTCTCAAGTACGGATTTCCTTCTCAAACTAAACCAAGAATACTACCCGCTTATATAAAAACCACAGGGGGCAAAACAGGCGATGAATACCTCATAAGACTCGATCCCACGCGAGCTGGTAAATTCTATCCCTTAGAAAATGGCAACCTTCCGGATAGTGAAACCTTAAAACCGCTGATTCTCGAGATTTTTAATCGACTTGGACTGGGAGGACATCAGCGACTCGCAACTGAGGTGCAGTTACTAGTTTTTTCTATCGTGGAGCAAAATCATGTCTATGATGTGTGTGATCAACTCCGCGTCCTCCTCGGCTGCCGAAAATTACTTGCAGCTTATCAACAAGTACTCACACTACTTTTTCTTAGTAAGCATACAGGAATGGTAGTTGATATTGGACATACCATCTCACTCATCACACCTATTTATCGAGGATTTCTTCTTCGAGAACACGTTGTTGATACAGCCACAGGTGGTCTTTACGTTTCTGCGGCACTACGTCAGCTTCTTGAAGAAACTGCTAAAGAATCCTCGAAATATTCCGATTATGCCAAGTTAGCCACTGATATTAAAGCAGTAGAATACATCAAACGGAACTTCTGTCAGGTGCGAATAGATCCTCGTGAGAATACTACTCCTCGAGAATGGCGCTATCGTAGAAAAGACATCGATGTTCAACTTGGTTCTGTCACTTGGAAATCTCCCGAAGTCCTTTTTGATCCTACGTTGATTGGAATTAGTGATACTGGACTCATTGATGCTGTGGTAGAATCAATTGAACAAGTTGATATGAGCATCAGGCGTGAACTTTCGAATGATATTGTTCTCACGGGAGGGACATCAATGATACTTGGCCTTCGAGAGCGATTCGAATCAGAGTTAAAACGAAAATTACCGCATTTGCCAGTTAACGTTTACGCACTGGAAGATGCAATCAACTTTACTTGGAAAAGTGCAGCCACGCTTGCAAAGCAACAGGCGAAATAAACAACGCGTCGTCGCCTCTAAACCTTCCTGAAAAAGA
>JAEOTO010000049.1 GCA_016839805.1 Candidatus Hermodarchaeota archaeon
AACAAGCATACTTGGCTTCAACGAGGAAAAGCCGCAATGCAAGCCTAGAATTTTAAAAACCTCGATATCCCCGCTGGAAATCTGTAGCCACACCTTTCTCCCAGGCGAGTGTGCTTCCCTTTGGGGCTGGCATGTGCCAGGGGTGCTGGGCGGGGAAAACGCGAGGCTAGGTGGCGGCTTATCATTTTTTTATGCGAAGCGCTAGCTACTTCTTTAAATGAAGAGATATTGAAATTGTAGACTATCCTTAGTTCGAATTGCAATTGTGGCTTATCACTTCTTTTTTCATTAGTGACTATTTTAGCTATGAAAATCAACAAAAGGGCAAGAATTGTGATTAATAGTATGGCGAACTTGATTTTTTGTTAATTGATGGTGGTAATTCTTTTTAGCATGGTTTGTTTTATTAGAATTGTTTCCAAACATCTATTTGGAGGGGTCTTTGTTGACTAATAGGGGGTTCATGAATATTCTTTGGGGGGTATTAATTACTGCATTTGATTTTCGGGTTGTTGGCATTAATTTGTTACCTGACTTTGCTGGATTCATCCTGATTTCGATGGGGCTGGTTCAGTGTGCAGAGTATTCTCGTTCCTTTGAGAGAGCAAAATATTTGTCGTTTGTGCTGATCATTGTTACTATTCCAGATATTGTTGAACTATTTATCGTCGATTATTGTTTCTTCCCCTATGTTCTGGTTAACGCGTTGTGGCCGATTTATGCTATTGGGGGAGTATTGAATCTGGTCATGATGGGGTTTCTGTTAACAGGAATTCGAGAGCTAGCCATGGATGTGAAAATGCCAGAGCTAGCGCGAGATGTAAAATTTCTGTTGGGTGCTTATCTCATCAATGAAGGGGGTTTATTATCACTGTTCTTGTTTTCTCATGCCAGTTGTCCACAGTTGATATCGCCATACCTTCCAAGTTTTTTGATTGTTATACCGATAATTTTAGTTGGGATTGGCATTCCAATTTTTATTGGTCTTTTATATGTGCTGTATGAAGGTCATAAAATCGTCATGGAACTCTCGTCTCAAGCAGACATAATGATATAGTCAATAAATCGCCTCTGAATGAAGCGTACCCTGGTTGAATTTATAGATTTCAGAAAGGCTTCGCTCCCTGAGATATCTTTTGTTTTTTACGCCATATAGGATTTCAGAGGAATATTGCCATATCTCAGGAAATTCCTTCCCGACTTCACCGGCCAAAGCGATAATGAGGATGTCATAGCGGACAAATGGGGTTTCGTCACCATTCTTATCTGCAAAAACACTTTCAGCCGTCCAAGAAAGTCTCCCTTCATCCTTTTCAAATTTTTGATCCTTTAACCGAATCCCGATTCGTGCAATATGGTGGTCTTCATAGAACTCGAAGTCCCATCCCAGAAGAACCACAATGACGTCATTATAATTCTTAAGATAGTCAAGTTGAAACACTTCTTGTCTTTGGAGCTTTCCCCCTTCAAAATCTGCTCCTGTTAAGACTCTCCTACCATAATGGACATAGCTATTGGGTAATCCTAGAATCAGCCATTCTATTGTTGACTCAAAGGGATCGTCGTAGTTTTTGTCTAAAAAGGCAATCGATGCCTCCCATTTTAAGATACCACCAGGGGGCCTGTGTTGGTTGTCTTCTATGAGAGTAGTTCGTAATCGAACATGTCCTATATGATGGTCTCCATTTCTGAATTTAAGACGCCACCCAATAGGTAGAGCAACTACATTAAAGACGCCAGGAAGCCCTGTAGGCGGTATGGTCACAGATATTGGTGGTTCAAAATAATCTGTGTCTTAGTCTCCATTCCTACATAATGGACAGAACCAAAAGAACATTAGTACGCCTATTAGGATTAGTATTAACCATTGGATCACACCCAATTCCACTCCAAAGCTCGATTAGATGCGGTACAGTATTAGTCTTTCGCGCAAAAGAAAAAATGTTAAGAGGCCGACCACTTGGACCAATTGTAATCAGATTATTAACCTGTATTTCAGTCAACAAAGATTACCGTCATAAATGAATTCTAGATAGATGAAATACCGAGAGATGACTACACAGTTGCCCACGGGCAACGCTTCAATTTCTGAATCCGGCGTGTAATTTGAGTCCTTTAAATGCCCTATAGTTCGTTTTCTCTTCAAATAATCTGTGTTTTTGAATATGTTCAAGAAATTTCGAGCGGGGTTAAACAAGCTGTATTAAGGATGAACATCGGAAAAGTTATGCACGTACTCAGGGGAGAATGTCAGGTGTCTTTTTTGTCACGCAAAATTTTTCTGATAACCAAGACTCCGAAGCTAAATGAAAAAATGACAAGACCTTTCCATATGTGGTAAAACGCATTGGGAATGCTGTTAGTGATTACATGTAAGAAGATTGCCACGAAAATTCCGGTTGGAAAGAATCCAGCCCATCCTGTCATGCTCCCATGCGCCAGCATATGTGGCACCAGATAATAAAGTCCAGTTGCATGATGGCTGATAACTCCCTCGAGGAATCCAAATCCTGCTCCAATGAAAAACAACATAGCAATTACTACATATTGTGTTATTTCAATTCCCCAATACCGTCGAAATAAATATACCGTCATTAGAAACGGGAGTACCTTCAGAGATTCTTCGACAATCGGAGTAAGCGTGATCACCCTAAACTCATATGGAAGTCCAAGAAAATACTTCAGAAATGGAAGCTCAATAATCCATGCACAAACATAAGCCAAACAAGAAAACCCAATCACCCATGCAATAAACAGTAGGAAACGTACAACTTTCGGAAACCAGGCAGAAACTTCCATCGATCTGTTGCATAATGTTGCTTCGGGTACTTCCGTTACATTATACTGTCTAGCAATATAGTGCGTAGTTATCATCACCGATCATGATTCGTTTACAATTCATTCATCTAGATGTTTTCAAAGATGCCTTTTTGAATTTGAACCCGAATTCCGTTGTCAAACTTAAGCCATTTCGGGGTTATTTTGAAAGTTTCAGCTCCACTTCGCATTATACGTACAGTTTCAGATTTACCAGGATACGATAGTTCGTATACTCCCTTATTTTCATCGAGGTCCCAGAACCAGTCTAATTGCCAACGTAGCTTGCTTGGTAATTCTACACAACAAAACCGAACTATGGGTAGGCCACTCAACTGAAATAGCATGAGCCTTTCCTTAGTAAGCCGATAAAATGGTTTCTCAATTGGGATGGAATTTTGTGGAGACAGAAAACGGGATTGAATGTTTAATTTCTCATCCATGAATATAGCCTGATACTTAGGAACTCTACGTAGTTCCTCTTCTATTAGTTTTTGTTTTTTCTGGCGCTTAGATTTCACCTTAGGATTAGGTGGTGGAAAACAAATTTGACATAGTCGAATTGAACCATAGCGATCCAGTTTCTCAGGAGTGAGTTTTCCACTTTTTATGAGCACTTGCACTCCTGGCGTTTGATTGAATACTAACTTCTCCGAATCCATTGTTATATGGATGTCTGCAGCATCAATTGACCATGACATTTCCCCTACTTTTATTGGTTTACCACAATCTGCACAAATGTAATCTATACCTGCCCGTCGCCAATGGGCATGGAAACCTCGTTCTTCGAGTCGTTCCATAGCAATAGTGTGCATAACTTTTGTGAGATTTCGAAGAGCAACACCATATTCCCTGGTGTTAGTAAAAGCAACGATTGTCTTAGTATCCTTTGAATAGTATAAGTCATCAACACGTTCAACCTCTTCAAAGACGCGTTTAGCAATAATTTTCATCGACGTATCTAAATGAAAGAACCACAGGTCAGACCAAAAATAGTTCTCACTGATTCCATCAATTTTTCCGGTGCCAAATGCTGCCCTACCTTCATTGAATGCTTGGTACCTTTCTTTCATTCCACTCAGTTCATTTCGTCGCCGAAAATCGGAGGCAATTACTAGATGGCGGTTTGCCTGTGGTCGTGACTCAACTTTTCGAATATAGGATTCAGGAGTAGGTCCAATTTCACGTGAAACAAATTCCTCAAAGTGCTTCATTCGTTTGGTCACTCTTAACACAACTGATCAGGAGTTATTCAATCCCTATCTCTCGATTTTTGATTTTCCATCGATTTTACTGACCCGAATTACCTGATCCGCTGCACTATCAAATTCTGGTTCGTGTGTGACCGTGATGAGCTGTCGAGTGGGTCGGGTTCTTTCAAAAACCGAAATTAATTCCCGTTTTCTGGTTTCATCTAGGTGAACAGTTGGTTCATCCAATAGTAGGAGGTCTTGGGTGGTCTGTGCTTGAGCAAATGCCAGTCGAATCGCTAGTGAGGCTAAGACCTGTTCTCCACCCGATAAGTTGTTGATTTCCTCTTCTTGTCCATAGCGTGATACAAGAATGTCGTAGTTTTCATTGATGCGGAGGTTGTCGTATTCGCCACTATCGATTAACCCGATGAAGAGGCGGGTAGCTTGACTAGAAACACGTGATACGTGCCGCCGGCGGAGAGGTGGTTGAATATCCCGAAAGAACTTGCGAAGCTGTTCTAGGATTTGGCGTTGTCCATCTGCCCGTTCAAGTTGTGAATTGAGTTCTTGGAACTTACTATCCTTCTTTTCAAGGTCATCTACTAATTTGGTTTGTTGGGGAATTTGCTCATCGCTTAATTTCCTTAGACTCGCATTAATCTCGCCAAACTGGCGTGTTAGCCCCTCATGTTGCGAATTGATTTTACTATGATGGTCCTCATCATATTTGGCTGATGCCTGTTCTAGCTGTTTACTCACTTTGGTGAGTCTGTTACGGTTCTTATTTCTCCGCTTGACCTGTTTAATCAAGGATCTAAAGTGTCCGCGGACAAAGACTAGTTGATCCCTTTTTGCATCAAGAGTCTGTTCATGTTCCTGTGCAAGTTTGAATTGTTCTTCATCAAATTGGACACTCAACTCTTGGACCTGTTGACTGTGTGCCGTCATTCTCTTTCCTACATCATCTAGACCTTGTTCAGCTTGAAGATACTGACCAAGTTGTTTGTCGAGTTGCTGGAAGGATTCCAATTCCTTCTGGTGTGTTTCTAGTTCCTTACCAGATTTTTTGACTTTTTGGGGGAGTGTTTCAAGACGTTTGAATTTCTGTTGCAATCGTTTGATATCTTTCGTGGCTTGTTTTTCATCACTTTGAATTGTTTGGAGTTCTTCAAGGGCTTGTTTAGCGAGACTGCAACTCTCCTTTGTTTGACGGTTTTTATTTAATTCAGCTTCATCCAGGTTGTATTTCTTTTGGATGACCTCTCGTTCGCGTGAAGCAGCTTCCACCTCTATTGATAATTTGGCTTGTTTCTCTTCAAGTTGAGCTATAACACGAGTAAGGTGTGCTTCTGTTACCTTTTGTTGACAGAGAGGACAGACTCCCTCCATTTTCTTCGCTTGTTGAATATCCTCTTTGATACTGTAAAATTGTGTTTCCAATTTTGTGTATTGCCTTTCAATCTTCTCCTTTTGCTTTTTCATCCGATTGAAGGACTGAGTAGCTGTCTTCAAATTCTCAGAAATTACTCGTTCATCAAGTGTGGCAAGCTCCATCCAGTTCGGTCCGAGCTGTTTCGTTCTTCGGTCAATCAACTTTTCTAATTCGCTTTTTTGTTTCGAATGTTGTTTTTTTGCGGTTTCTAATTGGTCTTTTGTGGATTTGTAGGTCTGCATTTTTTGTTGAAGTGTTTCGTGTGCTTTTTGGTGCTGTTTTCTTACTGCTCTTGCCTTTGCCAGTCTTTGTTGAAGAAGAGTTTGCCATTCATTTTCTGGCTTTTTTCTTAGAAAGGATGCGTCGTCTAAGAGTTCCTCGCGGAGAGTGCCCACTTGTTCCTCTTTTTCCCCATATTCGTGTTTTGTCCTTTCAAGGACTTCAGTTGCTCCTGTTAACTGGGTCTGGAGTGTCTGGAGTGCCTTCACTTGTTTTCTAGCTGTCGTTAGGTCTTCTTGGGTTGTTTTGAATTGGGCTTTAACGGAGTTGAAGAGCGATTCTAGTTTCGTAACTTCTTTGGGTAGTGGATCTTCCCATCGTTTCTGTATATCCGATAAGGTTTGGTTAACTAAATTCTCGTCTTCTTCCAAATTCTCCGCAATTGTAGTTTTATTTGCAGATAGTTCGGTGATTTCTTTTTCTAGTTGATCAAGTTGTGACTTTTCTTCAGTTATTGATTGGAGTGTTGTTGATATTGAATCATATTCGTTTGTTAGTTCCACTTGTTCATCGAGGAAGGTTTTCAGTTGTTTTTTGGCTGCCGGGAGTTCTGTGATTATCTCTTGGAGCGTATCCCGTTCTTTTTCCATTTGTCCACTCTGAAATCGGTGTTCGGCAATGACATCGCCTAAATTGCTCCAACACTCTTCGTACACATCCAGTCCAAGCAGTTTATCGAACAATTTCTTCCGTTTGTGAGGAGGAAGTTCGGCGATTTCAGGGATTTCTCCCTGTTTGATCAGGATTAGATTATTGAAGGTATCCCGATCGATACCAAGAATGTCTTCAATCTCAGTGGTTACTCCAGATTGTTTCTCAGCAATGAGTGTGGGTTTTCCAATTTGGTGAAGAGTTGCTGAAGGTGATACAGAACCACTCGTGCTGAGATTGAGTTCCCGATGTACCTCGTAGGATGCACCATTTGATTTGAACTGAATAGTGATTTGCCCATTCGTTTTACCACGTCGAACTAGATTAGCATTCGTCCGTCCTGGAAAAAGACCGAAGAGTCCATACAGAATTCCTTCAAGAATCGTTGATTTCCCCGCGCCATTTTCTCCAATAATGATGTTGTTTCCTGAAGCAAAATCTATAGTTGTGTCATCGTAGGATTTGATATTACGGAGGCGGACTTGTTCAATGATCATTGCTCTACCTCCTGAGCGTGAGTGCGTTTTGGCTTCTTACTTCTCTTTTTTTTGGGGGTTGTGAATTTGTCAAGACGCTCTAAGGCCTTGGAAACAGTGTCTGGCTGGTTTTCTTTGAGAATTTCCATCATGTCGGTGACTAAAAGTTTCCAGGTTTTGACTGCTGTTTTTTTGATTCCCAGTTGTTTTCTCAGGACTTCTTCAATGACTTCCTCAAAGGTGGCTTCTTCCTTAATAGAGAGAGTGGTAGTTTCAAGTTCATTGGTGATGTTACAGAGGAGTGCTTGCGTGGCAGCAGTGCCAATGTTACTGGTGTTAATGAAGGCAAAGGTGTCTCCACGCAGTCGTCCGCGAAGCACGCCCCGCAGGATTGCACCTGGTTCATCATGCTGCTTAACAACTTCACGAGCCTGAGGTTCAACTTCATGTGCTTCAATTACTCCCAAATTAATTTCAAAGGCTTTCTTCGGACGAGTTGGCACCGTCAGCCGTTGAACATCCACTGTCCAACTCTTGGCTTTTATTTGCGGAGTGGCGGTAACTAGGTTTACTCCTCGATCAGGATCATCCCATTCTGAGACTGAAGTATGTTCAATCGCTCCGGGCGCATATAATCTGGCATTATCATCGCGAAAATACCCATGGTAATGACCAAGGGCGATATAATCAAAATTCTCTTGTGTTAATATGTAAGCAGAAATATCATACTGAGGAACCATTCCTTCTATGAAGACATGAGCCATCAGGATTTTAAGAACCCCTTTTTCTTCGAGCAGGGCTTTGTTTTGCTTCAACACTTCGGTTAGTTTTTGTTCTGTGTTCCGTCCGTAATAGCCAACGCCACAAATACAGGCTTTGGGTTTCCCCTTTTTTTCAAATGTGACGACCTTATCACGGATGTAAGTGATGAGACCGACATCCTCCAATAAGTGTAAGGCATCACCTCCTAAGCGTTCGGAGCGGGCATACGAGGCATCATGGTTTCCCCTGATGGCATAAACAGGGATACCTGCATCACGGAATTTAGTGAAAATCTGTAATGCTTGACGGATAGCTCCAGGATAAGGACGCGAATCATGGAAAATATCCCCGGCAACCAACACAAAATCGGGCTCGTATTCCAAGGCTTTTTCCGTTGCATGAAGGGCGGCTTTTCCAAAATCCTTGAGTCTTTCCGTGAGATTATACTGCCGGTAGCCTAAATGGAGATCTGCCATGTGAACGAAGCGTAATTCACCCATCTTGTTTTCACCTAAAAGGGATCTGAATCTGAGTCATAATCTTGTGCGCTTTTCTTACCCGAAGCTAGGCTTTCTGTTGCAGTGCTCCAAGCGCCAACGATATCGACATCGTCACCTCCAAGTTTCCCTACGAATTTGTCAATCTTCACTAAAGCTGGGGCGCGTAGAATTGATCCTGTGATAACAGCTTCACCGACGTTCAAGCCGGGTAAATCTTCTATCAGATCTTCAGTGATGGCTTCAGCAGATTGTCGAATTTGTTGCTGATCGAAGGGATTCACGATACGGAGCACAACAAAGCTGTTACATTGGGAAAGGACGTCCGAGTGAACCTTTCCAGGTCGTTGAGAAACGATGCAAAGGCCAACCCCAAATTTACGCCCTTCTGCCGCAATCCGCTTTAAGATTTCGAGTGATGCCGCAAAGGTTTGGGCTGGTGCAAAGTTGTGGGCTTCTTCAACTACCAATAATGTTGGGCATGCTATCTTATCGGTTTGGGCTTCCGTTCGCCAAGCGATGCCCCCATGATAGACTTTCTGAGCTATCCGTTTGACGATGGCTTGTTGCACCTCTAAACGAAGCCCGGAGAGGCTGATAATTGATAATTGTCTAGGTTTCACTAAGCTTATGCCCGAAATGGTAGATAAGGGGATTTCCCGGCTTTTATCAAAGATTTTCAATTCACGGGCTTCAATCATCCTTTCTTTGAGTGCAATGACTTGTTCCCTGTACTTATTCTCTTCATCAGCTACCTCACTAATTGCACTGGTCAGTTCATTCCAACCCCAAGCTGACCCTTGAACTTTATGTAAAGCTAACCTAAGTAAGGCACGTTGCTTCGTTGCATTTGTGGGGATGCGTAAAATGTCGAAGAGGTCATACGTTCCAAAATTATCTAGCTTGAACTGGATTGGGCGTATTCCTTTTGATGCGTCCCCTGTCTCGCTGAAAATTACTACTTGTTTTTTCCTTTTTTCTTTTAACGTGTGATATTCATTATGGGGATCGATAACAAGGACGGAGCCACCCATTTTGATGATTTGGGTGATTGCCACAGCAACGGTATTACCTTTTCCTCCACCCGTTATTGCTAGTAGAGCAATGTGTCGTCGGACCATTTCATTAACATCTATTCGAACCTCAACTTCGCGATTAGCTCTCAAAACTCCTAATCGAATATGACCGTGTCCAAAAACCTGTTGGAGAATCTTTAGAGGAGCGCGCCTTACTTTTGCTCCGGGAACAGGAGGAAACCGGGGAAGGATGAGGATTCCATTGTCAATATATCCGACTATTCGCACCTGAGCGACAAGCACTTCGCCCTGTGATAAGTCACCTAAGGGACCGAGTCGCTCAAAGGATTCAGGTCCACGAATAAGTGATTCAGGAATCTCAATATTTTGGAGAGAGAGCTTTGTTACCATCCCAAGAACCGGTGAGTCGATAACCTGCTCTGGATATGATATTGCTACAAATTCTCCGATTTCTAAGGGCTTTTGACGGATTAACTCCCGTGAGACTACCACATAGACCATCGAGGGTCTCGCTTCACCAATAACATTTCCAATACATGGGTTCGTGGATTTTGTTTTAGCCAAATTGATCCCTCCGTTGCTGGCGCAGATAGAGGTCGTATAATTCAGGGTCTTTCTCAAGCACGGTTCGTAGAAATTTGGCTATGGTTGCGCCCATTGTCTTAACATCAAAGCGTGCTCGGTTATGGACAAGATGCGGAGGGGAAATGAATCCCTCGCCATCAGCAAAACCTATCATAAGCTTGACGATTTCATCGAACCGGTGTTCTTGCCAAACGGGAAAATCAACGCGAAAGGGTTGACGATATTTCTCAAGGACAAAATAGGAAGTCAAAAAGTTCCCATAGTCGCCATCGAGGAGTTTTTCCTGCTCGAAATATTGCCCTACCTGTGAACTGAGGAAATACGCTGCAGGAACAGGTGGGGTATATCCTGTCCGACCTTTGGATACTGCCCGAACTACTACAACATCAGTCAATGCATCCGATAGTTCATTTTGCCGGACAAGGTGTCGAGCCCGTGAATCCTTGGAGATACCAAGAAGCAGGATACTATCTTTTCGGGCTATTTTGAGCAGGCGGTCAAATAAGTAGATGTATTCTTTGAAACGAGCAATGTATTCGTAGCGTGGATTATCGCTTTTACCCTTCGCTTTGAGTAAGTAGGGGAGAATTGATGAGGGGATTACCACTCCCGCATAACCCGCTAGGGAGCCATCTAATAACTGGACGTGAGGGTTTTTTGAGAGTAATTCGATGGCTACACTGATTTCACAGATATCACGAATTAGAGCCACGTAGCCTTGAACATTTCTTGGAAGTGAGATATACCCAACATTTGCACGGTTACACCACTCCGGAAGGCGATTTAATTCGAAAATAGCTCCGGCTGCTTTCGCAGCCACTATAGTTGTTCCGGAGAATGATTGGGTTTGGTTCCCTCCGTCAACAGCACCAAGTCGTTTAATAATACCTTTTTTGGGAAGAGGGCTAAACGCGATTTCCTTTTTCTTGATTTCAGAAGTGATTTTTCGCAACTGACGCGAAGCGGTATGAGCGGCGTCTTGAATGCGTTTTATCAATTCAAACTCCAAAGAAGAAGAGTTACCTTCAGAATTCGGCTTTCCCCGCATTTCTCATTCGCCTGGTGGAAAAGGCATTTCAAAACCAATTCCCTTGAAAACTATTTTTCGAACTCCCTTAAACCTACCGCCCAAAGAAAAAAAATTTAAAAAAATTCTACAAAATCGAATTTGGTTAAGATTTTTTATTTTCCGTTGTGATAAAAAGGTCGTTTGCCAAGAGACTTAACCGTTGAACCTCGTCATCAGTAATTTCACGGTTATGTGCAATTTTATGGCGAATCGTCTCCAGCTCCTTCAATTTTGCTTGCCATATATCGACTTATGTCTTTAGTGATATCGAGTAAGTTCCCCATAGGTTACAGAAAAGGAATTCCATCAAAGGAAGGAACAATAGCTACTTCCTCTTTCTCATGGTGGTGAACCGTTCTGCTCATTACTATGAACCGTTCCGAACTCATAATTTTCTGGATAGAACATTTTAAGGAAGACTTTGAATATCTCCTGAAAAAGGAGAAGCCGGAATTGCCACATAGCAATCACAACAGCGGATAGTTCTCGCGTATTTTGAAGGACTTCCATATAGGACCAAATGATGTGTGCCGCCTTGTCATTGAACTGGCATTTCCGTGCGCGAGGATTGAAGAGTACCTGATTATGAGCAATCGCATTTCGGACATGATGATTGATTGCCGTTCGAAGTGAGGTAAGGCGCGGATTCTTTTCTAGCTGCTGGAGGATTCGGGATAACGACGTATATCTCGGTGGGGTGGGGTGGGGCGAGGTTCTCCGTGGAGTAGAAGGTGGTCAATACCGAGTAGAACTGGGAGGAATTTCTCCGATTGACTGGCAAGGATGAGGTAGATTTGGATGCACTGTTGGGTAGTTTCTAAGCTGGGCCGATTAAAGCGTCGATCGAGGAACTCCATGATTTCGGAGATTTGCGTGTAAAATGATTGGAACAATACCATTCCGTCAGGAGACCGATCGATGGTGTCAAGCATTTTTTGGACTTCAAAGAGTTTACCGCTGTGTAGGATGTTTTCTGAAAACTGAGCCATGAGTTGGCGGTATTGGTGGTATTGGGTTCGAGCAAGGTAGCAAAAGCTGTCAATAGCTGTTGAAATTTTTTCTGTAGTCTCAAGAATATAGGGAATTGCGGGTTCATCTGGTGGAATATCGTCCATTCCCCGAAAAAGTATGTCAAAGAACCTGTGAAGCTTCTTTTGTGCTTCTTCTGGGCTCAATTCGTCTAAAGACTGAGTCCGTAGCTCCTTGATTTCTTTCCACAGGTCTTCTATCACGAGTGTGATTCGTTCCGTCAGTTCTGGTATGACCATTTGAAAATCGTCGCGGAACACTTCAGGGATCAAGGTGGTGACTGTCTCAGTCAACCATTTTACCACCTTTTCCACTGAGAAGTCCGAGTCATTTGTCCCATTCAAACGGCTTTCACCCCGGATGATAAATCATTTCGGTGCGCTGGTTATTATCAAAGACCTGTTAATCTTTCCCCGTGACAAGGTAAATGGTTCAAATCCACGAAGTAATCTAAATAGGGAATGACCTCAGTGGAATGATTGTTAATGGTTCGTCGAAATTGTAGAGAGATTCGACAGTGTAGTCGAATCTTGAAAACTCCGTAAGCTCATGCCTTGCGCGCCGTGAGGCCTATGGATGTGCTAAGAAAGTGTTCTTGGTACCTCAAAAGGAGGCATTCATACGGTAGAGAGCCATTACAAAATGAATAAACCTGTCTGTTTCTAATTTTAAGAAAAAAGTACTGGATGGACGTAACAATATGAAGTGTTGAGAGGGCGTCCATTTGCTGCCAATGGCATCGCCCTCTCGAAGCGAGGAAACCGATGAACGCGACACGGTGACAGTGAATGGGATAGTGGGGCTAGTCCTGCTCGATGTCGAAGGACCCGTCATCGCGGTAGAGGCAGGTGATGCGCCAGTGGCGCGGGTCCAGGCGAGGAGGGGGGTCTGGTGAGTAGGCAGCCATCGAGCATCCCACGACGACTAGCCTATTGGGTGGTAGGAGGATAAATATGGGGAGAGACTGAGGGCAAAGTAAAAGCGACTTTGTTAATCTCACTGGAAACAAATATACTTTTTGATGAATGTTTGACCAATTTGGTATGAACCGTTGCCCTGGGCAACACCTTCAACTTTTCCCAATTCGAAGAAGCCAACATCTACTAAAATTTATATTCCCCCAATCACTCGATTGTAGTGAGCGGGAATGATTCAGTTTTCTCCCATGTATGATTTCATTTACAGCTTTGCATTGCCCATCATCTTTGGTGGCGTTCTAGGAGGATTGATCACCGAAATCCTTTCAAGGATTCGTGAATGGATGATTTCAAATTTCGAAAGAACATTAGGCGTGATGTTTGGAGTTGTTATAGGCCTCGTCATAGCTCTGCTTATAATATAGGTGATGATAGATGAAACTCGGGAAATGGAAAGAAACCGTCCAGTCAGTGGTAACAATAACTGGATGGATACTTGTATGGATCTGCGTGTTGTTTGGATTTCTATTTATTCTCGCTATCGGGTTTAGTCTAAGTGTTTGGTTTGTTTATACATGGCTAGAAAATCCCCTAGCCTTTTTGATTCCCCAGATATTTGGTGTTGCTGGGACATTTGTCCTCGCGGCGTTTGCAGTATATTCCGCGTACAGAACTTTTCTAAAAGGCCCTGATGTTCGGATGGCAGCTGACCCAATTGGTGGGGCTTGGAAAGTCGTTCATGAGAATTCTCCTCAACCACCGAATCATTTGAGCCGTTTGTGGCTTTTTGCTGACATATTTTTCTTTAATTCTGGAAATCGCGCAGGAATAATCAAAGACCTGAAAATTAAATTTGTCCCTTCAAAGGATTTCTCTGCCTTCCTGCATGAGAGCCCAACAATATACCCTTTTAAAATGATTAAACACCCGCTGGAGGGAGGTTCAGTTCTTGATCCTATTGGCGTATACCTCCCATTTTCCATCAAGGACGGCGAAGTCGATGTTCACAGAATTGAAGCTAGATGTGAATTAAACATAGATTTAGATAGACAGGATAAGCCAACATACAATAAAACCGATTGGCTTGCATTTCTAGAGGGTTCTCCTTTTCTTGGACAGTTCGAAATTACTGGGAAAAGAATGAACCGCTCTGGGAAACTAGTGAAAATGCCAGCATTGATTGTCAATGTACATGGTGACTCGAATCTTTATCAAAGATTCAGGGAAGGATTTTCTGCTTCATAAATCAGTTATGATAAACCATTTTGCCATAGATGATTTAGGAAGAATCATAGGGAGCTCTTATAAATATAAGGCTAAAGTAGATTGCGATATTCCCAGGCGAGTGTGCTTCCCTTTGGGGGCGGCATTCGTGCCGTGAACCCTGCCACGGGTTTCCGAGAGCGGGGCTAGGCCGTTGTGGCGTATCACTTCTTTTTCTAATTTGCAGAGGTAGAACCTTTTTTATTCGGCGGTTTAAGAATAGTTGTTGAGGGAAGACCATTCATTCTTACATTAGTTAGTGGGGTTCTGGTCTTTGGCGTCCTTCGGCGGCGAACACACCGTAAGCTTTCACCCTATCTGGTCACGCTGGCTGTCATGCTCCTTATCGCGGCGTTAGAAACGTGGATCGTCACCATCTGGCAGCCCCACCTCGTGCGACATGACCTAGAATGGCAACGCGCTGTAGCCTTTTGGTTTGCCTTCCCCTTTACCGTAAGTCCTTATATGGCTGGATTCGAATTAGCAGCGGTTAGACTAACTATCTTCATACGTTTTGGATACGTTCAATTATTCTACCTTGTATCCCCCGATGTTGGTTCCGGTTCAGCTGAAATGGTGTTCTGGTTCACCCAGATTCGGATGCTCGCCTTCCGCATCATTTTCAGCTTTCACCTCATCGCCTTCCTCCTCCTCATGCTCATCTTGACCAGCGTTGACGTCCTCTACAGGCGATTCCACGTACGAGCTGTAACCAAACACCCAAAGGCATCCCCTGAAGGGTTCTCGCGCAGCTCTGAGGATGGACGAGGGAAGGGGAGCAATTAGTTAATAAGTCACAGAAAACGAAGTTTCTCATTCGAAGCGCTAAAATCAGAAGGACCGTTGGAAGTATAAGATGAAGAGATTTTTCTTTTCGATTCGTTAGCTCTAAATAGGTTTTCCATTTAGTGATTGGGCCGAGTAAATAATGGGGTTAAAGATGTGGAACGCGATGCAGATCGCTGGCTCAAGGAGTTAGCGGTTCCATTCCTCAAACGGGTGGGTATTCAGCCGAAACAAAGGATCCTCGATTTCGGGTGTGGTCCTGGTTTTTACACTGTTCCTGCGGCACGGATTGTGGGGAGGAGGGGGAGGGTCTTTGCTTTGGATAAGAGTGCTAAGGTGCTACATGAACTTGAGCAACGCGCTAAGGAAGAAGGTTTATCGAATATTGAAATCCTCCTGACTTCTGGTGAGTTAGGTATACCTTTGCCTGATGACTCGGTTGATGTCTGTCTCCTCTATGATGTCATCCATTCTCATTATTTTTCGCACCAACGGCGAATTACGCTTTTAAGAGAGATTCAGCGTGTTTTGAAGTCTGGTGGTTTCCTTTCGTTTTATCCTAGTCATATGAATTTTAACACGAGTAAAAGATTGCTTGAAAGTATGGGATTTGAATGCATTGGAACAATGAAGGCAACCCTTCTACACTATTATAGTCTGAAAGATGATCGAATCCTGAATTTTCTATCTTCTTGAGACCCACTCTGTGAAAGGGCTGCTTGGTATAAGATGCCTATCTTCTGAAGAATAGGAAGATAGTTTGAGTTTACTGGTTAATGGACTTCAGCCAGTAACTCCATAACTCACTCCGCAAGGCAGATCAATCTACTCTAGTAACTGCAAAACAGTATCGAGTTTATGTGAAATGCAGCTCCACACCGTACTCTCTCCACCCTTCATGAAGCATCATTGGCTAGATTGAAGCCCACCAGGTCACGGATTACTCCCTGAAGCGGATCCCTTTTCCTACCAAGTGATTTCATCTATCAAATCTTGGATCGCTGGTGAAATGTTATCAGTACCTTTAAACGAAACATCAGCAACCAACTCAATACCTGAATTAAGCGAAAAAAGCTCTAGAAACAGGCACGCGAAGAGCGGTGATAAATCAATCCTGTCAAAAGGATTGGTCAGCAAATACAAGGTTTCTAACTTTGGGCAATATCGAAGCGGATCCAAATCAATGGAGGTCAATTGGTTATCACTCAGCTTGAGAGCTCGAAGGTCCGTACAATGCTTTAACGGTGTCAAATCGATTTCACATAACTGGTTCCGGTCAAGAATCAGATCTTCAAGCCGACTACAATGCTTTAGAGGTGTCAAATCAATTTCTAGAAGCTCGTTCCAATTAAGACTAACTTCTTGAAGGTTTGTGCAATGTTGAAGGGAGGAAAGATCAATTTTCCGTAAT
>JAEOTO010000010.1 GCA_016839805.1 Candidatus Hermodarchaeota archaeon
AGTTCCTTGCGGCTGATTCGACTGTGGTGAGCTATTTCATCTAGTGTCCGTGGGACCTTACGGAGGCGACAGGCTGCGTAGACGCAGGAAGCAATCATTGCTTCAATACTTCGACCTCGAATGAGGTGATGTTCGATTGCACGACGATAAAGGATAGCTGCTGCTTCTTTGACGGGACGTGGTACGCCTAGTTGACTGGTTAACCGATCCAGTTCACTCATGGCATAAGCGAGATTTCGATCTATGCTGGAATGAACTCGTGTTCGGATTTGCCATTTTCGGAGTCTGTAAATTTGCGCCCGACGACTGGGTGCTAATTTCTTTCCATAGGCGTCGCGGTTCCGCCAGTCAATCATTGTACTAAGACCCTTATCATGTACTGTGTAGGTCATGGGACTTCCAACTCGGCTACGCTTATCACGTTCTTCCGAGGTGAAAGCCCGCCATTCAGGTCCTTGATCAACCATGTGCGCATCTAACACAAGACCACAATTACGACAAATAACTTCACCGCGAGTTGCATCGCGGATCACTTCCTGCCCGCTGCAGTCAGGGCAACGGGTAACTTGATGAGGGGTCTCGTGTGGAGTGGCACGTAGCTTGTCTTCCACAAAAGGAGCTTTTTCAACCATTACTCTTTCGACCTTCTTTCTCCGATGAAGAGGGGACGGGGGCGTGGAGAGAGTCTGCTCTTTTTTGAGCATCGTCCCAGTCCATTGGTTATTGTTTCAAGCCTTCCTTTCCGTCATCCGCTGGTTGCGACGGAAAGATGTGCTAAGTTTATCTGATTTAGTGGAATTATTCCCCGCTTGGAATGGCGAAACCTTTATAAGGTTCGCCTGAAGCACTTCGCGTTCTTCGCTTTTAAACCTTTCTTCAAGCATATGTTCAATTATAGTACTGTTAATGATAGCTTTACACATATTTACGTATTACCCGACTTAAATCTGGTTTTTGTCTTGGTTTTCACGAATTGTGTGTATTGTACCAAAAAATGATAAAAAATTGGGATTATTTGGTTGTAATTTCTATGCCGTCTTTGGTGACAAGAAAGGTATGTTCTGTTTGAGCAACCCGGCTTCCTTTGATATCTGCAAGTACACTATATTGGCGAAAGACATTCTTGGTTGTAAGTTCTCGAAGTCCTAGGGCTAAGCTAAGCTTGGGAATGTGTTTTGCAATATAACGTCGGCTGAAGGGAAGGGTTTTGAATTCCTTAGCTACCAGACGGACAATGTCTCGAGCGCCACGGTTGCGGAGGGGAGTGCGCGTGGGATTCAGACTGAAGATGTAATGTTGGCCGGTCTCATGGACGCTGCCAGAACCAGTGGTCGCAAAAGTTTCAAGGGCATAGGCTTCTCCCTCTTCTAATATTGATCCATGAGGGACTGCAATGTTTGGTAAATTTTTCGAGCCGTGGAGAAGGTACTCATCGAGTTGATGACCACTTAGGTCACGGATTGGGCGATAACCGTACCCCTTTATTGTATCCTCGATAATTTTGCCAAGATCTTTGCTATTTGTTTTAGGTCGAATTAGAACTAAGGCTTTGTTAAGAGCTTCTTGACTTGCCTCAACTAGCTTCTCCAATTCAGGATTAAAGTTGACTGTTCTTGCGGTATCGGCGATGTATCCATCTATATGAACTCCGAGATCAAATTTTACGATATCACCGTCTTGAATTGTGGTGTCGTCTTGTTCAGGGCTGGAATAATGAGCAGCGACTTCGTTTATGGAAATGTTGGTGGGAAAGGCTATACCGCCACCTAATTCCAGAATTCGCGTTTCGGCAGCTTCGCATAGATCATAGGCACGAGCTCCAATTTTGATTTGGGGAAGAATTTCTTCTCGTACCTGTTTTGCAATTTTACCTGCTTGTCGATACTTTTCTTCCGGAGATACGTCTTTTTCACCTTCAGTAGTTTCGGTTGGTTTTGTTTCTTCTGTTGCTTCTTCTGCTGGTTGCTGTTTTTCCTCCGGTGAATCACGTTTTGCCATGGATATCTCAGCCTTTTAGGTAGTTCAATCAATTGAGATGAGATTCTTTAAGGTTTCTTTGACACTCTCCACAACTGAAGTTGGGAGATTCGTGGACGTCATGCACAAACCTCCACGGGGTGTGCCCCCACACTTCTTGTAGGATTTTCGCTAAATTAAACATCCTTTTCACGATTAACAAATTAACCAGAACAATTTTAGCTGTTCTTAATCAATTAACCGAACTGGTGTACCCGATTTGTCAGCTACTGCCAAGAATTTACAGGAACTCCTCCGACAAATGGAAAGCACAACACCTGGAATTGAGGCAAGTGCCATTGTCACCGCTCAGGGTTTACCAATTGTGGCTGCAATGCCACAAACTATTAATGAGGCAATTGTCGCTGCAATGACTGCGGCTTTATTAGGCGTTGCAGAACGGGCGTTAACTGAGCTTCCGCGGGGGAAACTCCAACAAATTACAATTGAAGCAGAAAACGGCTATATCATTCTAAAGGGAGCAGGACCCAACGCCATTTTGACTTCGTTGGTGAAAAAAAGTGCCAATCTAGGAATGATCTTCTTGGTGATGAAACGTTATAGTAGCCAAATTGAATCCATTCTCCAGTCATAAATTGAACTAATTTTCGTTCTTGTTCAAATTTTATTGGATGCAATTTGCACTTTTTGAGTTCTTTTAGAGAGTAATTAGAAGTGTTGGCGGCTCTGGTCCGCCCGTCGGGAACCTCATCTGGTTATCAGTCCCTATTGCTTTTCCTCATCGCCGCCAATTAGAAGAGTGATTGGGCGTTACTTAAGGTTTACGAGAAGAGGTTCTACGACCCGTTGGATTTTTTGTTGCACTTCATTAATTGGTTTTTCCGCGTTAATAATTTGAAACTTTAGCTCTTTTGCTCGGGATAAAAAGCATTGTCGGACTCGTTCAAGGAACACAGTGTACTCAAATTTCTCTTTGGGCTTAGGTCGATGTTTCCGACTGAGAGCAATTTCGGGAGGAAGATCGAGGAGGATGGTGAGGTCGGGGGTTAAAGCATATTGATTTAATTGCTTCACCCATTCAATTTCAAGACCAGATGAGGACTGATAGGTGATAGAGGATTCCACATAGCGGTCAGTAACAACAATCGTCCCCTGGTCTAAGGCAGGTTGGATTCGATTCACTGTGTGGTCAATTCGATCTGCCGCAAAAAGCAATGCATCAATTGCTGGTGGAATTGAGGAGTCGCGTAGTATCTCACGGAGTAATCGTCCAATTCGTTTGTTAGTGGGTTCATGAGTTTGTACGACCTGCAAGCCCTTTGCCCTAATCCATTTACTTAACAGCCGAGTATGGGTTGTAGTGCCGCTGCCATCAATCCCTTCAAGGGCAATAAATAGTCCCTTCGCCATCTTATTCACATCAGTTCCTACTTTGACAGTTATAATCTTTTGATGGTGTTAAGGCTTATCCAATAAAAAGAGAATGCTGGTGAGTGGTATAAGTATGAATGTTCAACCTCTATTTGCTTCTTCGGTGTTTTCAATTTCAGCTAGTTGTGAAGTCTATCAAGTACTAAGCTATGATTATGTAGATCTTAATGGCGTCTATCAGGAACTTCTCAACAATCAGATAGAGTTTCAGAAAGAGGTGAAAAAGCTTCGTTTGAACATGGCTGAGTTCCTAGCTGCAGAAAATGTATACATTAATGACCAACGAGTGGACCAACGGATTCTTCATATGGATATTGGTCTGCGTGGAAGTGCTGATGTTCCTTATTTCCAGTGGGTGATTCATTTTCAAGGCACACCAAGTCCAGGCGAAAATTCTTTGAAAAGTGATGTTGAAACTGAGATTGCAGAATACGATATTGAAGTCCTTTATCTTTTCCCCCAGGGAACCCAAATCCTAGATGTAATCACACCTATGGAAAATGAGGTTCGGGGCTCTTTGTTATTAGTCTGGGCTCGAAAAGGAGATACTGTTGGAGGACATGAAGAGGTGCGGTTCCGGTTTCCTCACGCCTTAAAGTAAGCGTCCACATGTAAAACAATACTTGCTGCCAGGAGTTATCTTCGCTTGGCAGTGGGAACATTTATTGATACCCTTTTTTGCACTCGTTTTGGATGGTGCAGGTTCTGGTAGGCGTTCCATGTCAGGTGTGGGGAGAGGTGGAGCGGAACTGCCCAAAAGTGATCGTATTCCAGTGATGACACTTGTCAGTTTGTTAATTTCTTCATCAATACTTTTGAGTTGTTTTTTCACATCTCGTTTGGATACCTCATCAATGCGTGCTCGAATTTGCAGGGTTTCTCGGTCAAATTCGAGTTGTTGTTTACGGTTTTCAAGTTGGGCCAGCCAATGGTTTGTTGTAGAAATTTCTGTTTCAAGTTGTTGATTAACATCGGTCAGTTTTGTGCTGTACTCACCTGAAAGTCGCTGATATATTGCTTCATCAACTTCTCTGGATTTTCGAAGTTCTTCTAATCGGTGAATTCGACCTTCTTGTACTTCTTTTTCTTGTTGGAGGCGTTCTAGGGGAGTTAGGGATTTACTTTCCAATTCTTCGATTTCCTTGGTGATAGGTAAGAGTCTTGTCTTCAATTCGTCGAGTTGTTTCTTCGCTTCTTCTTCTGTTAATTCTCCAACCAACTGCTTGACCTTTATCGTTTCTTGCTCTTCATCGAGGGCAACTTTTTGGGATCGGAGGGTTTCAAGTGTACCTCTCATTATGAAAGCCGTTTCAACCTGCGCAGGAATTTCTTCTACGGGCTTAGGCTGTTCTGTTTTGGGAATTGTCGTAGTGCTGGTGGCGGGTGTAGGAACCACTGATATTTTTTCTTGTGGCTTTCGCAAAGATACTCCGCAATATGAACAGAACCGCGCATTAGGTTTCAGGTTCCGACCACATTCAGGGCATTGGTTACTCGACATTATCCTCAGTCCTATCTGCTAGTTTGTAAAAGCAGGAACGAACTTATAAAGTCAAGGCATCCGGCGAGTGCTCGATTAGATGAACAAGTATAACCCAAGGACTTGCAGGATGGTCAAAATTGTAGTGGTGATAAGAGGAACTGCAAGATTATCATCAAGAGGTAGGGGAAGTAATTCAATAAAAGCTGCTATGAAAGCACAAAGAAAAGCCGATAGTGGTGAAACAACTAGTAGAAGTACAAAAAAGGCGATGGAGAATCCAATGAGTGTTCCTTCAATCGTTTTTTGGGGGTTGAAAGGATAATGATGACGCCCAAAGAAAATTCCTCCAATGGTTGAAAACGCATCACCTGTCAGGAATGCAACTACACTAGCGGCTGCAATTAGAGGAAAAGGAAGAATCGTCCCAAATATCAGGAGCGGTAGCGCAACTCCCACAGCAAAGTAAATTGGAGAAAGAACATAGCGATCAATTTCATCTTCACGCCCAGCGGCTAACACCATTTTTGAAATAAGAGGAATTTGAATTCCAAAGCTTCTCAACCCTTCTGAAATCACAAAAAGCAACGTTAAACAACTGATTATCAGATAGATAAGTAGATGCCAAGAGATATTCCATAACCAGAGAAAAGGGATTATTACTGCACTTGCATGAAGCAATTGCCGAATGACTTCTTGCCCTAATCGACGAGGAACATGAACACGTACTGATGGAGCTGAAATTGCTGGTAACACAGCGCGCAAGTCCGGGGTTTTCACGACAACTCGAACATGTCGCCGAATCACTTGATCTGGTCGAAATCCAACCGCTAATTGAGCAAATTGAAACAGTGGTACGTTATTTCGGTCATTAGCAACAGCAACTATCTCATATCCTTCAAGTTGATGTGTTTTGATCAACTCTTGTAGGGCGTCGACCTTGCTTTGTCCACGGCAATCAAGTGCTGCAATATGCCCAGTGAGTCGACCTTTGTATATTTCAGCTCGTATCCCAATAGCGAAGTGTGCACCCAGATTTTGAGCTAAACGTGCAACAGCGAAATCAGGTATACCTGAACTAATTAGAACAATGATATGTCCTTGGTTTCGAAGAAGTTGAAATGTTTGTTTTACTCCGCGAATCAGATGCACCTGATCTGTCATGCGAATTAACCAATCTTTAGGAGCACCCCTAAGCAATCGGTATGCAAACCGCATAAAAGATGCAATTTCCATGATTCTCGCTTCATAGAGAATACCAAGCACTCCAAACGCGAAGGCGTTCTTAAGACCGAGCCGAGCAATGACCTGTGACAACCAAAATCCATTGATAAGAGTACCATCTACATCAAACGCGAGGATACGTCGTTGCTTTGGCTGAGCCATAATACCTTTTACACTCTGAAGGTCCTTTTATCGATAGCTACACATTACTCAACATATAGCATTTTCAACAAAGTTTTACACTATCTAACCACAGAAAGGAACAGAATTTGAAGAGGTGTTAGTTGATGCGGCGTTTTCTGTATGCAGACCCAACAGTGTGTGTGGGCTGTCGAATTTGTGAAGCGATCTGTAGCTTTCATTGGGAAAAAACTCTTAACCCAAAAAAAGCGCGGATTCGTGTACGACGAGTAGACCCTGGTTTAGATGTTGTCGTAGCTTGCCGCAACTGTGACCAAGCCTGGTGCATTGAAGCGTGTCCAGAGGAAGCTTTACGTCGGAACCGTCAAGGAATCATCGTAGTAGATTCGAAGAAATGTCGAGGCTGTGGCGCTTGTGTTGAAGCGTGTCCCTTTGGGGCGATCTTCTTACATCCGGATACGCAGAAAGCCATCAAATGTGTGGCCTGTGGGTTTTGCACGAATTATTGTCCTGTTAATACACTTCGTATTTTGACTGAAGAAGAACTTGCAGTATTAAAACAGCAGAAGGTCATTCAGCATGAATGTTCTAATCTCTTGGATGAGTTACGTGTTGAACGAGATATTAAGGAGAGGAAATCATGATGGTACGGAAAGCTAGGTTAGGTGGATATGCAGGGCAACATTTGTACGTTGACATGACTAAGGAACAATGTAAGACCGTTCCAATAGACCGCAAATTTGCAGTTACGTATCTCGGAGGACAGGGTTTTTCTTCGCGCATCCTCTACGACGAAGTTGGTCCTCAAACGGATCCACTCGGTCCTGAAAATGTCTTGATTTGGGCTACTGGACCCTTTACTGGAACTCTCTGGCCTCAAGCATCGCGTTATGTTGTTGGTGCAAAATCTCCGTTGACCGGTATTTTTGGTGAGGCACATGCAGCAGGTCACTGGGGTCCCGAACTAAAATTTGCTGGCTTTGATACGATCATCATCACTGGACGTGCAAAAAGACCCCTGTATCTGTTAATTGATAACGGCATCGCGCAGTTACTTGATGCAAAAGATCTGTGGGGTCATAATACAAATGAAACCGAAGAGATGATTAAGGAAGCTCATAATGACCCCAGTCTCCGAGTCTCCTGTATTGGTCAGGCGGGTGAGAATCTTGTCCGCTTTGCAGCGATTATTAATGACTATGACCGAGCTGCGGCACGTTCGGGAATCGGGGCTGTAGCTGGGAGTAAACGTCTCAAAGCTGTTGCTGTTCGTGGTAGTAAGGATATTCCTATCGCGAAACCCGACCGATATCTTGAGGTTATAGAAGAGTTACACAAAAAAATGTTGGATAGCCCCTTTACGACAAGCCGGGCGCAATACGGAACTACCAATCTTGTTGAATTGATGCAGGAAATCGGACGTCTTCCAAGTTACAATATGCGGTCTGGCGTTTTCGCTGAATACAAGAAAATAAGTGGAGAAGCCATCAAGGACCATTACCTCGTCAAACCACGTGCCGATTATGCGTGCTTGCAACGATGTGGAAGATATACGCTTGTAAGAACAGGACCCTATGCCTATTGTGGCGGAAGCCCTGAATACGAATCTCAATCAGCATTGGGAAGTCGTTGTGGCAATGATAACCTCGAATCCATCTTATATGGACATCATTTGAGTAACTTGTATGGGCTAGATACAATATCCACCGGTTCCACGATCAGTTGGGCCATGGAGGCTTGGGAAGAGGGACTTATTACCGCAAAAGACACAGGTGGAATTGATTTGGAATGGGGAAATCATGAGTCAATTATTAAACTCATTCATATGATTGCACATCGTGAAGGATTTGGAGATATTCTTGCTGAAGGAAGTTATCGGGCAGCAAAGCGCATTGGGCGAGGAACGGAAAAATTCGTGATGCACTGCAAAAAACAAGAAATTGCCGGTCAGGAACCTCGGGCTCAAAAGTCGATGGGATTAGCCACCGCCACGGCAGCTCGTGGCGCTGATCACCTATACGCATTTCCAGTTTTGGATGAAGTTGGATTTGATGAAGAGATAGGCATTCGATATGGTCAGGAATATTTACCTGAGATTGGAGACCGCTTAAACCCCAAGTTTAAAGGTATTATGGTAAAAGAAAACGAGGATTTCTGCGCTGTGGTTGAATCGCTTGGTGTCTGCAAATATGGAACACTAATTCCACCAGTTCTTTTCTATGAAGATATTGTTGCTGCATTCGAGGTTACAGTGGGAATTCACCTTACAGAAGCACAGTTCCGTCAAATTGGAGAACGGATTGTAAACCTAAATCGAGGATTTAATGTTCGCGAAGGAATTCGTCGAAAGGATGATTCGTTACCACGCCGCCTCACCCACATCCCTGCACCTGAAGGTCCCTCCAAAGGTCAAGTGGTCGAATTAGATCAAATGTTAGATGAATACTATGAACAGAGAGGATGGCAATTAAAGACGGGATTACCAAAAACACAAACATTACATCGACTGGATCTTGATGACGTGGCAAACGATCTACTTAAACAAGGGATAAAATTACCTCAGTGAACTGCCCCGACCTGAAGGACAGGGCTTCCTGCTTCATGCCATCGACCATTGTCGACTGGTCCACAGGCTCTACTCGCCGTTCCGGCGATGTTGCCCGGTGATCTAGGACATTGGTTCTCAGTCCCCACTAGGACTTCATCAGTGGATTCCCATTGGAGTATTTAAACTCCCCTTGATTCCTCCTTGCCCTTAATGACTGGGTCTTCTCAAAACTTTAGATAAAATGAAGTTATGCGTTAACATAAGCAAGGTTTAAATTGTGACTTAGCTGAGTGAGTCAACAGCGGGGCTTTGTACTTTAATGCCCAATACATTCTGAAAAATTTTTGGAGCACGAAGAAGAATGAAAGTCCTTGTGACCGGTCCACACCTCTCAGGGAAGAGTATGTTAATTGAACACTTAGCTAAAGGCAACGTCATAAATATTCAAGCGAACGGAACCACCGTGGGACTCGATCATGGTGTCTCAAATGTTTTTGGAATTCCAATCCGATTATTTGGAACCCCGGGTCTAGCCCGATTCAAAGTATTGCGTAGAATTATTTCGGAGGGCGCAGATGGCATTCTCTTTGTAGTCGATGCAAGTAACCCTGAAGGAGATGCAGAAGCCCGTTACATTTGGACAGAAATCAGTGATTTGCTACCGAATGTTCCATGTATCGTCGCTGCTAACAAACAAGATCTTCGTGTTTCTAGAACTCCCGAAAGGATTCGCCATGACTTGAGTTTCATGGTTGGAGTCCCAGTAATACCAATTAGTTGTAAAACAGACTATAATTTAGAAAAACTTCTTCCAGCAATGACCATGTTAATTACATACGAATGGAGCCCACTACTTCGAGCTTTCGGAATAAAAGGACAAATTACCTTTTCTGATCTAGCGACTAACCTTAACACCAATGAGGGAAAAGTTCGAAGTTATTTACGTTGGTTTGAACTACGAAAAATGGTGATTGTGGACTGGGATAAAAAAACAACGCAGCTAGCCCCTGGAATTATTAAAATCCTTACTCAACAGTAGCACACTTTAAAAGTCTCAACATCTCATGCATGAAACCGGGTTGTAAGAATGGCTGATCCAGGTCCTGCATGGAAATCAATCCTTAAAGTGCTTAAAGAAAACCGAGTTGTTCATCTAACACTAATTGACCCTGACCCCGCCAAACAGTCCTCCACTGTTGCCGGTAAAATTGCTAAACTTGCTGAAGCAGCCGGAACCAATGGGATAATGGTTGGAGGGTCTACAGCGTTTGGTATAATCGATGAGACACTCCAAAGTATCAAAGGGCAGGTTAAAATTCCAGTTCTCTTATTTCCGGGTAACGTTTCAGGGTTGTCACGGTTTGCTGACGCAGTCTTTTTTATGAGCCTCTTAAATTCACGGACAACCTATTGGCTAATTGACGCACATACTCTTGCCGCTCGTTATATCAAGGGGTTTAATCTTGAACCTATCTCAATGGCGTATCTTATTGTCCAGCCAGGGGGTACTGCAGGTTACGTTGGTGATGCACGACTAATACCACGAAATAAACCGGAAATCGCCCTCGGATTTGGTCTAGCGGCACAATACATGGGATTCCAAATTGTATATCTCGAAGCCGGATCGGGCGCGAAGAACGCAGTTCCGCTCCCAATGATTGAGCTACTTTCCAGTCAGTTAGATGTTCCTATTGCTGTGGGTGGTGGTATGTCCACACCAGAACAGGCTGCAGCTGTTTCCGCCGCTGGTGCTGAAATTATTGTCCAAGGAACAGCAATTGAACGGACAATTTTAGAGGATAACGGAAAACAATTATCAAAGACAATTAAAGCAATTCAACAGGCAAAAAAGCGAGGCTAACTACTCCCACCCCCTATTGGTGGAAACAAGGCTACAATGTCTCCATCTGAGAGAGGTGTTTGTAATCCCTGCTGGAGTCGTACATGGCGCCCATTGACCAGGACATGATAATAGGTTTTTAGTGATCCGTCAGGTTCCAGAATCATCTGATTGAATTTTTCTCCAAATTGTTTGCCGAGTTTGGTTATGACTTCTTGAACGTCTGCAGCCTCTAATTCTATTTCTCTGGTTCCAGTTAGAGCGCGGAGACTTGTGAACATGCGAACTGTGACTTTAGGCTTTGTGGTCATTTGGTTGTATTCACCTTACCCACTTATTTCGAAGGAGAGGGCTCGATGTGGACAAATACTCACGCAAACCCCACATCCATAGCAGAGATTTGAATCGACTTCAGCCTTTGATGTTCCTGGATTGACAGTTATAGCTGAATATGTACAAGATTTACTGCAAAGGCCACACCCAGAACATGCCTCTTTGTTAACGATGGGTGGAAGACTTTCAGTTCTTAGAGTTTCGGAGGGGAGGTGGGGTAAAGCAATACCGTGGACATCTTGAGGAGAATCATGTCCATGGGATTCAAGGAATTCTGTGATTTCCTGGGCGATACGACCATATACTGAGGGTCCTTCAAGGATGGCAGCGGTGCAAACTTGTACGGCACTTGCACCACACATAATAAACTCGATGGCATCTTCACCTGTGGTGACACCACCTACACCTATTACAGGTTTCTTTGTTCCTCGAGCAATATCGGCAACACACCGAACCGCAAGGGGTTTGATGGCAGGACCCGAAAGCCAACCAACGCCACCAGGACCACCAAGTAATGGACGACCTGTTTCAACATCAATATGCAGGCAGGGACCAAGTGTGTTAATTGCTACGAAACCATCAACGTATCGATCGACTGCCTTTATGAAAACCGTCAGGTCTTTCACATGAGGACTCATTTTTGCGAAGACAGGAATCTCCACAGCTTCCTTCAGTGTTTTTGCTACATCGTTGAAGACTTTGGGATCAGTTTCAATATAATGAGTGCTAAATTCAATCCCATTAACTCCCGCTTTTTCTACAAGGGGAGCGAGTTTTTGCAATTCTTCCGGCGTATACCCCACTGACGCGATAAGGGAAAGTCCTGCTTTTAGGGCTTGAGGGTATTCATGTTTCAGCCATTTCTGATAAGGTTTGTCACTCCATAATTCATGGTTTAACAGCCCATAAGCTCCTCTGACCTTAATTCGTTCAAAATGAACAATTTGGTTCTGCATCGCTGTAGCAAGCAACCATTGGCTCTTTCCTCGATCCAGCGTTTGCATGTTGGGTCTTGGGACCTCAGCAGGTTTGACGCTGATGGTCTTGGCTACTAAGCCTCCAACCCCCCCTCGTGCTGCTTTGAGAAGCGTTTCTCCATCTCGACTGGTAGGTCCTGCTGCTGTTAAAACCGGGTTGCGAAGAGGGATTCCAGCTAAATCAACACTTAAATCGATTGGCATTATTTTTCAACCACCTTCCCCATTTTAGCTAATTCATCTGCCACATCCTCTAAGCCTAACCGTTTCAATTCAGACCGAGTAGGTAGCCCATCTGAAGTCCAATTTCGTACTTCGTAATATTCATCGAGCATAGGGTCAAGATTACATATTTGCCCTTTTCCTGGTCCATCGGGAATAGGCTCTTCCAAGAATCGCGGGTGTAACTGTTCTCGTTCGCGTGTCACGCCCTCTCGCACATTGAAACAGCGCCGGAGATTACTGATGCGTTCAGCAACCATTCGAAGTTGTTTAATGTCTCCAAATTCCTTAATGCCTGTTAACGGTTTAAGCATTTCAGCAATGATATCAAAGTAATAAACAGGGGGCCACATTGTGCCATATTTGCAGAGGATGACACTATCAACTAGAACGTAGAGATCTTCTTGATCTTTGATGAGATGCCCCTTGAATTTAGTACTATACAAATCCATAACTTCAGATGCGTGCTCTTCTCCAAACCGTTCGATAGCCACATCAGGAAAACCTAGTTCTTCATAGCAGCTAAGGCTACGAAGATGATCGGCACCTCGTACATTAGTAGCATAGGTTAATCCCACACTTTGTTGGGGTCGGGGATCTTGCCCGGAGGCTTCCATACCCTTTACATGAATGGCAAACCGTTCAGCACCCTTACCAATTTTCTGTGCTGCACGCAACGACCCCTCTGCAAGGAGGTCGCCAATTCCTTCTCGGTAGGCGATTTTTTCAATGAGTGAAATAATTGTTTGGTCGTTTCCCCATGAGAGATCAAGGTTATCTGCTTCCTTAGATGTAATCAGTCCGTGTTCTACCGCTTCAAGCAGGAAGGCAATAGTGCAGCCTGTGCTAATTGTATCTAAACCATAGCGGTTGCAAAGTTGATTTGCATAAAGGATAGATTCGACATTACTATTGAGGCAATTACTACCGAACGCCATCAGTGTTTCATATTCCGGACCACCGGTCATCACTTGGTATGGTCCAGATTTGACCTGCGATGTGTATTTACATTGGAGCGCACAGCCAAAGCAGGATTCTCGGCTGGTTCGGTATTTTTGTCGAATGGTTTCAGGTCCAATGGCATCGGCTTCAGGAAATACTCCTGTATTATGATTCTTTGTCGGAAGCCTACCAATTTCGCCAATGGCTGTTACCAGATTGGTTGTGCCATATTTTCCGAGGGATTCCTCGTTCATTTCCCCCCACTTTCCAGTAGTCATTTGTTCATAGCCCTTACGGGCTACAGCCATGAACTTTCCCGGATTGGCTACTTGAACGCCACCAAAGCCCCGTGCAGCAATCGCTTTGAGGTTCTTACTACCCATCACTGCGCCTCCGCCTGCTCGACCTGCTGCCCGATAATAAGAGCCAATTATCGCAGCATATCGCACCTTGTTTTCTCCCGCGATACCAATTGATGTGACTTCAACATCGTTATCTCCTTGCTCTTCCTTGATCATATCTGTCGTTTCGGTAGTATCGCGAGTCCACAGGTGACTTGCATCTTTAATGACCACTTCGTTATCCTGAACCGTTAGATAGACTGGTTTTGGTGCTCGTCCTTGAATGATTAACATATCAAAGCCAGCATACTTTAGCTGAGGACCCCAATGCCCTCCACAATGCGCTTCCCCCCACACTCCTGTAAGCGGAGATTTGAAGGCCACCATAAAGCGTCCGGAAGGAGAGAAGAAAGCCCCCGTAACAGGTCCAACCCCAAAGATAAGGGGATTATCAGGATCTAGGGGTTGAGTGTTAGGTGTAACTCGATCCCAAAGAACACGAGCAGCGAAACCAGTTCCTCCCAGATAATTTCTAGCAAAATTGCTGTCTAGAGGTTTTATTGTTACTTTCGATTTCGTTAAATCAATGTCAGCAATTTGGCCTGCATACCCATAAAAAATATCTTTCTTAGTCATTTGCTACACCCCCAGAAATAATTTGGAGATAATCAGCTGCTTTTCTAACACCCTTTTCCCGAAGCACTTTTGTTAGTTCACTTGGCTCAATATACATCAGAGCCCCTCGTGGACAAAATTGCGCGCACATTGCATAACCTTCACACAAATCGCATTTGACGGTTCGTCCATCAGCTGGATCAATATGAATCCCGCCAAAAGGACAGGCAACTAAACATTGGTGACAGCCAATACAATTGTCTTGATTAATACAGACCGCGTTGGTCTTCTCATCACGATATATCGCATCTGCAGGACAACTTTCCATGCATAAAGGCGTATCACAATGCTGACAGATTACAGGAATATTGATTCCTCGTTTTTCATCGCGAATAATTGTAAGTAAAGCCCGTGCGGGATTATATTCCTGTTCATGTCGGAAGGAACACACAAGAGTACAAATTTCACACCCTGTACATTTCTCAGGATCCACGACTAGAACCTTATGGGCTGACTGCTTCATGGGAATACACGCCTAAGAAACTGGGACATGGAAGGCTTAAAGGCTTACTTGACAAACTAAACCAGTGATTTTCGGTTCATTTGGGTGAAAAACCATGCGGATACTGATTCGCAATGCGATGATTATAACAATGGATTCACAACGACGGGTATTGAAGAATACAGACCTTCTTCTCGAAGATTCCACTATCGCAGTTATTGGAAAGGCTATCAAAGAGAAAGCAGATAGAATAATTGATGGAACTGGTCGAATGATTTTACCCGGTTTCATCTGTGGGCATACTCATCTTTATGGAATAATGCTTCGTGGAGCCCCACTCGATATCAAACCTACCACTGATTTTCTACAAATCCTTGACCGAATCTGGTGGAAAGTCGATTCAGCATTTGTCAACGAAGATGCATATGCAAGTGCCCTGGCGTCTTGTTACGAGTTTGTTAAGAGTGGAACAACCTGTTTCGCTGATACTTATTCGGGACCAGGATCAATTGAAGGGGTGCTGGATGCTATCGCAAAGGGCGTAACTCAAGTGGGTATCCGAGGCATTCTAGCATTTGAAGCTACGGAACGAAACTCCAAGAAAGAGGGGGAACGAGGATTAAATGAAAATATCCGATTCCTGAAAAAACTGCAACAAAATCCTAATGATCTCCTTCATGGGATGTACAGTCTTCACGCCTCATTTACCATTAGTGATGAACTTATCCAAAAAACGCGTGAACAGGCTGACCAGTTACCGGCTCCTCTCACCATTCACACCAGTGAAGGTCTAATTGATGTTTATCACAACATTGAGCGATACGATAAACGGACTGTCGAACGCCTTTTTGATCTCGGTGTGCTAGGATCCGATGTCGTTCTTGCTCATTGTGTTCATGTAAACCATGATGAGTTGGAATTGATTCGGGGAAGCGGAGCCGTAGTTGCGCATAATCCAATGAGTAATATGAATAACGCAGTAGGGGTAGCTCCCGTAAAGGAAATGCATGAATTGGGAATTCCGGTTTGTTTAGGCAATGATGGCTTCATTTTTGATGCCATTGAAAACATACGAACTGCCTATCTCATCCATAAGGTACATCACTTGGATACCAGAGTGACAACACCACAACAAATTATTGAGATGGCTACAATCAATGGTGCACAAGCCTACGGTCTTGATGAAAAAATCGGATCAATCGAACAAGGAAAACAAGCGGATATTGTAATTCTACACCCGAATCCGCGGGTTACTCCGATGTTGCCTAATGGGTTATATGGCTATATTGTCTATGGCTGTACTGCACATGATGTTGAGCACGTCTTTGTTCAAGGAAAACAGCTCGTAGACAATCATCAGGTTATTTCAATACAGCCAGAAGTTGTAGAAAAAGCCCTTACACGGGTAGTACCCACATTATGGGAAAAACTCGGAATTGCTCTCTAGCCACCAGAAACTGGCGGAAATACCGCGATAACATCCCCATCAGAGAGAGGGCTCTTTAAGCCCTGTAAAACATGGATGCCCCGACCATTCACAAGTATCTTGATATAGCGACGAAGTTCTCCTTCTTCATCAAAAACGGTTTCACAAAAAGTAGGTCCCCGGTCTTCGCAGAGTTGATCAAGAAGGTCCTGAACAGTACTTCCCTTGAGGTTGATTGTGAGCTGATGAAATCCTAGACGTTCAGTGAATGGTCCAATTGTTCGCACAACAACATGCATTACCGTGGTTCTCCACAGGCGGAAAATGCTTGGATGCTCAAAAAGCTGCTGGTATTGTAAACATACTACAAAACCTAACCCTTAATAGGAAAAGCGAAACAAGCCCCATGCTGATTCTTATGGCAGACTTACTGATTGACGGCGCCATGGTTATCACTGTCGATCCTAAACGACGCATCATCTCTGATGGAGCGGTAGTTGTTGAGAACCAACGAATTATTGCTGTTGGAAAATCTCATGAAATCAAACAGAAATATAGTGCAGATACACGAATTCATGCTAAACAAAAAATCCTAATCCCTGGACTCATCGACTGCCATGTTCATCTAGCCCAGGCCCTAATCCGTGGAACTGCGGATGATGTTGACCTTATTCCTTGGTTACGCGATTACGTTTGGGTTCTTCAAGGCAACTTTACTCCTGAAGACGGAAAGGTTAGTGCAGAGCTTTGTATTGCTGAAATGCTCAAATCAGGTACAACGAGTTTCCTCGAAAGTATGATTCACAAACGTTATGGCATGGACGGCATTGCGCAAGTGGTTGAAAATACAGGTATCCGAGGTTGTCTTTCTAAACTTTTCATGGATTGGACTGGTTACGCCGACGAAGAATCCATCATGTATGAGGGAATGATCGAGGATCCAGACGAATGCATTTCTGAGACAATTTCGATGCATAGTAAGTGGGAAGGTGCGGCGGATGGACGAGTGTTTATCTGGTGGGGTGCCCGGACACCCGGAGCAGTTAGCCCGGAACTATATCGGCGAGTAGCGAATATTGCACGGAAACGTCATATGGGCATTACAATGCACTTAGGAGAAGTCAAAGAGGATGTCGAGTACACCAAGACTCAGTTTAATCAACTACCTGCTGAATTTGCACATGATGTAGGGATGATGGGAAAAAACGTGGTTTTAGTTCATGGTGTTTGGATAAGTCCTAAAGAGTTTCCAATTTACGTGGAAACAGGCACCCATATGTGTCACTGCCCAGCAAGTAACGCGAAGCTCGCCTCAGGAATTGCATTAATCCCTGAAATGCTCAAAGCTGGAATTAATGTATGTTTGGGCTGTGATGGCGGTCCAAGTAATAACGCTTACGACATGTTTCGCGAAATGTTTCTAGCCGCTGTTATACACAAAGCTCGTACTCTCGATCCACTGACTATGCCTGCTGAAACCGTTTTAGAGATGGCAACCATCAATGGTGCAAAAGCATTAGGCCTTGAAAGAGAAATTGGCAGCATCGAAGTTGGTAAAAAAGCAGATTTAGTTCTCGTAGATACTCACCAATTAAACATCGCACCTACATATAACCCAGTCAGCAATATTATTTATGCTGCAAATGGCTTCAACGTCTCCACAACTATCGTAAACGGACAAATCCTTGTGCATGAAGGTAAACTGTTAACCCTCGATGAAGACCAAGTCATTGAGGAAGCGCGTTCCCGAGGCGAAAAGTTACTCGACCGAGCCGGAGTCAAGATTCAAAGTAGATGGCAAAGAAATTAATAGCGCCTTCAGCGCTTACCCCACAGAATTGAGGTGACTCGACAATGAGCGATAATATTGTAGGAAAATTCCATGGTCGTGATTGGCTGACTATTCAAGAATGGTCACAAGAGGATTTGCAGACCCTTATCGATGCCGCTATCAAAATAAAGAAGTTACAAAAGGAGCGGAACCCGCATGACTATCTTCTCCGACAAACCTTGTTCATGATTTTCTTCAATCGTTCTTTACGAACCCGGAATTCCTTCGAAGCGGGTATGACTCAGATGGGTGGACATGCTCACTTCCTCTCCCCCCAAGATGTTTACCGACCAGCTTTACCAGATGATGAAGAAGCGTATACCAGTGAACGTATCTCTGATGTTGCCCGTGTCCTTGCACGGATGGGAGATGCGATAGCCATTCGAATTTATGGTTCACATGCCAAATGGATTTACGGACGTGGACACCGCATTCTTCGTGAATTCGCGAAATGGTCTGACATTCCCATCATCAATATGGAAGATGATGTTTATCATCCCTGTCAGGCCATGGCGGACATGCAAGCTATCCAGGAACACACTCCGAAGGTCCAAGGTAAAAAATTCGTTATGAGTTGGGCGTATAGTCCAAGTACGAAGAAACCACTCGCTGTCCCTCAAAGTGGAGTGTTAATGGGAACCAAGTGGGGTATGGATGTCGTGTTAGCCCATCCGAAGGGCTTTGAACTCGATCCAAAGATTCTTGAAATGTGTGAAAAAAACGTGGCTCAATATGGTGGTTCCTTTGAGATAACAAATGATATAGAAGAAGCCTTTGCTGGTGCGCATTTTGTGTATCCCAAGTGTTGGACTAGTAAGCATCACATCCCCCCAATTGCCCCAGCAGAAGATTGGGAAGGTTGTCAGAAACTGTTTGATGCCAATAAGAATTGGATCGCTGATGCAGCGAAAATGGATCTTGGAGTAAAAGATGTCAAATACATGCATTGTCTTCCTGCAGATCGTGGTTTCGAAGTGACTGACGAAGTATTGGATGGAAAATGGAGTATCGCCTTTGATGAGGCCGAAAATCGTTTACACTCACAAAAAGCCATTATGGCGGCTATAATGGGTCGTCCTTAACTACAATAGGTTCTCATCGCCCATTACAAGGGAAAGGAGTCCTTTTTGGAGGTGCAGCCGGTTTTCAGCTTGATCGAAAATTACGCTTTGGTCACTATCAACGACTTCATCTGTTGCCTCTTCACCACGAAACACTGGTAAACAATGCATATAGATGGCGTCTTGACTGGCGAGATCCATTAGTTCAGTGTTGCAAATCCAATTACGATATTTTTCATGGATTTGAGCTTCTTTATCTTCGCCCCATTTGTCAATGCCCATAGCCGCACATTCAGCACTCATCCATGAACGAGGGTAGACCACATGAGCTCCTGAGTACCCCTCTTTAACGTCATTTGTGATTGTGAAAGCGCCTCCTGATTCGTTCGCATTCTGATGACACCAATCCATGATTTCGGAGTCAAGTTCGAATCCAGGTGGATGAGCAAGTGTGACATCCATACCGAATCGGGTAGCAGTGAGTATGGCGCTTTGAACACTGCACCAGGACCTAGAATGACGGCTGTATGCCCATGAAAAGAGAAACTTTTTCCCTTGAATTTTTGGAAAATTTTCTTGGACAGTCATAATATCAGTAAGTGATTGACAGGGGTGAAATTTATCATCGGCCATATTGATAATTGGCACCTTTGCCCATTTAGCATAATCACGCAGGACCTGGTTTCCTCGTCCATAAACATACCCTACGGCCTTCTCAAGGATTCGAATGCCTATTCCATGACCGTACCTTGCGAGAGTACATGCTGTGTCCTTAACGCTTTCCCCTTCGCCGAGTCTCATAGCTCCAGGTTCCAAAAATTGGGCATGGCCTCCAAGTTCAGTTAGTGCTGCTTCAAAGCTAGCACGAGTTCGGGTACTGGTGTTATAGAAAAGCATGAAGAACGTTTTATCTGAGAGGAGATGCGGAGATTTTCCAGCCCTGGTTTTTTTCTTGAGCCCTTTAGAAAATTCTAGGACCGCGTCGAGTTCTTCACGGGTCCATTCTTGTGTTGTGATCATATCTCGTCCACGGAGATCCAGTTTAGCCATTTCGTCCAACTACCTATTTACGATTTTTTGATGCTGTGGTGACGAAACCTTTTGAAAATTTCGTATTTCATACTCTTTGGTATATGTTAACCCTATGTATACATTGGTTCGATTCCCCCATTCATTGTGTTTTACAACCCCCTTAGGTAAATTATCACTCATTGTTTTTTGCAAAACCTTTTGAGGGTTTTAATGACGCTATCGGCATAGGGATTATAACGTGGAGTTCTTTGATACGCATTCTCATTTAGAAATGCCCAGGCTCTATCCTAATGTGGATGCGATAGTTCGCCGTGCTAAGGCAGCGGGAGTTATTGGAGTTGTAGTAAGTGCAATCGAGCCGAAATTTTATCCTAAAGCCCTGGATTTAAAGAACCGATTTCCTGGATTTATTTGGCCTACCTTTGGTTTGCATCCTCCACGAGCAACTCCTGAAATGGTGAAACGTTGTATTCAAAGCATTCGAAAACACGCTGAGGAAATTGTGGCGATTGGAGAAGTGGGATTAGATTATTACTGGGTTAAGGAGAGAGAACCACGCGAGTATCAGAAGACAGCCTTTGTTCAGTTTATCCAGCTAGCGAGCGAGTTAGATCTTCCATTAGTAGTCCATTCTCGAGAAGCTGAGGGGGATTCGATACAGATTTTAAAAAGAGAGGAAGCTGTTCAGGTTCAACTACATTGTTTCAATGACGCTGCGCTTGTGCAAGAAGCCGCCAAACAAGGATGGGTTATGAGTGTTCCTACAAGTGTTGTTTCCCGCCGTCGCATGCAACGAATCGCTTCAGCGATGCCATTAGCAAATATGCTGTTAGAAACGGATGCACCATATTTGGCGCCAGTCCATGGTCAAACAAATGAACCGGCAAATCTTCCCCATGCAGCGGTGAAACTTGCAGAGATTAAAGAAACAACTCCAGAGGTTATCGCAGAAACCACAACAGAAAACGCTCTGAGGTTTCTTCAGTTAGTCCGTGATGAAACCGGTACCGAAATTTCAAAAAGCAAGGATTAGGAATTAGCGCACTGTCAGAGTTTTACTGATATTGCGTGGGTAGTCGGGATCGATGTTTTTGTATGTGGCGAGATGATAGGCCATGAGTTGTAGAGGAATCGCTTGGAGGATAGGGCTCAAATACTGGTTTGATTCAGGTATCAAGAAAAAGTCGTCATCTTTTACATATCGTCGAAGTAATGGGTGATCTTCACCGGTTATAATTATCCGTGCACCACGGCACTCTACTTCAGCGAGATGGTTGACAAGATGTTCAGAGTCCTTTGGTGCTATTGTAAAGACAATGGGATACCCCTCTTCTACGATGCTGAGGGGACCATGTTTGAATTCACTAGAATACATCCCATCAGCGACGATATAGCAGACTTCCTTAATTTTTAGAGCGCCCTCCAATGCAACTCCATGAGTGATTCCATAACCAAGGACGTAGAAATGGGAATATTTAGATAAGTAAGGGGCAAGCGCTCGAGCTTTAATCGTATTCGTTGAAATCGTCTCTTCGATAAGTGCAGGTAAATGGGTCTTTAGATCAGTTATTATCTCTTCAGCACGAGTGGATTCTAAGACCTCACGTTTTTGCCCACTCAAAGCTGCGAGGTAATTGAAGAGAGTTACTTGGCTCGTGTAAGTTTTTGTTGCAGGGACGCTAATTTCAAATCCGGAGCCTAGAGGCAAGTAAAGGTCACTTAGGTGTGTAAGTGTTGAACCTAAGACATTTATAATGCTGAGAATTTTCACATCGCGATTTCGACAATGATGAACCACGTCAATAACATCTTTGGTTTCGCCACTTTGACTAACACAAACGACGACATCCCCTTTTCTTACAGCATCGCCGTAATGTGAAATAAATTGTCCACCAATAACAGGAATGACAGCAACATTCGCTAACTCGTTAAAATAGTAACTGCCAACCACAGCAGCATGATAACTGGATCCACAGGCAACGAAAAACACCCGGTTCGCATTAATGAGGGAACCTACGAATTGGGAGATGTAAGGTTCACGTATCGCACTGAAGAGTGTGCGGGTGCTGCTAACTTGTTCGTGAATTTCTTTCAACATGAAATGTGGATAGCCACCCTTTTGAGCGACCCGGATATCAGCATCGGATGTGTAAGGTTTTCTTTCTACGAGCTGACCATCGCTGATGCGACGAATTTCAATTGTTGTAGGTGAGAGAATCACTAGTTCTCCGTCATGAATGTTTAAGATTTCACGGGTGATAGGGAGTATACTTGGAAGATCACTACTTACGCAAGTTTCACCTTTGCCGATACCTGCGAAAAGACTCGAACCCATCTTTACAGCATAGACTTTGTCATCATCTCGATGCATTACAGCAAAGGCATAATCACCTTTCAGATCATTGCATCCTTTTTGGATGGCTTCGACCATATCGCCAAGCTGGTCATAGTATCGTTCTATTGCGTGAACGCAAATTTCACCATCATTCATACTGCGTACCGTATGTCCCTCATGGGTATATTGTTCCCTTAGGGGGAGAAAATTCAAAATATTTCCATTATGTGCAGCACACAAATCCTCGTCGCAATCAAGGTGCGGTTGAGCGTTGAGTTTACTGGGCGCACCAAATGTTGCCCATCGTAGTTGTGCAATGCCTTTGGAACCCCGCATTTCACTAAGACGTAATTTCGTAGCTACGATATCGAATTTCCCTTTATCTTTGCGCAGGTGGATTTTGTTCTTGTAAACGGTTGCGCACCCGACTGTATCGTAGCCTCGATAAGTGAGTTTTTCAGCACATTCTACTAGTGTTTCGCCGATGTTATTTCGTCGATTGCTAGTAATTGCGAATATGCCGCACACGGATAATAGCTCCTTATTTCCAGTTTCACAATGTGAAATCGTTTAACTGTGTTTCTATGTTTCATTATTTTGCACTGCGTTTCTTCACAAACCTAATGTTTTCTGTAACTGTTTTAGATCAGGCTCAATCACAGGTGGTGTGGTAATCCTTTGGATTACTATGTCTTGATCTTTTAATCCGCCACCCGTTGCTTCGATAAGGATTGTTTCAGAGGGATCTTGGTCACCTGATTCGAGCCGATCAATCAGTCCTGCAAGACCAGTGACGCCAGAGGGCTCAGCAAAGATACCCTCATACTTTGCCAGTAATTCTTGAGCGTGGAGAATTTTATCATCGTTCACTGCAATAGCAGAGCCTTTCGATTCGCGGACGGCCAAGAGAGCTAGATCACCATCCCAGGGAAACGGGTCGCATAAGCCTTCTGCAACGCTATGCGGTGAGGCACACGGAATAATGTCAAAGATATCCCGGTTCGTTTCAAAGGCTTGTACGAGGGGAGCACAACCAGAGGCTTGTACAGCTACCATCCGTGGCTGAGTTTCCACAAGTCCCAGGGTCATGAAATCGGTGAACCCGCGCCATTGACCACCAAGTAGCCCTCCTGCCCCAACTTGAACATAAGCAACATCAGGAATCTGCCATTCCAACTGCTCAATGATTTCATAAGCCAGAGTTTTGGGACCTTCTGCCTGATAGGGATTGAAGGGCCCAAAGCTTGGACAGGGGGTCCAACCATAAGTGGAACAAGCCTCACGAAGAAGTCTAACGGTTGGATCATCGCCTTTGTGTAATCCCTTTAGCCGCACAACTTTGGCACCATAAAGGAGGAGTTGAGCGATTTTTCCCATAGGCGCAATATCGGGGACAAAGCAAAAACATGTGAATCCCGCCCGTGCGCAATAAGCAGCTAAAGCTGCAGCAGCATTACCACTGCTTGCGGAAGCTAATGTTGTCGTGCCTTGTTCGTTTGCCTTTGAAACGCCTACGGTCATTGGTCGATCTTTAAATGACCAAGTGGGATTCCGAGTTTCATCTTTAATATACAAATCACGAACGCCCAATGCTTCGGCAAGTCTTTGGCTTTTGACCAGGGGAGTCCCTCCCTCACCAAGGCTTACTATATTTGCCCGATTAGATACGGGAAGTAGTTCAAAGTAACTCCAAACGCTTAGAGAACGAGCCGATAGGATTTTCTTAGAAAGTACTTCCTGTAGACGTGAATAATCATAATGCACATCGATTCGCGCCCCACATTCGGGGGTTTCACAAAATTGCGGAGTTTCTAAGGGATTATAGTCAGTATTACACTTTGGACAATGAAGACGGGTGACATAAGACATATTCAAAGATCCTCCTGTTGGGTTTCTCGGCGTAATGCGATTAGCCCTTCACGAATCAAGACATATCTTTCTGCAAATCCCTTCAGATGCTCATAAAGGGTTGCGTATTCTGATCGACTTCGCAGGGTAGTTTTTGTATCCAAATCATCTATTGGAGACAAGGAATGGCGCTGAACTGCTCGACGTATCGCGAGAGCGACACGATATCCGTCCTCGCGCCTCACCTGTGCTTGTTGTTTTTTAGAGAGCGTATTTCGAAGTGCATTAAGCCCTTGATTGATGGAGGAGGGAGTTTCTAGAAGGGTTAGAAAGGCGGTTAAAAGAAATATTGTTCCAAGAAACTCATTTTCCCACCAGTCTAAACCAGGTTTTTTGGTGATAAGGTCCAAAGCAGCGGTTAAACATTGTCGGCTTGTTACTAGGTTTTGGATGGTATAGAAGAGATCGCTGGCTTCTAACAGGAGTCCTGCGGCGCGTGTAAGTTGATGTTTTCGCCAGTAAAACTCGCTGCTAACTAAGACTAACACAAGTGCCATTTTAGGTTGATTTTTTTCGCGAAGACGAGACGCTTCATGGAGATATCGTCCTAGTTTTTCTTTGGCCACTTCGGGACTGGGTGAGGACATCAAGCCAGTGAGGCGTAATTTAGCATCAGTTACTAGTGAACGTTGGTGATGGTCAATCGCGTGATAGAGATCATGCCATAAAGTTTGCAGAATTACACCCCATAGATAATACTCGGGTTTCCTACGTCAAGCTGTGGGTCTAATGAGTAGAAAAAGATTCGGTGACCGTTAAATCTGCAAGAATTTCAGGGCTTTTTAGTACCAGTCAGCAAAGTTTTTGTTAGCCAAACGTTTGTGTCAGTTGGTGGCATTCAGTGGTTTCCAAGCGGTCAATAGTGGCAGCTATCTCCCTAACCATCATCATATTACTCATTCTAAGTTTTTTATGGCCACTCCTCTTCCAACCACCAATTCCTCGCCAGGAAGAGTATGACGACGTTCCTGATTGGGGTACTGGAGTCACGGTGGGAACCGATGACAGTTTTTTAGATAACATCACCCTCGACGACGTACCTCTAGATTTGAACTGGTCTCTTGATCCATCTTTCACAGTTGCTGTAATTTCACCAGTTGACCCCCCACGCTATTGGCGAAGCACTGCTTATGATAGATATATGGGAACCGATTGGGAAAAAAGCAGTAACGCTACCCAATTGCTTGGTTCAGTAACTCCTGGTTCTGAAATTGTGTATACCATCGTCCAGAACATTACTCACCAAGTGGCTGGATCGTTCCCGTTGTTATCTTTATGGCCGGACCCAATGATCATTAGTAATTCCATTCAATGCCCCCATCTTCCATACCCTGATTCTTATGATCTTGAAACAGATCAGTATGGCACAGCTATTCTGAATGCACGGTTCAGCAGCACAGGAAACACCACATTACAATACCAGGTAACCTATGATCCACTAAACTGGACGACAATACGCCCTCTTGCCCAATCTGCGAGTTCAACACCTGGCGCCATATTGACGCAATATCAGCAACAGGGGCTCAACCACCTAAGTCCGGCAACCCGTACCTACATTCAAACAGAGTTGAGCTCAATTCTTACCGGAGTCCCGGATAACGCCTTTGAAGAAGCCTTTGCCATCCTAAATTATTTCAAAGGGACTTTTACCTTCGACCCCTTTCTACCACGTCCAGGAGCTAGTGACGAGCATGTAGCGTGGTTTCTCGCACAGGGTGCAGGCATCGGTCTTGATTTTGCCACTGCGTACACTATGTTTCTCCGTGAAAGTGGTATTGCCGCTCGTCCTGTAGTTGGCGCAGTTTTGGGCACAAACAATGGCTCCCATAGGATAATGTATCTTATGCATGTGCATTTTTGGGTAGAAGTGTACATTCCCACAAGTGGTGAAGGCTATTGGTTACAGTTTGATCCTACTCCTTTACCCAGTTTTATCACTGATGGAAGTCCCCCACCAACTCCTTCCATTAAGAAGCCACCTGACCCAGGGGCCATGGATCAGGATCCCTATGTAATTAGTACCTACTATGACCTCTCAGTAAGCGTGACAGCAACGGTTGTTGACCGTTTTGAGCTTTTTCAGATCATAGCGATTCTTACTCGAGATGGTGTTCCGGAGCCCGGAGAACCACTTCTGTTCTACGATGAAACTGAGCATTGGTTGATTGGAAGTAATGTGACGACAGCAACCGGGGAAGCGCGTACTACCTTCCAATACAATAACTCGGCGATAGTAGGTTTTCATTTTCTTCGTGTTGCCTTTCATGCTCTAAGCGAGATTGCAGTTATTGCCCTTCATGGCGCTGCGAATTTGTCTCTTTCAGTAACTCCCCAAGAAGTGAATCGAACTAGATCTGTTCATTTTAATGGTACTCTGATAGACGCTGTTAACGGTAGAGGGCTTTCATATAATGAAACAAGGAACTCAGGCGTCAGTATTTTACTAAATAATATTCTAGCCACTGCATCACTTACTGACGCCTTTGGTCGCTATGCGGTGGATTGCATCATCAACGCTTCTCAAACGCCTTTAGGTCCCACACTGGTAAATGCAACCTTCTTCATTCCCAGCGTAATTGACCCTACATCAAGTACGATACAGGCACTCAATATAACAGCTACCTCACAGCTTACAGTACAAGCTGTTCCTAATTCTATCCGTTCAAATAGTACTGCCACCTTGCAAGGGCAGTTGCAGTATGAAAATGGCACTGGAATTGCTGGTCAATCCATCCAACTCCTCTGGAATGGAACACCCCTTGGATCAGCTATAACAGATAGTGCCGGTTATTACGCGTTGAATCATACCCCCATTCCCATAGGATATGTCACTATTGAGGCACGATTTATGGGGGCTCCTTTAGTTTACGGTTCCAATGCTAGAAATACGGCGCGTGTGCATGAAGAAGGAGCCATTATCATCTTTGTTGATGACGAAGATGGTGATGATCTTACTCAACGTGGAGGAAACGTCTATTTTTCAGGTTGGGTTGAAAACCAAAATGGCACACGTCAAGGATTCGTGACCGTTCGGATTTTCATAAACGGATCAGAAGTTGCACAGACAATAACTCTTGCTAATGGTTCATTCTTCTATACCTACCAATTAGATCCTTCCCAACCTGTTGGCGCAAAGGAAGTTACTGGGGATATTATTCATGGAACCTTAGTCGTCATAAGCAGCTTTGACTATTTTGCGATTAATTCAACGACTCGAATTCAGAATCTTTCCTTTGATATGACTCCTGCAATGTTAGGAGAATCAGTTACGTTGACTGGTCAAGTAATTGATGACCAAGACATAGGTCTTTCAGGACAGATTCTTAGCGTGTCTCTCTCTTACCTAACCACGTCGATTCCACTAGGCACGACATTCAGCCAACCAGATGGTTCATTTTCTTATTCTTTCGTCATTCCAGGGAGTATTCCAGGAAGTATCTCAACGGTCTCTTTTGATGTTAGCTATCTAGGAACGCCTTTTCTAGGACCTAGTAGTGGTTCAGAGCCCCTTGGTGTGTTTTCCAATGCCACCCTATTGATTGATGTTTCATCTGGTCCCTTCGCATGGAACGCAAGTATTCCAATAAATGGGACACTCGAGGACAGTTTTGGTCGTACCCTTACCAATCGAGATATTCAGCTCTTCATTGACAATACTTACAATTTCACTGCTGCATCGAATCAATATGGACAGGTATATTTTGTGTTGAGATTGAGGCCATCGGGAAATACTGATGTAAATTATACTCTTCAGCTTCGACACGAAACGATAATTACTGTTAATTCTACTGTTAGAATCATAACTGTGGAGGCTCAGGAACAAATGCAAACCCCACCACCTCTATACCTTCCAATAGAATGGATTATCGCGATAATCGTAGTTGTAGTCATAATCGTAGTAGCGATTCTTGGGTATCGCTACTGGAAACGCCGTCCCCGGCAACCAACAGCACCTTCAATCGATGCAGCAGCGATGCTCACAGCGCTTCGACAATTGCTTACTCAACAGAAATACCGGGATTCTATCATCTATGCTTTTAGAATGTTTGAAGCGATTGTCCAGGCTAAACTAGGACTCTACAGAGATCCTAGCATTACCGTCCGAGAGTTTGCGAATTTAACGGTCGCTCAAGGGCGACTTGATACCAGAAACATGGAAGTCTTCATTCGAGGTGTAGAGGAAGCCCGGTATAGTGACCATCCTATAAGTTACAATACTGCCCTTTCAACACTTAATGCCTTTGCAAAAATGTATAATTCCTTAACCGGAGGCAATTTACGGTTTGTCACGCAGGAACAACAACCAACAACCGAGCCCGAACGGACCGAGAGCGGCTGAGGCGAAGAATCGAGGCAAATTTGTCACAATCGTCGTGTTTTGCTTCGTGTTCACCATAGCTTGGCTTCCACTTCTCCTCAGCGTGACAGGTGTAGGTGGAGTTGATGTCCTGCCCTTTTCGATTTACAACGATGGCACTGATCCAGGAGATGGGTGTTCTGAACTGGCTAACGAGCTTACAAGTAACGGTTTCGAAGTAAGCCCATTAATCAGTTCATTAAGTGTGGTTAATGGGATTCCACAAAATAGCGTCCTTTGTATCCTTGGCCCCACTCATTTTTTCTCCATAACTGATAGTGCAGCGTTGATTGGGTTCTTTCAGGATGGGGGAAGTTTACTAATTGCCGATGATTTTGGCTCTGGAAACACCCTGTTAGACGGATTGGCGCTAATACTTCAAAATTGGCCTAGCCAACCGGTCGGTTTCATGCAAGTTTCACAAATAAGATTTGATCGAGGCCTCCTCCTGGATGCTGATAATAACGATGGGGGCAAACCATTGCTCCCTGCCATCAGCACGTTTACCGATGGGGGACGAATATTCTCAGGATTACACCATGTTGTGATGAATTTTGCCACTGGAATCCAGGGAATTCCTGCGAATGCCTCTCTAGCATCATCTGGAACGAATTCATGGATTGTGGCAGGTGATGTGTATACGCATATTCAACATGGGTTGGACCCAAGTTATATCGCCTTTAATTCTTCAAGAGGAGATCAACCCGGACCGTTTTCGTTGTTAACAGAGATACAGGTTGGTAATGGGCGAATAATGCTTCTTAGTGACCCAAGTATTTTTATCAACAATATGATTGACCGCGGAACAAATCGACGATTTGCGTTGGAACTCTTTACATATTTGGCAAATCAAGCAAATGCCTCTACAATAATTATTGACCATAATCATCTGGGATGGTCCCCTTCGGCTCCTGTTCTCTATGTGGGATTAATGTTGGGACAGATTACCTATGTTTCCACTAATTGGTTATTGGCACCCTTAGCCCCCCTTCTTGCAATTTGGATGGTTCGAAGGTATCTACCCTATGGTCGCCCCGAAAAACAGAAGCCAATGGAATTGTATCGGCTCCGAGGACAGACCCTGTTTACAAAGACGTTATATGATTACATAAACAAGCAACGGTATGATGAAGCGTTACAAGTTATTTATGGGCAACTTAAGCGCGATTTACGTCGTCGGCACGGGTTACGTGTTTTTGATGTGCCAAGACTTTTAGTCAGCGTTTCACGTACACGGCAACCAGATGACATTGCGCTATTAACGGATGATTTTGAAGCCCTAGAAAAAGCCGTCCATGAATCACGGCGAATTAACCGTGAACAGTTTCTTGACCTCTTTTTCAAGATCGAACGTATTAGAGAAAATATTGGGTGAATAACAAATGAGTAGAAGAAGAAGACGTGGTGATGGAATGTCCATCACAGAAGTCCGAAGTCAAGCATCCACCATTCTCGATGAAGTGGGGAAAGTGATCGTTGGAAAACGAGCGATTCTCCAAAATATCCTGATTGGTTTACTGGCAGAGGGACACATTCTATTGGAAGGTGTACCAGGAATAGCAAAGACTTACATGGCGAATTCCTTCGCACAAGCGATTGGATGTGAATTTAAGCGCATTCAATTTACACCGGATATGCTTCCCGCTGATATTGTAGGAACGAATGTCTACGACCCGAATACAGGCGAATTTCGCTTACGGAAAGGTCCGGTCTTTTCTAACCTAGTTTTAGCTGATGAAGTGAATCGGTCTCCACCGAAAACACAGTCAGCGCTCCTTGAAGCGATGCAAGAAAAACAGGTCACCATAGAAGGGTCAACCTTACCACTTCCGGCACCCTTTATGGTGCTAGCTACGCAAAACCCCATTGAGCTCGAAGGGACCTATCCTCTTCCTGAAGCTCAAGTTGACCGTTTTCTCTTCAAACTCCATGTTGATTATCCTTCGGATGCCGAAGAGGTTGAAATCCTCCGCCGAAGGCACCAACCAGAAGACGTGGAAATTGGACCTGTAGTTGATCCACCCACATTACTCCAAATGCAAGCGACTACCAGACGTGTTTTCATTGAACCATACATCATGTCATATATTCGAGATATTGTAGTCCGAACACGAAACGACCCACAAATTTTGATCGGCGGTTCACCACGAGCCTCTATCGTCTTATTAGAAACTTCCAAAGTTCATGCGGCTTTCAGTGGTCGCGACTATGTCACACCTGACGATGTAAAGTCGCTCGCCTTTCATACATTAAACCACCGTTTAATTCTCAAGCCTGAAGCAGAATTAGAAGGAACCTCTGTTCATAGTGTTATTGACCGAATTTTAAGACAAATTAGTGCACCAGGAGCGTAATCTTTTGGTGTTTTCTGAGCGGGGCCGAGCAGTTCTCCTCATGGGTATATTCATACTCGTTGCAGGCTTCGCTTTCACTAATTACATTCTTACTCTCCTCGGGATCTTTCTCATTGCCGGCTCAGTCGCTAGTTCTCCATATTTTCAAGCCACAATGCCCGTAGAAACCTTAGAAGTGACCCGGGAAATTGATAAGCGTAACATCTTCCAAGATGATTTCATCCACGTGAAACTTACAGTTAAAAATTCTGGGTCTCATCGTATCGATTCGGTTGACATCTTTGATGTGTATCCTGAAATTTTCAGGTTAGTTTTGGGAAAAAATAGCATTCGAACTCGAATAGACGCAAACCAGGAAGTCAAATTCTCATACATTCTCCAAGCCCCCTTACGTGGGAAATTCACTTTTGGTCCAACCAAGTTTCAAATCTATGACCGCCTCGAGTTTCGCTTTGAAGAGCTATCAGGAGAGAATTACGAAGACCTTCTCATTTACCCAAATGTGGAAGAAGTACGGATAATGGAAAGTTTAGCGCAAAAACGCCGTCTTGGCCATATGTTTGGGATACACAAAACTCGTCAGATGAGTATGGGCACTGATTTCACAGGTATTCGGAGGTATGAAGCGGGTGATGAGTATCGGCGAATTGACTGGAAATCGTCAGCGCGAACACGGAAATTAATGATGCGCCAATATGAAACTGAACGCAATATTCGAATGTTTATGGTTCTTGATACTGGCGCGACAATGGGAGCAGGACGTCCTGAGTACAGTAAACTTGAAGCAGCGATTCGTGCAGCATTGATGTTAGCAAAAATGGCTATGGAACGCAAAGATCATGTAGGTCTGCTCACCTGGTCGACAAAACAGCATTCTTTCCTTAAACCTGGACTCGGGGAAGCCCATTATCATCGATTACTCGATCAACTTGCAGAAATCGAAGCCGGAGGAACGTTTGATTTAACTGCAGTTGTAGAATATTTAGCTCCTCGAGTATCACAACAAAGTTTCTTCATCATCTTAACAGATCTTGAGTCAAATCGTAAGCGTCTTGAAAAGGGAATCAGGCTTATTCGTGGTTACAAGCATAATGCTCTAATTATCACGCCTTTTGGACCATGGTTTGAAATAGAAGAGATTTATCTATCGCCAGTTGAACGCGCTATCGGAGAGGCGATTGTCCATCGACTTCTTGAAGAGCAATCAGCGCTAGCAAAGAGTCTTCGCCGTGTTGGAGTCTCAGTTGTCCCTGTTGGGCCTGGTGACTTTCTCCCAACTGTACTTAGTGAATATTTGAAGGCGAAGAAACGGAGCATTGCAGTCATTTAGGAAAGGAAAATAGGAGATGAGGGTGAAGTGACACGTAATATTCTCTGGGTTCTGCGAGGAGTCGCTGTTGCCACCTTCATCATTTTTGCTGCAATAATTCTGTCAAGTCTTAATCCGGTGGTTTGGCGCTTGGGTGGAGCTGCAGGACCCTTTACTGCGTTAACAGAATTTTCTGTTGAACTTCGAAATGGCCTTACCTTACTTGTGAGTCTTTTCATAGAAATTGCTGCAACGATAGGAGCTTTAGTTGGAGCTTATTTCACTAATCAACCGCCTCTTATTCTCATCCAAGCACACCGTGAAGCAATTGGAGCCTATTTTCAGGCACTTGGGTTCACATTCACACGAGCGCCTGAAGAGATTGTGCCGGCATTAATTATTAGCCTCTATTTTCTCGGTTTTCAGATACTACTCATTATCGGTCTGATTGCAGGAATCCTCTCCTTTCTTCGAATCAGTGGTCGTTTAGCCTCTCTCTGTTTTATTTCCATGATAGCCCTAGCCATTTTGGGTGCTGCGGGCATACTGTTGAATTTTTCACAGTTTCCTTATGGTTTTTTCTTTGCTCCAGATAGCTCTTTTCCACCTCCACCAAACGCTGCATTATTCTTAGCGTCTCAAGTGTTCCTTATCGCTCTAATGGGCTACATTTACTTGGAAGTCTCCTACCAGGTTGTCTACTTCTATTCACTCCTTGAACCTCCCACAATTCGTGAAGAGCAATTACGCCGGCAAATCCAGCAGTTACAATCTGATGCTCAGAGTGAGATTCCCACACGCAGACAAGATATACCAGTTCCTAAAGCCCTTCAGCGTATGTTAGGTTCGGATGCATTTCGGTTGATGCGTCAAGTCATTGAGCGTAAACTTTTACGCCGTGAATGGTTGGTTGAACTAAAAGATGCGCATGAAGTCAGAAGATTAAACACGTTTGTCACTCGGCTATTTCGAGAAGATCCCGAAGCAGAGGCTTCGTTGACAGCTCAGGCAGCTAGCCCCTCATTGATTCGAATGACGGGACTTTCAATTGGCTCATCAATTATTCGCTTTGCTTTCGTCATCCTCATTGCATACATTTGCATTCACCCCATAGCACTTCTCTTATTGTTCAACGCACCTCCCATTATCCTCTATTCAGTTGAGTTCCTCTACTTGCCTGAAAAGACACTAATGTTTCTCCTTCCGCTTTCGCTTCTCTTTCCGCTAGCCGCGACAATTATTGGTTATATCCGCCAGCGAAGGGCTCAACCGTTTGATCAGACTACACCAACATTGTCACAATAGCCCGTGATGTAGAGCTTTCGGCAAGCTCAACGTCTACTTTTGATATATTGGAATGGTCTTTGGTGAGATTCTCCATTAGTTGATTACAAAGAATGCGTGCTAGTTCTTCAGCTGTGGTCTCAACTATGTCAAGAATCTTCACATTTTTTGAAGGAAAAGAGTATGTTCCCTCTGATGTTTTGACTTTGGTCTGGTTATCCTGTTGGTCGACCTCGATGAGTTTTGATTTGGCAGGTAATAAAATCAGATGATCCCATTGCTTACACAACTCTCGAAGATGCCCTTTGAGTACACGAAAATCGATGACCATTCCCAGAGGATTGAGTTCCCCCCATATTGTTGCTGTTATGTGGTAATTATGACCATGAAGGAGTTCACATTTACCTCCTTCGCTGACGAAGTGTGCAGCTGCAAAGTCAATACCCGAAACCTCAACTGCGACTTGCTTACCCATGATACAAACCCAGTTGTATATTGTGTCTTAGAGTAGATAAAGAATGGGAAAAAAGAGGAGAGAAGCGCCCGCAGACGCGGACGCGAGATTACATCATACCTGGCGGCATACCACCCATTCCGCCCATACCTGGCGGCATGCCACCCATGCCAGGTCCACCAGGTGGTGCTGCACTTCGTTTTGATGCGATGACATCGTCAATGCGGAGAATGAGTGATGCGGCTTCGGTAGCTGAGCGAATTGCATGTGTTTTGACGCGAAGTGGTTCAAGAACGCCTGATTTCATCATTTCTTTTGCTTTCCCTGATAGGATATCAACACCCATGGTGTTTTTACCTAAGCCGTGCTCTGAGCGGAGTGCGACAAGGACATCGATGGGATCGTGACCAGCGTTCTCAGCTAGGGTTTTCGGAATGATTTCGATCGCATCAGCAAATTTGTTAACTGCAATTTGTTCTCGACCCTTTAATGAGGAAGCAAATTCTCGAAGTTGGGAAGCAACTTCGATTTCCGGTGCGCCACCGCCAGCAACTACTTTGCCATCTTCGACGGCATCTCGTACAACCGAGACAGCATCATGAAAAGCCCGATCAGCTTCATCTACGACGCGTTCTGTACCTCCACGGATGAGGACACTGACTGTCTTTGGATCCTTGCAACCTTCGACGAAGACCATCTTATCATTCCCGACTTTGCGTTCTTCAACAAGGTCGCAGATACCGAGATCTTGTTCAGTGAGATGGTCGATAGATGAGACTACTCGTCCTCCCGTCGCACGGGCGAGAGCTTCCATATCACTCTTTTTAATTCGGCGAACAGCGATGATGTTTTCCTTCGCAAGATAATGTTGAACTTTATCGTCGATTCCTTTTTGGGCAAAGACGACATTAGCACCAATTGTTTTCACTTTATCAGAGATCTTTTTCAGCATCCGTTGTTCTTCATCAAGAAAGGCCTTCATCTGTTCAGGATCAGTAATGCGGATCTCCGCGTCCATCTCAGTTTTTTCAACTTCCATTGACGCATTGATAAGAGCAATTTTCGCACCTGACATGCGACGGGGCATTTCGGAATGGACAATTTCCTTATCTATTATTACACCGCGAACTAGTTTGGTATCCCGAACTGAACCGCCCTCTTTCTTTTCAACCTTAATGTGATCAATGTCAGCTACAATTCCACCAGAGGTCTCTTCAGTAATTTGTAAAACTGCATCCACAGCTATGGGAGAGAGGAAGTCTTTAGCTTCAGCAATTAGCTTGCTAGCCATTGAAGTACTACAAACCTTGAGGAGCTTATCACGATCGCCAAGTGTACAATCAATGGACATACCGTTGAGAACATCACTTGCCTTGTCTACGGCTTTTCGATAACCAGATATAATAACTGTCGGATGGACACCGGACGAAATTAGACCCATTGCTTGCTTGAGCAATTCACCACATAGAACGACTGCGGTTGTTGTTCCATCACCGGTTTCAGCATCTTGAGCTTTTGCTACCTGAACAAGCATTTTGGCAGCAGGATGCTGAACTTCGATTTCATCGAGGATAGTGGCACCATCATTTGTGATGGTTACATCGCCCAGGCTATCCACCAGCATTTTATCTTGACCACGCGGGCCCAGGGACGTGCGAACTGCATCCGCTAATGCTCGCACTGCCATGATGTTATTTTCGCGAGCGTCACGACCTCGGGCGCGTTCTGTACCTTCTTTAAGTATTAATACCGGCACGCCTTGCATTTGTGCCATTACATTGTTCCTCCTTTGAGATAATTGGTTTCCAAAGTAGGATGAACTGCTCCGGCAATCCTTGCACTGACATAAAAATCTTACGCCGTTTCTGGAAGTAATCAAAGTTAATGAGTATCTCAGAGTTCAGTGAGTGGAGTGTAGTCCCATTCAGTGAATATTGTTCGAAGCATGCTCACAATGCCACGAGATAGGAAGATTGTTTCCATGACAAAGGCCATGAAGAGGATTTCAATCCAGGCTTTAGCTACAATGCCAAGGGCAATTATGAGGACAAATTCTGCGGGAATTGGTGTCATGAAGGGTACGATGAATACGAAAAGCCAAATAGTGAAAATACATTCAGGAACATAGCCAAGGATGGTGGAGAGAAATGGGCGTTTGAAGGTCTTCTGTACAACCCCGCTGGTAAACCCTGTCATCGCCTTTCCTGCTGGTAGACCTAATAGTCCGACTATTCCTAGAGATCCCCAGATATACCCAAAGGCAATTCCAGGATAAACCCCCACAATGGCACCTGTTATTGCACCAAGAATTGCGCCACCGGGAATTGCTACCATAAAGGTTCCAAGATGACTCAAATCTAGAGCGATTTGTGCACCGCCAAGGTGTACCATGTTAATAGTAAGAATGGATACTGCTGTACCTAAGGCCGCCATTACTGCTGCATA
>JAEOTO010000050.1 GCA_016839805.1 Candidatus Hermodarchaeota archaeon
ACCACTTCCAAAGCCTTTGGCCAGAGTAATTATGTCTGGGGACACCCCGGAATGTTCAATACCCCACCATTTATGCCCGGTTCGCCCAAATCCGGTCTGGACCTCATCGCTAATGAAAAGTCCGCCAAATTCCTTCACAATTTCATGTGTGATTTGGAAAAATTCCGGTGGGGCTTGAATTATCCCAGCGACGCCTTGTATCGGTTCTACAATAAACGCCGCAATTTCTTTGTTTGTTTGTGTGCGAATTAGCTCTCTGAGGTATCGTGCACATTGGATATCACAATCCGGATACTCTTTACCAAAAACACATCGGTAACAATACCCATAGGGTTGAAACCGGACCCCCGCAGGGTGTGGTTCTGGCACAGTACGCCATCCGGCAGTGGATAATTCACGAGTTAGAGTTGTACGTCCATGGTACGCATGTGAACAGGCTACAATATAGGGGTTGTTTTTAAATTTCCGTGCCATGTATAACGCAGCTTCATTCGCCTCAGAACCGCTATTAACGATAAATGATTGAGTTAATCCCTTTGGAGCGATTTCAGCAAGCCGTTTCGATAATACCGCATAAGGGATTGTTGGGTACAAAGAGCTTGTATAAATCAATCGCTCAATTTGCCATTTTAACGTTGCCACAAATTTTGGATGTGTGTATCCAGTTATTGACGTGCAGATTCCAGCGAATAAATCAATGTATTCTTTTCCCGTTGCATCCTCTAATATGGCACCTTCTCCCTTTACAAAGAGGACAGGGGTTTCATAATAATGGGTAACCGCGGGAACAATGTGTTGCTTCTCAATATTCAAAATCTCTTGAGTAGAATAGGCTTTTCGCAAATCTTCAGGAATGAGCTTCTCTTCCATGACATTCAACACCTACAAATGATAGATTCATTATGCACCAGTTGCCTAAAGGCTTTATCTGGTGAGCTCCTCAATAAAAAAGAAAAGGAGATGAATTTTTCATGGTTAAAACTTCTCTAGCAGTTGAATTTGTTAATATTCCGTTTAAGAACCCGTTCATGTTATCTTCAGCGCCCCCTAGCCTGGATGCACGGCGTGTTATTCGTGCAGCGAAACTTGGGTGGGGTGGGGTGGTTCTTAAAACAGTAACCGAAGAGCCGACTGTCGATCCTCGGACACGGTTAGGAGTGTTACGACAAGGTGGAAAGCTCGTGGGCATGAATAATATCGAATTGCTCTCACGTCACCCGCTAAAGACATGGACGGATTCTTGGATTCCTCAAATTAAACGAGAGGCACCTTCGGATTTTATTGTCATCGCCAGTATTATGTCAGGCCCAGAACCAGAGGGGTGGACCACTTTAGCTAACACAATATCAGAAACCGGTGTTGATGCCCTTGAACTTAACGTGTCTTGTCCCCATGGTTCCCCTGAGAAACACATGGGTGCGTTTATTGGCCAAAACCCAGACTTGGTGGAGCGTGTCACACGTGCCGCTAAAAAAGGCACAAAGCTCCCCATTCTTGTCAAATTAACACCAAATGTTACAGATATCGTTCCTATCGCACAAGCTGCCGTGAGAGGTGGTGCAGACGCCCTCTCAGCAATTAATACCGTTGAATCACTCATTGGTGTTGATATTGAAACTGCAACTCCCCATCCTTTTGCTTATGATCAAAATCTTTCTGAACCCCAAAGCACATATGGTGGATACTGCGGACCCGCGATTCGACCTTTAGGCTTACGCTTTGTGTCACAGATCGCAAAAGCCATCCCAACGGTTCCGATTTCAGGAATAGGTGGAATCGAAAACTGGTATAATGCGGTTGAATACTTAATGGTAGGTGCGACCACCCTTCAAATTTGTACAGCGGTAATGTGGTATGGTTTTGGCATTATTCGTAATCTAACAAAGAATCTAGCCGATTTCATGAACCGGAAAAGTTACGAAAAAGTAGAGAATGTAATTGGGAAGGCATTGCCAAAAATTACATCTTGGACAGCCCTGCCAAAATTACCTCCCATTGTTGCTTACATTATTCCTGAAAAATGTATACTTGGAAAAGAATGTATGATTGCATGTGCTGATGCAGGATACCAGGCTATTCGAATGGAAGGTAACAAACTTGTTGTGAATCCCGAAAAGTGTGATGGCTGTGGGTTATGCGCCGTTGTTTGTGGTGAAAACGCAGTCGAATTCAGAAAAACGGAGTAGTTGGAACAGTTTTTGACCTCTCGGAAGAGTCAAATAGCGGTCTAGCATTTGATACCTTTCCCCCAACTTGAGGTGTTTTTATTGACTGTGGAAGTTGTGAAGAATTATATCAATGGTAAATGGGTGAAATCCAAAACCAAAAAATTCCGCGACGTCATTAATCCGTCCACTGGGGAAGTTATTGCAAAAACCCCACTAAGTACTAAGGAAGAGGCGAATCAAGCCATTCAAGCCGCTAAAGCCGCCTTTTGGCGTTGGCGATCCACACCAGCACAAACTAGAATTCGTCACCTTTTCAGATTTCGAGATGCATTAGAAACCCATTTCGAGGCTCTCTCAGAGGTGCTGACGCTGGAACAAGGGAAATGTCTAGATGAAGCACGTGGGGAATATCGACGCACAATTGAGAATGTTGAATGCGCGGCGAGTATTCCCAGTTTACAAATGGGTTATAATATGGAAGATATCGCTGCTGGCATTGATGAAATGGTCATTAAACAGCCTCTCGGCGTCTTCTTTTGTGTCACTCCCTTCAACTTCCCTGGCATGGTCCCCTCATGGTTTTGGCCATATGCAATCGCGTGTGGGAATACCTATATTGTCAAACCCTCTGAACAAGTTCCATTAAGTCAAGTTCGTCAATTCGAACTCATACATGAACTGGGGTTTCCAAAGGGCGTCCTTAACATGGTGCATGGCGGACCAGAAGCTGTCAATGCACTTATTGAAAGCCCTGACACGGTGGGAATGTCCTTTGTAGGTTCAACTCCCGTTGGAAAACTTTTGTATGCAAAATGTGGAGAACACGGCAAACGAGCTCAAGTTCAAGGGGGTGCGAAAAACTTCCTAACGGTCATGCCAGATGCGGACTTAGACCGTACCGTTCCGGCTTTAATGACCTCATTCTTTGGTTGTACCGGTCAACGTTGCCTTAGTGGAGCTGTACTATTAGCAGTTGGAAAAGTCTATGAACCCTTAAAGAAGGCAATAATCAAGGCGGTCAAAGAGATCAAAGTAGGAAACGGTCTCGAAGAAGGAATCCAAATGGGACCCCTGGCTTCCAAAGCGGGGATGGAAAAAACCCTCAGCTATATCGAAAAGGGAATTCAAGAAGGCGCCGAATTACTCGTTGATGGACGTAATATCACGATTCCCAATTACCCCAATGGCTATTTTGTAGGTCCTACGGTCTTCGATCGAGTTCAACCCCAAATGACCATTGCTCGGGAAGAAATCTTCGGCCCTGTCATGTCCATTATTCAGGTCACGAATCTAGATGAGGCCATCGACATCATCCATGCTAATCCATTCGGAAACGCGTCATCGATTTTCACAACTGACGGTAAAACCGCGCGAGAATATCAGTATCGTGTCAAAGCGGGAAACATTGGCATTAACATCGGAATTGTTGCTCCCATTGCTACATTTCCGTTCTCCGGCATGAAGGATTCCTTTTTTGGGGATTTACACGGGCAAGGATCCGATGCCGTCAACTTCTTTACCGAAAACAAAGTTGTCATTACACGCTGGTTCTAACTTGGTGAGTTCATGTCACTAGGAACATTTGGAGTAGTTCTCAAATTCGCCATGGAACTTGAGACCATGGCTGCAACATACTATGAAACGGCAACAACCATCACCCAAAATCAAGAGTTGAAAAGCATTTTTGAATCACGCATCGTCCAAGGTCAACGACGCATACAGACACTGATGCGAGTACGACGAGAAAATACTACTGAAATGATTCTAGAACCCATAACGGGATTAAGCAGTCAAAAATATCGCCCCCATACAGAATGCCCTCCGGGGTGTCCTGACGACCAACTAATCCAGCTCGCACTGACAATGGAAGATCAAATTCAACAATTCTATGTTGATGCTGCTGAAAAAATTAGCTTCCTGAGTGAAGCAGCCGATATCTTTGAACGCCTAGCCGAAGAAAACGCAAATAATAAGAAACGACTTCAGACATCATCTTAATCCCTTTTAAAAATATGAATACTTAATGCGATGGTGATTCGAACGATGAACCCTTTCATGCAAGCCGCCATTAAACAAGCGAAGAAAAGTCGCGAAGAGGGGGGTATCCCTATTGGTTCCGTGTTAGTAAAGGATGGAACTATCGTTGGGCACGGACATAATCAACGCGTACAACAAAATAATCCCATCCTGCATGCCGAAATTGATTGCCTCCAAAACGCTGGACGCGTTGGCAACTATGCCGGCACCACATTATACTCAACACTAATGCCCTGTTACCTGTGTGCAGGGGCCGTTGTCCAATTCAAGATCGCCCGGGTCATTGTCGGTGAATCCAAAACATTTACTGGTGCACCAGAATTCATGGAATCGCACGGTGTGGAAGTCATTGATTTGGATCTACCTGAGTGTAAAGAAATGATGCAGGCGTTCATCGACGAACATCCGCAGCTCTGGAACGAGGACATTGGTGAATTGTGAACTACCCCATCCTGAAAGGCGGGGCTTCCTGCTTCATGCCATCGGCTCGTGCCGACTGGTCCACAGGCTCTACTCGCCGTTCCGGCGATGTTGCCCGGTCATAGGGGCCTTGGTTCTCGGTGACTCGAACCGGGACCTCATAGGAGGATTCCTAGTGAACAATTTAAACTCCACGATTTATTCTCGCCCTGAAGGAACGGGGGCTTCTCGTAGTTTTAGATAATCCGGTCTGTTTTTTCATGGATACTGATCTGAAGGTAGCCGCCTCATTTGTCCAATAAACCAAAGAATGAAACTTCAAAGAAATGGAAATTAAAAATTCCAAAGACGTCCTCTTTTAGACAATTATTCAACTTTTACCAATTTCGATATTTTAGTAATTAAGCCCCAGATTTAACTAACTATAAATTAACGCAAGGAAAAACAACTTGCTCTTCTCTTAAAAAATCGGGTTTTTACTTTCTATTCTTTTTTGGGTCCTGGGCTTAGTATCAATCAATGCTAATTCAAAAGGCTGGTAAGAACAAAATAGAGAGTGTCATCTCATAAATTCCCCAAAAACAGATTGCAAGTAATGCCGAGACGGGAACGGTTAGAAGAGAGGAAAAAATTAGTTTCCGTAAAACCGTTTTATTCGAAGATACCTGGTTTGCCATTCCTGCTCCAATTATCGATGTGATAAGAATATGCGTTGCAGCGAGAGGCATCCCTAGTATTGTACCCGCTAACAACACCATCGCTCCTGCTGTTGCCGATGAAAAGCCTGTACTGGGACGTAACTCCGTCAACTCAATTCCAACCGTCTTAACTACGCGGCGTCCCAAAACCACTAATCCTATTCCCATGCCCACTCCACCAAGTAACAGTAATAATGTAAATTCGATGGGCTCAGCGAAAAGCACCGTCAACAAACCTATCGCCTTAGCCACGTCATTCCCTCCCCGACTTAAACAGATAATAATAACCATCACCAGTAACAGCCAACCAAAAATCTGCTCTCTTCGCTGTACCTCAGTCAATCCTCTGCTCTTCGAAAGAAATGTTCGCCGGACGTAACGTTGGAGCAAATAAGCTATTGCTAAACTAAGAATTGGGCTCAAAACCCAGCCAATAATAATAATGGAGATGGTGTCCCACCGGACAATTGGTGTACCCCAGACCAGCTCTCCTAGCACTCCAATACCTACAATGCTTCCAACGATTGAATGAGTCGCTGAAATCGGGTTGCCAAGATAAGCACTGAACAGCATCCAGACAATGATTGCTAGCGCAATCACAAACACGAGATCAACAGGGAGGGGTTGGGTGACCATATTTGCACCAATAGTCGTGCTAACCCCCTGACCTAAAACCACAGCTCCTATGATCAATAGAATGCCACCTAAAATAACGGCACTCCTCAATGAAAGCACTTTAGCACCGACCAAACTAGCCATTGTGCTATCGTTTGCCCCAATAGCAAAGGCCACAATACTCGCCAGAATGAGTAATACAACGATGGAAATGAATAGTGCAACCAACGACAAGGGGTCTGAGTCTCCGATTTTGTGGTGGTATTAGCAGGTCTAAACAACCGACCAATTATATATAAATTATATAGTAACCATATTCTATAGTAATCACTAATCAACCTTCTCCCATAAACCGAAAAAAATCAAAAACTATCTGTCATAATAGAAATGTTGTCTTCGAAAGAAGGAAAAATCACCAATAACACATCAAAGAATAGTCTACTGCAATTTAATAGAATGCGCGAAATTTAATTTTCAGATAGGAGTATTATTCGAGCCCCCCCCCCCACAAAGAAACTTTGCACTTGTCGAAAAACGATTTGCCCATTGAGAAGGCAAGAGGAGAGGGCAAAAAGCAAGACGATCATATATTGCTTCACTCGGCTCTTGCGTTTGGTTCCGAAGAAGGATGTGATTAGCTGGTAATATTGAGCTAGCGCTGCTTTTCCTTTCTCAGTAGTCTTAAATTCAAAAATACCCACTGTGGGTTCACTTACCTGCTCAAGAAGCCCTCCCCTTGTGAGACTACTCAGTGCTTCTTTAGCGGCAGCTGTGTTGAGACCCACTTTCCGCATGAGCCAACTTTGTGTTCGCGGAGTTCGAAGACACGCTTCTAATAATGCTGACCATATCTCGAATTTCCCTCGACGAGTTGCTCTGTAACTTGTTCTATCAGAGGAGGCGGGTGTTATCGGCATCAAGTCTCCCTCTGGGTACTGTTCACGTTTTGCTGGATTGAAAACTCAAGATTTGCCTGCCAAGTGGTAAGGCCCTCATAAAGATTCAGCCAACGACTTACATATTGTCGCCACCTAAGGAAAACCCCAAGCCGAATCACCATAATAACGAAGTTGAAACAGAGAAATGGAATAATCGGCGTAAGAAGAAGAGGGGGAATAAGATACGGGTGTCTGACGAAGAAACTGACAAAGCTAAAGATAAGGATTCCAAGAATCGTCCCTTCTATGATCGGTGCCCTCTTTAAGTTTCGAATTATATTGTGAATTCGCTCTTGTTCTTGCTGCGGAGAATTGGGTGTCGATGTTATCGAAGGGAGAAGAACTGGGAAAAGGAGATTCATATACGTAGTGAAATCTTCAGCAGTCCTAGAGGCATTAATGTCCACTTTTGCATTATCTAAGAAGCGTTTTGCAGATCGCATATAAACAAAAAATGCCTTCCCCATATATCCAAAAATAAAAACAGTAAGTGGTATTGCAATCCATATTGGCGTAGTTATTAGGAGAAACCACGAAAAAGATTCTGCAATCACTGCTGCGAAGAAGACTACCCAGAGAAACCAGAGAGGAACCATCAATAATGAGGCAAAGAAGTTAATTACGAAAAGGCGGTGGCTTTGATACAACCGTGGTAATAGCTCTCTTTGACTACTCAGTACACCGTTTGCACTGAATTCCGCCTGTTTCAATCCACGCGTTCACCTTCCATCAACCATCAGCTATATCCTGAAATCCATTTCAATTATTGACCAGTATACCCCTGAAGACAATGAACCTGTATAAAAAATGATGGTCGGCTCAGCGTCTACAGGAGTTGCTGCTTGTGTGAACTACCCCGCCCTGAAGGACGGGGGTTTCTCGAGCTTAAAGATCAAGTTGCTTTGTTCCTCCTTATTCTAATTAAGTGTCAGGTCGACCTAGCCTAAGAGTTCCTACCAACACAACTAGTGTACCCAGTATCAGCAGAAATGCTGTTGTGATTATTGTTCGACCGACTGCGGCGCTCAAGAAACCCCATGTCACAAGAAGCGTATCAAGGGAGACGCCGATGAAGAACCTTATGATGATACTGAGGAACAAGGGACTGGCCATAGTAACGAATAAGCAGGTCATATTTGCTATCATCATATTCTTAGCATGTATTGGTGATTTCATGTCCTCATAGTTCGGATTCAAGGCTGTGATTCCGGTGCCAAACAATGCTGCGCCACACACCACGGCGTAGCCATACCCAAAAAGCCAGAAGAATTGGAATAACTCCAATCCCATCATGATGGTTAATACCATTGTGGGAATAAGACTGATCGGTAAGGCAATGAGGAACGCTATTACCAGTCGAGCCTTAACAAACCGTGATGTCCCATGTGGAACTGCTTGGATCATCCAAAGCTGATCCTTGCTTTCGAGAAACGAAGTTCCAGAAAAAGCCATGATGCCCATCATTGCCAGACCAAACCCGGTTATTGGTAAAAGAGAGTCCAAGGTTATCGGAGAATAGTGTCCGTATACAAGAATCACAAGAAACGGCAGAAGTACTGATAGGGTAAGTGCCATCGCGATTTTAGAGAGGTTCTGAACTTGTCGGAAGAAGGTCTTAAAACTGGTCACTACTAGGGACCCAAAGGAACTAGGACTGATTTTTCGCAGGCCCCGTAGAAGGATGTTTTCACGCTTCACGGTCCTCACAGTTTCGGTTCGTGCCCCTAGTTTGTATGTAAAGAGCCGTTCAGCGGATAGGAGGCCAAAACCAATACACACCACACCGAAGACCAGCACTAGTAGCCCATTTGTGAGCAAATCGAATTGCAGGACATTCTGAAAGTGCGCGATTTGTGAGGTTGTAAGGTTAATGCTATTGAAGGTGATAGCGAGCCAGCTAACGAAGTCAGCACTCCAGGTGAAGGGGAACACCAAGAAGACGTTTAGCCCTAAGATCATGGAGAACTGAGTGGCGAAGAGCTGTAGACCCAATACTGGAATAATTGCTATCAAACCCATTAGCAAGGCGAGGGCTTTGGCGATATCGTTACCGCGTGAGGAATCACCTAGTTTAGCTTGAAGAGCCGCACAAATGATGTTGGACAGCCAAATAATTGTCAGAACCATCAGTGTAAGGGTAGTATAGATTAGTAGCTGCCCTAGAAGCGAGACCTGAAGGGCAAGTAGAAAAGGTGAGAGTAAGAGTGGTG
>JAEOTO010000011.1 GCA_016839805.1 Candidatus Hermodarchaeota archaeon
GTACGCTGCTGAGTCCCACGCCGACGTGGTAGCTGTTATTCCACACGACCTCACAGCGCATTGTAACATTAGTTATCAGGTATGTATTGGGTGTGAAAGATGGAAAGGTCAGTAATCCAGCAACTGGAGTTTGAAACCATTCAGCAAGCGAAGTTCCCATTTCATCATAGGGATTAAACCGCCCTTCTCCATCCGTGTCGGTCGTTACCTGAGCAGTGACATACAGTAAGTCCGTGATATTCACCTCGTCACCGGTCACATCCGTCGCCCCTCGCCAAATAGCAGGGGTTTGTACATAGTTTGAGTCTGTGGAAATAACCCGCCAAAGTGTCCCATTACCTGCACCACCTGGCTCATCAATGAATAACCAACCAGGAGTTGAGCTGCTATCTTGAACTTGATAATTAATTGCTGGAATGAAAGTCGAACCGTTATACAAAAATTGCACAGTCCAATAGGATGGAAGAGAAAAGTTGAGGATTCGACTATTCGAGTCAGCACCCACATTAGGAAATGTAACAGAGGCGGTAATATTCCAGTTTGCTAAAGCAAGCTGATAATTTGTGAGAAATGCTGTTGTCCCGATAAAAGTTTGGTTAAAAATCGCAAGATATGTGAAGTTTAAGGTGATAGGCCACGTTGCTGAAATGTCGAAAAATACCGAACTACTTGGCTCCGTGAATGTACTTTCCCACCATCCGGAATTAGTTCCCATGTCATTAACTGATGAACCGTTAATTCTCAAATCAATCTGTTGCGGAGTTGGAAATTGACCGAGAGGTAAAATCGTAATATTCATCATACAATCATAGCCGGAAGTATGAACTGGTCCAAGCCAAACATAGCCATTATCAGGGGGCGATAACGCATCATCCCTAAAGCCCCAAGCAGCTTGAGCACTACCCTGGTTTTCCCAGTTGACAAAGAATGTATTGTCATAGGTATTGCTAGTATTCAAAAAAATGGGTGATGAAAAAGTGTGATTAATCCAACTTATCCCAGCAGAAACAAACTCAACATCTTCTGGGAGTAAATATAATTTCGTCTCGGGTCTTGGTGTTCCTGATGAATCTGTAGCATTGTATATCCAGATACGCGCATCCGGTCCTGGACGAACTAAATTTCTATTAATATATGATTGAAGGCTGTGTAAATAGCAGCTATTTGTTAGTTTAAAGCTCATGTAGGGTTCTTGTGAGAATGGAGGATATCCCTCAACTGATGTTTGATTTGTTTCAATATCGAGAATAACCGGATATGTTGCCGTGACATCATCTAAACTTACGTTCAGATAGGTTTGCCAATTACTAGGGTTTTGAATTGTGAAATCGGCAGCGTCGGTTGTTTCAGTTTTTGCGCTAGCCGTTTTATTGTATCGGGCAAATACCTCGGTTGAGTCGCCTGAACCGGTATATTGGCCGACAGGGTTTCCTCCACCGTAGGGAGGAATGGGTTTGCTATCGTTGGGCATTTTATTGGATAATGCTGCTGTGGGGATTTGTGAATATGGCAGATTAATTAGAAGAGGAAGGAGTAGGACGACGATGAGGGTCACTCTTCTCCAATGACGTCGTGCCACAGCCAGTTCACCAAGTAGCGTATATGATACCCGCTTCTGCAATACGATGAGTGGAGGAGAACTTTTAGTTCTTTCTTTAAGCAAAAGCTTGTCCAAAGGCTCCTGCGATTTTCGCACAGCGAAAATTGGAATTAAGTCGGGTTATCGGTTGAGTCACAGCTAAATAGGTATGGAAGGGTACAAACGGCAAGCAGAAGGGTTGTGCTGTGATTACCTTTGATGACTTTAAGAAGTTAGATTTTCGCGTTGCAACGATTGTTGAATCTGAGCCGGTTCCTGGAACGAAGAATTTACTCAAACTCCAAATCGATCTTGGTGAGTTAGGGAAACGCCAGATTGTAACGGGGCTAGCTCAATATTATTCAGCAGAATCGCTGTTGGGTCGACAACTGGTGGTGTTAGTGAACTTGAAATCTGCGGTGTTTCGTGGCGAGAAATCTGAAGGTATGTTACTTGCTGCAGAAGTTGGAAAACAAGGGGATCCTGACTATCAAGTAGTATTAGTTATACCAGAACGGGAGCTACCTCCTGGGACTCCTGTGCACTAGCTTTTACGCTTAGCCACAATCATTCCATGTGATTAGACGAACATGCCGCCTGCACCGTGATCATTTTCACGTTCTTGCTGGCGCTCAAGAAGCTGCTTGATTTCTTTTTCTATAATTTCGGCATCGGCCATGAGTTCCCCGGTGCTGATTTCGAGGTCGAAAAGCTTATTGAAAACTTCAATGGCGACGCTGGCTGCACGTGGATCTGGGCGGCCTCGTTCGGCATAGGGTAGAATGGTAAGTGCTGGAAAGTTCCGAATCTCATAATTAGCAAGTAGCAGAGCCAATGGACCATAGATTCCTCGTCCTTCTCCTAGGACTGGCAATTCGAATTTTTGAGCGGTTTCACGGTAAGCGACGGTATACGCAGTTCGATAGCGCTCCTCACCTTCTGCGAATTGTATATCAAGGCCTCCCCAAAGAATTGCTTCTTTGAACTCCTCTTTTACAGACCATTCGGCAATGGCTTCGGTAAAGGGCGCCCATTCGGCGCGATGTGGTTGAAGTCGTGTAAACAAGAGGATGAAGCGGTTATCATACTCATAGAGCTCAATAGGCATTAGCAGGCGGTCGCCACCAATGAACACGTGGGGAGGAACAAGTGGACTCATGATACATCCTATAGAGCGGGTATTTTTTTGAGCGACGAGATGACGCAGTACAATGTAACCGGTTTCACCTAAAGCGCTATGAAACCCAGTAACAAGTACTTTACCTTTCAGCTTTACATCAGGATCTCGTAGAATTATTTGAATTTCATCTGCGTATTCCATTGAATTCGCCATTCTATCGTATTGGCTGTAGCTGAATGACACTGCGTTTTAAGTATTTTGAAGAACTCACCGCCTTTCAATTCTGAGATTTATCGACACCCCCCCACCAGACGTAAAAAAGACCAACGAAGTCTTAACAAGGGATGCGACCACTAATCCAATACCGGAAAATTCGTATTTCACCTACTCCACAACAAGAACATGTCTTATGGGTCCTATCCGAGAAATGTCGCCTTATCTACAACTTTGCCCTAGCTGAGCGACAACAACACTGGAAGGAAAACCATCTAAATCACGAACTTTCATCACCTACACAAAGCAACAGAACGATTTACCTGCCATAAAAGCGCGTTTTCCCGATTACACTTGGGTCTATTCTAAAGTTCTACAAATGGTTTTACGACGTCTAGATGCTGACTACAAATCTTTCTTTGCTCTTTGGAAAAAGGGTGATCAACGCGCGCGTCCACCCCGATTCAAAGGTAAGCAGCACTTCACCACTCTCCACTATAATCAATCAGGCTTCATCATTGACACCAGTAACAAGACGATCAACTTTTCTCACAAACACCCCTCAGGAATAAAACTCCAATTCGAACTGCCTTGGTTGCCACCAATCACAGGCAGAGTAAAACAAGTGGAAATCTTTCAGGACCGACAATGTCGATGGTTCATAAATCTCATCATTGATGAAAACGCTCCCGAATATATTGATAACGGTCTATACCAGGCTATTGACTTAGGTGTCTTAAACATAATCACCGGGGTCAATATGCATGGAAAGTTCATCCAGATTCAGAATCGTAGACCTGATATCTATTGGCAAAAGAAAATCCAGGAAGTTCAATCTAAACGCGATCATTGCAAGAAATATAGTAAAAAATGGCACAGATATACAGCCAAATTGCAGAAGATGCAATCTAAACTGACCAATCAGCTCCGTGACTTTCAACACAAAATCGCAAAGTGCGTGGTAGAGAACACCCGCGCTAACACAATTGCACTCGGTGCCCTAAACATCAAAACTATGGCGCAAAAGAAGAATCCAACTAATAATCCTCAACAAACAAAGACCAAAAAAACCTTGAACCGATCGTTACAAAGTACTGGTTTTTTGGGGCGCTTTGCCGATTTCTTAACCTACAAAGCATGCAAAGTAGGGAAAAGAGTTGTAAGAATTGACGAAGCATACACCACCCAAACTTGTTGTGTTTGTGGCAATGTCCAGCGCCGGAAACTTTCAGAACGTTATGTTATATGCGATTGTGGAAACCCCCTTGACCGCGACCAAAACGCCGCAGTCAATATCATGGTCCGGTTCCTATCGCAGCAACCCCCTGTGAACGGGGAGCCATTACAAGCCTTCTTGAATGGCTTATATCGACACACAGCCCTGCCCTACCTCCCCTGGGTAGTGGACTCGATAAAAACATCTGTAGCAATACGGAGGTAGTTCACCGATTCTTCCCTGATAAGAGAAAAATCGCCATCTTTCTACAGGGTATTCCTTTGCTTCGAAATACATTTATGAGGTTAGGTCCGCAAATCGTGGTTATCAATCCGCTAATGCAGACATGAGTAACGTAGGAGAATCGTGAAATTTTGACTGAACTCCATTTTCTGGGTGGCTGTAAAACCATCGGTAGTTCTGCATATCTCGTTAAAGAGGATAATACCTCAATCCTGCTGGATTTTGGGGCTTCCTTTAATGGTCACCCCACCTTTCCCCAAATGAGTAGACCTCCCAATCTCACAGTTGCCCTTAGCCATGCTCATCTCGACCACAGTGGTGGTCTTCCCCTCTTATTCGCAAGTAGCTCAGCACCGGTCTACATGACTGCCATTACACGTGATTTGATTCGGATTTTGCTTAAAGATATGTTGCGGTTAAGCAACTACTTCCTTCCCTATGAAAAACTTGAAGTAGATCGCCTATTCCGACGAATCAAAATTGTAGACTACAAAGAGCCAATTGAGGTTGGTCAGGATATCACCATAACTCTTCATGATGCAGGACATATTCCTGGTAGCGCAGCAATCCAAGTTCAAACCCCAACGCATGATATTCTCTACACAGGTGATATTAACACAATTGACACTCAACTCTTGAAAGCTGCCCGGCATCCCACGTCATCGGACACATTAATCATGGAAAGTACCTACGCACTCACAGCGCATAAAAGTCGAAACGAAATCGAAGAGGAATTTATTGAAACCACTGAAACGATCATCGATAATGATGGAATAGTACTTGTACCAGCTTTTGCTGTCGCACGAGCACAGGAAATTCTTTGTATCCTTAAACGCTACAAAGTCTCTTATCCTATCTATATGGATGGAATGGCGCGAGAAGCGGCTCGAATCTTTCTCCGTCATCCTAAGTTCTTCCGAAATTACAGACTGCTCAAGAGTGCTTTACGGAACACACAGTGGGTACAAAATCGTCGACAACGTGAACGAATCACCAAGAATCCCGGGCTAGTTGTCGCTCCTGCTGGAATGTTACGGGGAGGAACAGCAGCCATGTATCTTAGTCAAATCATGCATAATCCCAAAAATGCTGTACTCTTAGTGGGTTATCAAATCCCTGGCACCCCTGGACGGGATCTCCTCGAAAACGGCTCATTCGATGATGGAAGTGGACCCAAACGTGTAAAAGCGAAATTCGAACTCTTTGATTTCTCCTCCCATGCTGGGAAAAACCAGTTACTAGAACTAGGGCGCTCATTTTCGAATGCTACCGAAGTTTTTACCGTACACGGTGAAGCTGAAGCTTGTGAGTCTCTGGCCAAGGACTTGCATAAACAGTATAGCATAAATGCCCGTGTTGCTGAGACAGGACAAAGGCTCGAACTATCATAAAAATGGTGAAAAAATGATGGCTGATGAATTACCTGTTATATCCGGGGCTCGCAGTACCATTATCGCCAATCTCATCACGTCGATGATTGCAGCGGGGCTTTTAGGTATTATCGTTGCTTTGGCTGGTGTTCGATTTTACGCTGAACCCATCCCTGAATCAGCTTTTGGTCCTTTAGCTGGGATTGCAAACGCCATCCTTTTTGTCGTGCTCGCAACAGTCGGTGCAACTATGGTAGTGCTCCTACTGAAATATGGAAAAGAACACATTCTCAAATACATCTTAATAATTGCATTTGGCTTCATCAGTATCGTTATTGTCATTTATTTTGGCTACATGTTCTTCCTTGTCTTCCAATTTGTCGATCCAATTCTTGCAGCCTTCATCATTATCGCCTTCATTATGACTGCTGGATTGGCATTCGTCATGGTAGATTCTGAAAATCGGATAAAGAATGGAGGGTTGTTGATATTTGGGGGTGCCGTGGGAGCCTTTTTGGGAGTAGTTCTGCCTGTATGGACGAGTGTGCTACTACTCGTCGGATTGGCCATTTACGATTATTTCTCAGTGAAAAGAGGTCCAATTCGCAAAATCGTGGAACTCACAGAAGATGATCCTGACAAACTTACAGCCCTCGCTGTGTCTACCTCTGAATGGGATATTGGCCTCGGAGATGTGGCATTTTATGGAATGATTACCGTTCTCGCCATTGTCAATTACGGCATGCTTACCGCGTTGTTAGCCGTCATCGGCGTTATCAGCGGATTTTTAATCACCCTAAAAATGCTTGAAAAACGAGGAGTAATGGCTGGGCTTCCCATCCCAATTGGACTGGGACTGCTAGGATTTGCCATTGGCATACTGGTAACTTTCTTCTTCCCATTTGTGCCCTAATCATGTCAGACAAAAGAAAGGCTTGATTGCTCAAACATCGATAATGGGAACTTTTATTCCTGCTAAAAGGCGTTCTGCTGTGCCTGGGTCGGTTTTGAATGTGTAGAGGTGACTAGGGGTTCGCAACTTTAATTTGACCAAGTCACGAAGTCGTTTCACGCGACATTCACTAGCACGTTCAACAATTTCTAAGAATTCTTCCTCGCTTTGAATTTCTCGTGGCATCTTTTTCATCCACCAGGCGATTGGCTACGAGGCTAAATTCCGACTTAAAAGCATTGTGATGGTCCGGCAATCTACTGATTCAATTTTCTCTGTTACCTTGAGGGTGTGGTGGGCCGGGCGTGAATTGAACACGCGACCTCCGCCGTTTCCTCGTATCCTACCAATGGGAGCGGGATTCAGTGAGAGCGGCGTCATACCACTAGACTACCGGCCCAACGAGGTATACGTCTACTTCGAGATCTCGCGTCGTTTCGGTCGCAGATTTTTGCGTCGACACCGGCGACACTTCGTAGCCTTAAAGGGGTTTTTTGCTCCACAATCACGACAAATAGTAACATAGAGGAGATGACGTAGGGCAATACGACGTTTTTCGGGATCAGCGACAGGCATCGTGTTCACCTAATGCGGGTGCGCTTGCAATTGGTGCCTTATTAAAATATCGCGTGAATTAGAGTATCTTTTGTAAGGCTTCATCAACATCAATGGGTCGATCAATGACGGTTGCTCCGGCGTTTCGGAGGGCTTTGATTTTTCCATCAGCAGTACCTGTTTGTCCACTAACAATTGCCCCTGCATGACCCATCCGTTTGCCTTTAGGTGCAGTACGTCCTGCAATGTATGCAATTACGGGTTTTGAAATATGCTTCTTGATAAAAGTGGCTGCTGCTTCTTCGGCACTTCCACCAATTTCTCCGATTAATACGGTAGCATCAGTCCCCTCATCGGCTTCAAAGAGTTTGAGAGCGTCTACAAAAGACATTCCCACAATGGGATCGCCACCAATTCCGAGGGCCGTAGATTGGCCAAACCCTGCCTCCGTTAAACTCGCTGCTACCTCATAGGTGAGTGTGCCACTCCGTGAAATGAGTCCCACTCGCCCGGGTTTGAAAACGTGGGCCGGCATGATGCCAAGTTTACATTGCCCTGGTGTTATAATACCGGGGGTGTTAGGACCAACGATATAGCTGCCTTGGCGGCGAGCAAGCTCAACGAAACGCATCTCGTCATGAACCGGAATATGCTCTGTGATCAAGCTTACGACCTTAAGCCCAGCATCTAAGGCTTCATAAGTTGCATCTGCCGCAAACCGGGCTGGCACGAATATGATGGAGGCATTAATTTCTGGAAACTGCTTCTTTGCTTCGACAACACTGTCAAACACAGGAATTCCTTCAACTTCTTGCCCACTCTTCCCTGGCGTGGTACCCGCAAGAATAGCTGTTCCATAATCTAACATTGCCTTAGTGTGAAAGTGCCCCTCTCGACCGGTTATCCCTTGAACGATTACTTTGGTTGTCTTATCAACTAGAATTGTCATTGTTATTCTCTCTTCGTTACTTGTTCGACAACACGTTTCGCAGCAGCATCCATCGAATTGAGGAATGGAATCTTAGCGGCTGCAAGGATTTCTGCCCCTTCTTTTTCCCGTGTTCCAATCATTCGAATAACGATTGGAACATCTCGGGGCAGAGTTTTTTGAGCATCAATAATACCTCGGGCCATTTCATCGCAACGTGTAATACCACCAAGAATGTTGATGAAAACAGCTTCAACATCAGGGTGGGATAATACAATCTCAAGGGCATTACACATTCGATCCGCCGTTGCCCCGCCACCCACATCAAGAAAGTTAGCCGGAGCGCCACCGTAATATTTGACCGCATCCATCGTGGCCATTACTAGACCGGCACCATTACCAATAATCCCAATGTTGCCCTCTAATTCCACGTACGTCATTCCAAGTTCGTGCGCTTGTTGTTCAAGTTTGGTTTTTTCTGAAATCCCTGCACCAACACGTTCCAGCAGAGCCTGATGACGAAACAGTGAGTTATCATCGACGTTGAGTCGTGCATCAGCTGCAATGAATTTTCCATCAGGGGTGACAATAAGGGGGTTAATCTCGGTGAGTTCTGCGTCATTTTCAATGAAGACCTGCCAAAGCCGTAACAGAAGTCCTGCCACCTGTAATATTGTCTTACCTTCAAACCCAGCGTTTTTTGCTAGTTGTCGTGCTTCGAAATCACGTAAGCCCAAGATTGGATCTATCAAAGCGCGAGCAATTTTCTCTGGATATTTCTCTGCCACCTGTTCAATATCGACCCCACCCATTGCACTACAAATTGCTACAGGCTTTCTTTTGCTACGATCGATTGTTATTCCCAGATAGATTTCTTGTTTAATCTCAAGTCGTTGTTCGATGAGTACACGTCGAACCTGATGATCATGAATTGTCATCTTTAAAATTTCAGCCGCAGTTTCTCTCGCAGCTTCAGGTGTATCGGCAAATTTGATGCCACCAGCTTTTCCTCGTCCACCCGCAAGTATCTGGGCTTTAATCACCACGGGACAGGCGAGATCTCCCGTGATTTTTGCTGCCTCTTGTGCAGTGGATGCCAGTCCGGAGGGTGGAAGGGGTAAACCAACCTTGCGAAATGCCTCTTTTGCTTCGTATTCAAAGAGCCGCATGAAAAGTTCCTCCCTTAGATGGCATCAGGGGTCCACGTCGTGAGCACAGTATGTGTCGAAGTTTCAACGACGCCGTCAATATTAGCCACTTTTGAAAGAAAATCTGCTAACTCGGCTCCGCTGACAGCTACTACCATATCCACTGTTCCGGTGACACGATGAAGTCGCAGCGGGTTAATCTGAGTGATTTGCTCATAGACTTGAACACGTTTCCTTGGTTCAACCTTGAGAAAGATAAGTGCTTCGTCGGTTGACTTACCCAGTAAGCGTAAGGAGTCAGGTGATAAATCGATAAAACCACGACCGGTTCGGATAAGTTTGAGTTCGCGCAGTCTTTTCAAATGGTTGCTCAACGCCTGCCGAGTAATCTTTAATTCTTTAGCCAATTCTTTTTGGGTTCTTTTTACTGTCTGGACAGACATAGGAATGCTAGCATGGTACAGTTTACGCAGAATATCAAGCTGGCGTTCAGTTAATCGTACGGCTCTATCTACGAGTTCCAATCTTATCTACACCTGGGGAAATCAACTATCTGTCGAGTAGGAGAATTGCCTTTTGAGCATTGTTCTTGTGTAAAGTAAATTAGACACCAATGACAAGGTATCCTTAGGGATGTTACATGGGAACGTTTTTTAACTTTCCAGCATAGCCAACCCGTGAAACCTGAATCATCCCGCTAGTGTAACCGTGAAAAATAGAAGGTTTAATCGTGAAATCCCCCCTCTGCTCTATCTGTTTGAAGAATTATCCTCTCATTTGTGGTAATTGTCAAGAGAAGATTAGTGAAGGCGAAGTTAGTGAGGTCGATGTAAAGGTCGCTCGCGTATTAGTAAACCTCGAAGACCTCTTCCCTTCCATCAAAGATGTCACCTTCAAACGAGTCATTGAAACGAATGGATTGATAATCGTGTTAGTTGATAAAGGGGATGTTCGACGAATACTCGGGTCAAGTCGCCGGATCTTACGGGAATTAGAAAAGGAGCTCAATACAAAGGTTCGAATTGTCGAAGAGAGCAGGAATCCCCAAAATATTCTACGAGATCTTATCCGTCCCGTTCGAATTCTTGGTGTCAACACCATTTGGTTGCCTGATAATAGTTTCGAAAAAAAGGTTCGAATTAGTGCACGTGAACGTGAGAATATTCCTCTAACGTTGCAACAGCTAGAAAACGCCATCTATGAATTAACCGGTGAACGGATTCGCATCGCCTTTGATTAGATCTAAAAATTAGGGTTATAGTTGAGTAGGCAATTCCGGTTTGATGAATTCTCTCAAAATGACTGAAGCATAGCTTCCTTTGTTTAAATTGAAACTCACCCTAACTGGTGTATCGTCTTCGGCATCGAGTAAATCGATGTTGAATTCAGTGGGATTAACAAGTAAAGGACGAAAAGTGCCACGAGAACTTAGAATCGGAAGCTCTCTCAAATGAAATTGGCTGGGCGTGATATCTTCTTCTTCAAGTAGTGTTAATATGATTTCCCCCATAGGTCCCTGTAATGCGACATTTTCAAAATCAAAACCGATAACAGGAATGACAAGTATTTGTTTCTTCTTCTGTACAGCCTTTTTGGCTTCGCTGAGGTTTTTTCTAGTGACTGATCGAATCTGATGGATTTCACCTGAAATTGGCATAATGAAATCGCCAATGATAGGCAATTGTAATGAGATTCCCCGTTTCATGCGTTCACTAATTGTTTTATTAAAAATGAGAGACTGATAGGCATGGACATAAAGCCGGGCAAGGTCCTTTGGTAACACTCGTAGACTCTCCTTAAACTGCCTGGGGTGTTTGTCCAGATACTGCTGGATAGCCCGTTCGTAAGTACCATACAATTTATTTATTCGTTGAGATGGTCCATTTGAAATAACAGGTTCTTCCACCTCAGATGGCTCGAGAATTTCTTCAACGGATATGTTTCCCCCTTCTAGGAGGATACGGATGGCTTTTTCAAAATTTCCACGAATAATCTGCTTTCCCACCAGATGGGTAGTAGGGCGCATAATCCCAAACCGCTGAGGCCCATAAAAATTTAGAATTCCTCCTGCCTTCTCGTACTCTTGTCGTATTTTCTCAATCCGATTCTGCACTTCTACCCTTGTAAGTTTCACTTCACGCACTGTTATCGTAAACCGATTGCCCATTAAAGTACCTGGAGTGATGGGTTTTGGTTTTCGGTGTGGGTGTAGAATTTGGATATTAGGGATATCACGACCGATAAGGTCTTGGGGGCTTCCTTGATAGAAAGAGGCACGTTGTGATGTTATAGCGCGTCGGTCCTTAATTCCTGCGTATGAAAAGCGCTTGTAACTAGCACCGATTGCCTTACTGAGACGTCTAATTGCTTGAATTGAATCAAGATTACGTTTTACGAGGAAAAATTCTGTAAATTTTCCTGGTTGATCTTCGTACACTTGGGAACTGGGTTCCAGGGGGGCAATCGATCCATCTACTCCAATTTCTTGAACAATGAAATCCTCTGGTGACTGTTTGAGCCGCCCTCCAATGCCTGGAGAATGCGTGGTAAAGGCATCCATTCCTATAAGAGCATCATATTCTTTTGCCCGCAAAGGCCGACCTCCTCGTCCTAAAGTAAAGGTAAATCGCCAGTGATTTTATCCACAGTGGAAGTCTGGGCAGGACCAATGCCTAGAGCTGTGACTGTGCCTGGGGGAAGCTCAGTAAGTCCTCGGTCTCGAATTAAATAAGTGGGCAAACCTGCCCGTTCAGCAGTTTCACGAAGAGTTATCAACTCTTCTTCTATTGGAACTTTCACAACAACTTTTTTTTGCCCCTCCCATAGCCATTTTCGCCAGGAGGTTGGAGCATGTTTTCGCGCTTCTTCTGTGGCTGACACAGCCGCATGGGCAACCTGTACCGCAATCTTTCCGCGACTCATCTTCAAGTCCATGCGAATTACAATTACCTGTTTATACTCGAACTTAGGAGATTGAGACTGTTGGTTTTGCAGATTGAATTCCTCCATCTCATCGAAACCCACTGTAAAATCCCTTAAGTATTTAGTCATCCCGTTATGGCATAACTGCATTTTCATTACCACAAACATAAACCAGGAACCATGAAAGAATATGTCACAGGAAATCAAGGGAATCTTCTTCGACTTTGGTGGAACACTGTTCGATTTTTATCCGTCAAATTCGGAAATTTGGGCAAATGTTGCCAAAAGATTAGGAGTTGACATTAAACCTAGTGATCCTCGTATTCAACATGGGATGAGGAAACAGAGCCAGGCCTTTGAGAAGTTAGGTAAGCCTTGGTCCGAGTTATCTAGCGATGAAATTCATACACTGAATTGCCAGGTCTTGAAAACTTTGGGAATCGAAACTGAAGGTACAAAAGAGACAATTGATGCTGAATTTAGCGCAAGAGAGCAGGGTGAATTGTTTACAATTTATCCTGATACGCTAGAAACGTTGCGGAAAATCAAAGAACTGGAGATAAAAATTGGCATCGTATCGAATGTTGGTGGAAAATTGGCTCTCTCTCGACGTCCTACATTGGAAGAAAACGGAATTCTACAGTATTTTGATACCATTATTCTCTCAGGAGAAGTGGGTGTCTTGAAACCCGAGAAAGAGATCTTCGATATCGCGCTTCGTGAAATAGGAATTAAGGATCCTGCAAAAGTAATGCATGTAGGCGATAGTCCAATTGAAGATGTGTGGGGTGCTCGGAATGCAAGATTAATTCCTGTTTTCTTCGATCCACTGGAATTGTTTTCTACTGAAAACGTTATTAAAATCAAAACATTGTCAGATATTCTTCTATATCTGAAATAAAATGGGCTAGTGATGATAGTGGATGCAGATGTTGTCGTCGTTGGTGCAGGACCCGTTGGTGGTTTAGCAGCACGACAACTCGCTCGGAAAGGTCTATCTGTTCTCCTTTTAGAAGAGCACCCTGAAGTGGGTCACCCCGTTCACTGCGCTGGTCTAATTGGCATAAAAGGATTGAACGATAATGGGGTCATTCCACAGTCTGATGTCATTCTTCAACGCGTTTGCCGGTCAATCTTTCATGCGCCATCTGGAACTCAATTGGTCTTTGAGAAAGGAGAACCTCACGCTTTTGTATTGAATCGAGATCGTTTGGACCAACAAATCGCCAACGAAGCAGAAACAGCTGGTGCCACTTTACAGCTAGAAACACGCGTAACAAAATGCAAACGGGACCGAAAGGGAATGCGTGTTTATGTTACTGAACGAGGCACTAAACGCGAGCTTTTCACACAATTTGTTGTTAATTCCGAAGGGATTCGTGCAAAATTAGCACACGATCAAGGGCTTCCTCGACCAAAAAGACACTACATGTTACCGGCGTTGCAATATGAGGTTGGTAATGTGTCATTACCAGGGGACACAGTTCATCTGTTTTTTAACACCCAGCTAGCGAAAGACTTCTTTTCATGGATCATACCGCTTGATAATAATCGTGCTCGTGTCGGACTAGCAACAGCTCATAAGCAAGCACGAAAGGCATTAGATAACTTCCTCAGGCAGTCTTCTTTGCTCTCAGAAGCAAAAGTTGAGAAACGCTTTGGAGGCATAGTGTATACGGGAGGTCCCTCGTCACGAACTGTAAGTAAACGGTTTGTAAATCTCGGAGATGCGGCAGGACAAACCAAGGCTACAACTGGGGGAGGAGTTGTGTCAGGAGGTAGTTGTGCAATTTTGGCTGCATCGAGTATTAGTCGCGCCTTAAGGGGTGGTCATTATGATCACAGGGAGTTGGTTCGATATGAACGATTGTGGAAACGAGGGTGGGGAAGACAACTAAGGTTAATGGCAATCCTTAGGCGGTTTGTTAACACGCTTAACAATCATGAACTGGATCAATTATTCATGAATTTACAAACCGGTAAAGCTCGTGAAATTATTGAACGCACAGGCGATATCGATCGCCAAGGTCGCCTTATCACCACAGCTCTTACTTCTCCCGCTTTGATAAGGAGTGTCTTGAAGCTTTTTGTGAAAAGAATCCGATTCTTCCCCCATCTACTGTGGGGCTGAAGCATAGGGTGTAAAATAAAACTAATATTCGCGCCAGGTTTGACTACATTTTACACAGCGATAAAACGTCGTCATTGCTTCATCACCGGAACGTGTTTGCACCTGCCAGTAATAGGCTTCTTTGTTTCCACATTTAGGGCAGATTTGACGAGCAGTAGGCATGGTTCGTTGCTTAGAAAGCTTCTCGTCAATTACCACAACTTCTTCTTTTTCGGGAACGTGAGAAATCTTGTCCACTATGCGATAGGTGTTCTTGGAGCCTTTTGGCAGCTTTTTCGTGTAGCCACAATTCTGACAAGCTAGGATTTTTTTGTCTCCATCTTTTTGAGGGGTTAACATGCTTGAACATTTAGGGCAAAATTCCATTGAGCAATTCTCCGATATCGAAGGGTTTGAAAGCATACGATGTGACGCATAAGAATGTATTGGCTTTACACGCTGTTACGCTCTTGCTCTTTTTCCCAAATTGAAAGTAAGAATATGGCAAAAGCTTTTGCAATAGTTTCGAGGTGTTCTGCCTTTGTTTGTTTGGTTCCTGGATCCATTTTCAAGATTTGTTCCTGTAATAAGGTAGCTGCATCAGAAATGGTGAAGAATCCCTGAAGCCAGGCGTATGCAATCATGGCTTCAACACAATCTCCTAAACCATGAGCGTCAAGTCGTGAAGGTGCTAAATGCCGTAAATTCGAATACCGTAGTGCGGCTGCAAGAATTTTACCTGAGACTTTCTCACCACTAAACTGGTTTAAATGAAGGGAGTAGGCTAGAGAAAAGAGCAAATTGGTCAAGGGATCTCCGAGCTTTGCCAGCTCTTTGTGTCGCATTGCAGTTTTAATCGAACGAATTCCTTCCTTATCGAGAAGGGTGTACAATTCCTCGATTTCTGACACGCCGTTCACGCGGCTTTAAGCGCTTTTTTAAATTCTGTTCTCAGTTCTTCAGTTCTTTCAATTAACTTCTTTGCGGCTTTTTTGAAACTGTTGATAGCTTTTACCTTACCATCGGTTCGGACTATGAATCGAGCACTCCGAGTTAATGGATGAGGAACGGAGTAGCCCGCGAATGTAAGATGCGCGTCTTCAAAAAGGATTTCACGGAGGGGATTACAAAGAGTGTGTCCTTCACCTTCTATTTCTAACTCTAATTCTCGTGATGTGTTTTTGATTATATTGATGTTCATAGTCATCGAGTCCAAGCACGTTTTTCCATGGCGCAGGCAGACCGTACACAACTCCGCTTTTAAAGTGTTGCTTTGACAAAAAAGGGTCAAGTAGCTACTGCATGCTTGAAGTTTCGGAAAAGGGTTTGAGCATGATTAGCTGCTTGTCGAACTTGCTCAGGACCTCCACGAAGAGTAACTGTGATTCCTCGTTGGTCTGCCTTGACATGAAAATCAAGTTTTAGTTTTCGTTTTAATTGGTCAATAAAGGTTACTTGATCAGTTGCACCTATTATAGGGAATGTAAGGCTTTTTTTGGTCCAACGAGCCACTCTTTAGATGCCCTCCTCTATTGGTGGCTCCTCCTCAACTGGTTCAGCTTTGGACAATTTGCCATAATTCTTCGCAAGTTTTCTTTGTTCATAGTTGCCACATTCAGTGCATTCTAACCGCCTTCCCTGTAAATGAAGCGGTTCTCCACAGCGACTGCATGAGGCCTTAATAACGCCGAAACGAGTTCCTACTGTTGAAAGTCGAGCTAATCCATCGGCTTGCTGTTGAACACGAGCAATTATTAGATCACCCGGAGCGAAGAGGTCTCGCATTTGTTCTACATACCCACCCGCTGTATTTTTAATGAATAAATAACCGGAAAATGTGACCGGACAAGGGGTGTCCTCAATTTGAAATATATTCACTATTGCTGACTTTTTCGTCACGTGTTGAATTTCACCCAAAACGACATCATTTCGCTTGGGATATACAGGTGTCCGTGTGGTTGCTTCTACACTGATTTTTCGTTCTTTCATGTCAATATGAACAATACCTGTAATGCTCGCATAGATTACGTCATCCTCATCTTGGAACGTTCCCTCGCCTGGAAGATATTCTTCAATCACGCCTAACCTTTCACCGGGAAGAACTGAGTCTCCTTCTTTAATCCGTTGGGTTGTCATTTAGTTTCCTCCTGCTTTTCTATCCGATAGAAATCAACCTTAATCTTGTGCCTCTTTTTTTCATGAAAGTGCATGGTGGCAGGAAGCGCCATCATCATCTCCTGGATAAATGAGATTCGTCCTCCAAACTCGGAGACGTAACGGGCAATGAATTTCCGACCACCTTCAGACGCTTTATGTAGGGAGTACACCACATCTCCTATTTCCAATGCTTTTCGGAGAAAGGGTCGATCTGCATGATCTCGTTGCACTCCAAACGGAGCATTCATTAACACAGTATCTACTCGTGCCGTTATTGTCTCAATATCTTGTGAGACGAACTCAATGCGTTCTCGCACACCAAGTTGAACAGCGTTTTGTTCTGCGACATTTAATACTTTCGAATCAATATCGACACCTACAACGTGTTCTGCTCCCAGTAGAGCTGCGCCGATTGCTAGACGTCCAGGACCGCAACCCAAATCATAGACCCGACGATTTTCAATATCACCAGCGCTTGCGGCGGAAAAGAGCATTGTCGCTGCAACTGTGTCTGAAATCTCATATTGTTCTTTACTAGCATTGGGGTCTGGGAAACCCTTTAGTTGGCTGAGTATGATTTCTAATTGTTTCCGGGGTAGCCGTACAGACATAATCACTGCCTGTCCTCTAGTTTTTTATGAATCCTAGTATTTTTATCTCTTAACTGAGTCTCCACTCTTATTTTAAGGATGAATGAAGGTATCAAAACGATGTCAAATCCTTATGAAATCAGTGAAATTCGTGCTATGGAAATTTTAGATAGCCGGGGAAATCCTACGGTACAGGCTGAAGTACTTACAAAGGAAGGCTATGGCAGGGCAATGGTCCCTTCCGGAGTTTCAACGGGACGGTGCGAAGCGGTTGAATTACGCGATGGAGATTCCAACCGGTATCATGGAAAGGGTGTAAAAAAGGCGGTAGAAAATATTCTATCGATTTTAGCGCCATCCTTGATTGGGATGGATTCGCGCCAACAGCGAGTCATTGATGAAAAATTACGCAAACTTGATGGAACACCCAATAAAGAACGGTTAGGTGCGAATGCCCTTCTAGGAGTATCGCTTGCTGTTGCTAAAGCCGCTTCAGATACGGCTATTCAGCATTTATTCGAATATCTTGGCAATCGAGATAAGTACATCTTACCAGTACCAATGATGAATATCATTAATGGTGGGGCGCATGCAGGAAATCAACTCGCCATTCAAGAATTTCTTATCATGCCCATTGGTTTCAACGGATTCTCAAAAGCCCTGCGGGCAGGCGTTGATGTGTATCAAACTCTTGGTAAAGTGTTGCTGCAAAAATACGGCATTGTTGGGAAAAACCTAGGTGATGAAGGGGGATTTGCTCCTCCGATGCTTGAAACACGAGAAGCATTAGACGCCATCATTGCTGCCATAGAAGAGGAAGGCTACAAACCCGGAAAGGAAATTGGACTTGCTTTGGATGCTGCAGCAAATGAATTTCATTCTAAAGGTAAATACTCCATTGATGGTCATGATCTTTCATCGGGGGATCTCCACGAATATTATCAGAAATTATGCACAGAATACCCTCTCATCTCCATTGAAGATCCTTTTGAAGAAAACGCGTTTGAAGATTTTGTCGACCTAACACGGGCAATTGGTAAATCAGTACAGATTGTTGGTGATGACATTTTTGTTTCTAATACTGAAAGATTGCAGAAAGGCATCGACATGGGTGCAGCTAACGCACTTCTATTGAAAGTTAATCAGATTGGAACGCTCACCGAAGCCATTGAGGCTGCCAATCTTGCTGGAGCAAATGATTACACCGTGATCGTTAGTCACCGAAGTGGAGAAACGGAAAACACCTTTATTGCTGACTTATCGGTAGCTCTATCGTGTGGTCAGATTAAGACTGGGGCCCCGGCACGAGGTGAACGAACCGCAAAATACAATCGGCTCATTAAAATCAATAACGATCTGGGGCGAAGAGGGCAATATGCGGGGGCAAAATTCCGGCAATATCTGGTTCTTTAAAATATTTAAACTAAAATATGCAAAAAGCCCGCTTTTTTCCTTCGTTAAAAGGTGATTACAGGAGTTAGAAGCCAATCTTCTTACGCAGTTCATCAGGTGCCTTATCCAGGTGGATTTTACACGGAGTCGGTATCTTCATGGATGCTCGACGAAGTGCACTCTTTGCAGTATCAAGATCTTGGTAATTCACTTCTAATGTTAATACTGGTTGACCTGGTCTAACACGAGCTGCCAGAGCGAAGGGCTTGCCAAAGGATCGGCGCATGCCCTCCTGAATACGGTCTGCACCAGCGAAAGCCATCATCTTCTTTTCACGAAGAATTTGGTGAGGATAGGTTCGAAGCCATAGAAAATAGTTCTCTGGTCCCAGCTCTTTGTTGAGGAAGCGGTTGGCTGATACCCGCATGGCTTCTAAGGCGCTGTGACGAATCTGTACTGCCTCCTTGGCTAACAGACTCAGTGTTAATTCGAAGTTTCGGTTACGTCTTTTACCCATTCTCCATAAAACGACCTTGTTGCCTGGTATCCGCTTGATATATTCTTTACGAGTGTAGGGTGGTCGTTTGATTTGTCGATAGCATTTTCCGGGTCTAGCAGGCATTGGTTGTTCGCCTCCCACATAGGGGTAGGAGTAAGTGCAAATCCTGGCGTCTTATTAATCTTACCGATACCTGGGTAGAATTTCCTCGACTTCAGTCGTTGGAATGAATCGCTACCCGCCTGTTGGATGACACCACTTATCTCCACCTCCCCACCGCTTAAATCCCTCAATGACTTGAACCACTTTAGTGTCATTTCCCAACTTAAGAGCAGGTGTATGGCTGTGCGACGAACCAACACAGTGGTCTTAGCGCCATCGGCGAAACAACACCAATACCTCCTGCAACTGGCGGAGAACTGCGCTCGACTGTGGAACGAGCTAAACTATCGGCGCCGCCAAACTTTCTTCAAAGGCAGGATCAACTGGGAGTGGCGCGACCTATACGAGACCTACAAACGCACTATGGGGTCAGCGACCGCCCAACAGATTGAACGGAAAAATAGTGAGACCTGGCGGGCTTTCTTTGCCCTACTCCGATTGAAGCGGAAAAAACAGCTTCCACCCCACATCAATCGCGTTCGCCCACCAGGCTACTGGAAGGATCGACGAAGGAACATGCGGAAGTTGATTATCCTCCTCAGGTGCGACTCGTATAAGTTTAAAGATCACGTGTTGCGGATGCCGAAGAGATTCAGTATAAAATAGAAAGGCAGGCCTAAATGGAGTATCTGGATAAAACAGGGTAGGCTCACCATAAAATACGATGCGGTTACCTGCAAGTGGTATGCCCATCAACCTGTGGAGGTGCCTCCTCCTCATCAACCGCTCTCGAATCGGAGAGCCTATATTGATCTGGGCGTTATTAGCTTGTTGACGATCGCGGTGGATGGTGCACGCCAGACCTTATCCTATAGTGGGCGTCCCGCATTGGCCGACTGGTGGTATCTCTCCCACCAGATAGACCGGTTAAAGGCGCTAGCGAAGACCATGAATAACCGGGAATCGACGAGAGGGGTGCGCCGTCTATACAGACAGCGACGACTTCGGGTCCACCAGTTTGTAAATACTACTGTTCGCAGGGCGATTGAAGCTCTGTGGGTGAGTGGTGTGTCTACGCTGGTTGTGGGAGACCTCACCGGGATTCTGGCAAATACAAGTTGGGGACGGAAAGCTAATGCAATGACGCATAACTTCTGGGGTCATCGGCATCTCATTCAACGCGTCAAGGAGGTTGGGGAGGAATACGGCATCGCAGTTGAACTGGTGAATGAACGGGGTACATCGAGTACGTGTCCACGGTGTGAAGGAGATCAAATAACTCGTCGAGGTCGTCTGTTCAAATGCCGTGGCTGTGGGTTAGAGGCGCACCGGGACACTGTGGGAGCTGTAAACATAAGCGTCGTCTTCGGAGGGCGCATTAACGGGGTGGTGGTGCACCCTGTGGAGGTTTGTATATGACGTCCACGAATCTCCCGATTTTAATCGCGGAGAGTGTCAAGCGCTAACAGTTCAATTGAACCCATAGATAACCGAAATTATATCTACAATAAATAATGAAGAAGACTGCTCCTGCATTTAGACAGAAATGGTTGAATCTGATTTAAGTGAGAATTATCTAGTTTGACCTTTCGTCCGTGACATTTGAATTCCTATCCATGCAATATTGATGATGGCAAATGCGATGAGCATAGCACCAATATGACTAAGGATTTGAAGGATATTCCACCAAGAAACGAGCCAAATCAAAGTACCCAAAAAGAAGGTGAGAATTGCGAGTATAGGAAACACCCGCCAATGTCGCCAATAAAATCTGACTGGAAAAAAGTTGCTGTGTTTCCAGTCCCAGAGCATGGTCACAAGTGCAGACAAAGGGAGCAGAAAAACAAACCAAATCGGATTGGCAAATAAGGTATACATCACATTCTTCCCTCTTGAACCTGCAATTCTTTGAATTGTATTTAGTGATTATCATTCCTGCTAAATGGGTGAATCTGATTTTTATGCAGAGAATCCATTAGACTTAGTGTAGGTTTAATTTCTGTTTCCCTAGGATGTAAAGATTTGGATGACATCTTGGTCCTCTAAGAGAAAAGTCAATCCCACCTTCTTTCGGATTTGCCCCGTGTGCATCCGATACACAATTGCATAGCGGAAGTTGGTGAGAAAGTCACTGTGAAGTCGTTTGGCCAAGTCTTCTACGGTTGCTCCCAGTGGTAAAATCAGCGGTTTGTCACCGATTTCACCAGAGCTTTTCCGAGTGAAAATCCGAATTACCCCAAGTCCTTCAAAGATCGCCGCTGCAATAATATTAATGCCCCGATTTTTCTCAACTGAAACCGGATAAATTGGAAATCTCTCTCCGTATTCTTTTTGGAGTGCTTCATAATTGCGTGAGCTCTGAGAAGTATCTCCTTTTGTCGCAATAATAATCGAAGGTGCGTAAGTAGTTCGGCTATCGAGCACTTCCACAAGGTCTTCTAAAGTAGCTGGGCCACGGAATTGGAGTGAACAATTGTGAATTCGCCTTCGATGAAACAGACGGCGGATAAGTTCGGGGTCTTCTTGAAAGTTGGTGACACCAATGATGTGGATTCCTCCGCTCCCCGTTTTCGCAAACCGAATAGGTGGAGGGTCTTTGTTTAATTTTATACGCGCATCTTCTAGGGTCTTAATCAGAAATTCCATTTGTGGTGTTGGGGGTTTTGAAAGGTCGATAACTAACAAAATGAGATCCGCATTTCGGATGCCACCTAGAATCTGGCGACCAATGCTACTATCTAATGCCCCCTCAAATAGCGCTGGCATTTCTATAACCTGAATGTCAGTTCCTCCATATTTGAGAACGCCGGGTTCAGGAAGCTGAGTGGTAAACTCATAGTTTCCCACTTTAGCCTTGGCGCCTGTTAAACAGTTTAAAAGTGCACTTTTTCCCGCACTCGTTACTCCTACAAGAGTGACCTGACCGGCTCCCTCTTTAGCCAGCGAATAGCTAGGTCCTCCTGTTGCCATTTTACGTCGAGCACGGCGATCTTCCCGATCCTGACGGAGAACCGTAAGTCGATGGCGATATTGTGCTACCATCTTTTCTGAGGATTTATGCTTAGGAATAAGGGAAATGAATTTCTCTAATTTTTCGATTCGCTCATCAAGGGTAGTTGCCTCTTCGTAGGCATGTTTTGCTGCTTGTGCTTCCGCAGTCAAGTTGACAGGCATCAAAACCACCCACTATCATTCAGCTGAGCATGATTCTAAAGTTTTTTCAATTTCGAAGTGTTAATGGGATTTTGTGCTTCGAATAGAAGTAAACGTTCGAAGAAAAATGCCTTCTCAGCCTTTATCTGGACTGTGTGATAACGCTGCTCGAGGTGAGCTCGGGTTTTTTTAGGGTCGGATAGAGTCGACTGAATGAGTAATAATCGACCAGTTGGAAGAAGATACTTTGAGCACTGAGAAAGAAAATTCTCTGTGACTTCGCGCCCCTCTGTCCCGCCTGACCATGTAGGATCAAAGGCGGGGTCTTTAGTCGTTCCTGGTAGATAGGGTGGATTAAAAGCGATAAGTGAAAATTGTTCATCCGGTTTAATTGGGTCGAAAAAGCTTCCTTGACGAATTTCTATTTGATTTTGGAGATTGTGAAATGCCACATTTGATTTTGCGTTTTGGATTGCTAAGGGAGATTGATCAGTTGCAATTACTTTAGCACCTGTCCTTGCTGCTACGATTGCTACGAGTCCACATCCCGTTCCCAACTCCAGTACGGTATCATCAGGTGTGGTCTCAAGATTGGCACAGAGCATGAACGTATCCTCTGCGGGTTCATAGACACCATCGTTGACCATAACCCATATGTCTTCAAAGAAGGCAGCAGCAGGGCTCATTGGTTAATTTCCTCAGAGATGATATTCGCAATTTCAGCTATCTGTTCTGGAGATAATTCTTCAACACGTTGGTCTAACCATGGAATTTTTTCCTGAAATTGCTGGAACTGACGATGGCCAAAAACTGATTTTAAAGGTGTTCGAATTTTTTTCCGTCGCTGATTAAAAAGTGCCGTTGTTAATTGCGCAAACAGGTTTGTATCCAACACTAAGAAAGGAGGTTTACTCTGTCGATGGATTCGTACTAGGGCAGAATCAACAGCGGGAGGAGGGTAGAAGGATTCAGGCGCTACATATTCCAATAGGTCAATTTTTGCATGATAGGTGGCCATTACCGTAAGTCGCCCATATTCCTTGGTATTGGGTTCAGCGGTAAGTCGTTCTGCAAACTCTTTTTGGAGCATTATAACTGCCATGGGAATGTTGGATTTGAAGAATTTGAACAGCACAGGTGAAGAAATATTATAGGGGAGGTTAGCTACGAGTTTGTCCGTTTTTGGCCAATCAATTTTAACAGCATCTCCGTGGATTAAGGTAATTCGATTATCAGATCTAAGTTCAGAAGCTAAGATTTTGTAGAATTCCGAATCCCTTTCGATAGTGTGGACGTGTTGAACCTTGTCAGCCAAAAGTTGTGTTAAAACTCCGTTTCCTGTTCCGATTTCGAGAATGTTTTCATTACTGGAGAGATTGGTGTATTCGATAATTTGTGTAAGGATTGTTGCATCAATAAGGAAATGCTGTCCTAGCCGCTTAGTCACACGAATATTGTGTGTTCTAAGCCATTGTTTGGTCCGGGCAAGCAGGGTTCCCGGTGTCATTTCAATCCTCCTCCCAATGGGGGATGCGGTTAACTTCGACCTTGTTCCTTTTCAGTTACCGGTTTGCGTGTAAAGAGGTTGTACTTGTCTTCGCCCCCTAATTCGTTAAGAATCCGTTTCACGATGATTTCTTTAGGAGCACGAATAGAGGTTCTTTCGGCAATGTCTTGAAAGCTTGTAAAAGGGGCTTTACGGCGTTCCTCGAGGAGATCCCACATAAGTTTCTTTCCAATTCCTGGGAGTAATTCTAAACTATGCATCCGGGTCGTCAAGGGTCGGGCATTATTGAAAAAGTCAACAAAACGCCGTTCGGATCGCTCAACAAGGGTTTCAATGACGAAAGGTAATTCGCTTCGAGCTGTGGAAGTCAACACATCAAAGGTGATTCGCCGCTTCACGTGGTCGATTTTATCGCGACGGTCACGGCCAATGAAAATAGATTCTTGCTGTTCGAAACGAGCACCCTTTCGTGGAACCAATTCTAGCAGAGTAAAATAGGTATCTCCAACGGCTTGGACGAGAGGTTCTTTTTTGTAGATTGGTCGTGTGTCCTCTGGGTACCCACGTGGCAAGTAGTCTAGGACGTATGAATACTCCTCAAACTTTTTCGTGGGCGGACGTTGCGTCATTGTTTAACCTCATTAAAGTAGCTAACAGAGTGTGCCGCAGGTTTATCTCTTTTCCCGTTACCAGCGTATGGTCTATTTATTTTTCTTTGCTTTCGCCTTTGCTCTCGCCTCGTCAAGAAGGGCTAATATGTCAGAAACTTCATCTGCTGTATAGGTTCGGGGAGCTCTAGCAAGAAAAGCCGCTAGCTCATCATTCGTTGAGGGAACAATATTAACAAGTTGGATTGCTAACGGTTCATCCATTTCATATTTCTTGATAAGTTTGGACACTAGAGACTTGGTCGTACGGGCTGGAAGATAGGAAAACTTGATAGTATGCTCTAATGTTACTCGTTGAATGTAACTTAGTTCAGCTTTCTTTCCCCGTTTAGTTAGGGTATTCTTTACCTCTGCTAATGTAAGGGGTTTAGACTCAATGATTTTCTTTACCATAAGAACTCCCTCTAGCTGATTATTAGGGTTAACCACCACTTGGTCGAAGATGTTCCGGGCGTATAATTAAAAGTTTAGTTTTTTTGCCCAATGTAGTTTCGACTTCATATGCTCTGCCACGCCGTCCACGAATAATTCCCACGCGGCCTTGGTAACGTCGGTGGGGTTGACCACCATGGATTGCTGGATCGATTAGTATATCGACCCTATCGCCTTCCTCATAAGTGTGTAGTAGCTTCCCCAAACTAGGCATGCCACGTTGGCGGATTTTCTTTGTCATCATTTTTCGACTACCAACACGGTATCCGTGGGAGCGTTTCACCATGGTAGTGTATCCTCCGCGATTTCTACATCAATGACGTCTAACTGCTGACAGACAGCAGGAGTTCCCAAGAGTTCTGCAAGGCTTGGTTTAGTGCGGCCCTCATCACCCGATATAAATTCTTTGACATATAAACCGCCTTGGCAGCTAATTGTCAACTCGAAGTTTTGAGCGTTAAGGGGCACAATTCCGATTGTGTGGACGCGTTTTTTGCGTACTCGATCAGCTCGACGGTGAAGGACTCGTTGGGGAGTGCGTTGCTCTATCATTAGGGGCATCGTTAGGTTCTCAAGGGCTAGCAGTGTCTCCTGGGGGATGGGCGTCTCCACATGGACAATCGCCTTATAAACCTTTTTGGAAGAAGTGGCGCTTCCTTTCAGTCGTTTGACTACCTCTTTGTTCGCGAACCGGATATTGCCCACAACGATTTTTCCCTTTGTAGATTCGTTAATTTGCATAATTAGATCGTCGAGATTCACGGAGCGTATTCGGGGGCGGAGAACTTCGATTACAAAAGGGCGACCATTGCCTAACATTAATGCATCAATGTCCTCGCGTCCTGCACCATGAAACTTAACGTCACTGCCTTGGGTTAATTCAATGACAGACGGCGCTATGAGTTCTTCTACCGATTCAGGATACATCTTTCCCGTGTCTTTACAACGTTGGCATCCTCGCCCACCACATTCTCGACAAGGCCATCGTGTTTGGGGTATTCCGCGAATGAGTTTCTTGTATCGACCATAAATGAAGAGGGAATGTACATCGAGTTCGACATGAAAATCGGGAATCTGAATTAATGCAACGATATCAGGATTTTCGAAATTAGTTGTAAGTCCTAGATTGGTAGTGACTAGCTTTCCAATTTCACGGTTTAATTCAGCTTTGATTGGTTCACCTGTGGTAATTTGGAATTCGCTGCGGAGTTGTTCTTCGGCTTCAATGATGGTTGGAGATATTTTTGTGCCAATTAGAATAGAGTGCGCTTCCCATTGTTCTAGGCTTTTTATCACTGCTCTAGCTGCCTTATGAAAGCGATTCGTTACACCTTGGCATATCTCACAGTCTTGGCTATGGGGAGTATCAGTTATACCTTCCTTTTCGAGGAAAGCTCTTGCGGGTTCAAACTGTCCTTTTTCGGCTAAACGACGAATGAGGGTGGTACCACGCTTGATTTTTTGATGATACACTTCTGTCGCGGTCATTAACAGAAGGGTTTTCAAAGCTACTCCGCGGTCCTTGTTAGTTAGACCATATCCTTGCATGGCAAATTGTCTACCCAGACACCAATCACAAATGGTATAACGTCGAAGAATTCGCTGCGCGCTAGCATTCATTTTACCTAATGTCATTAAGGCAACGACGACTTAGCGACTTTTTCAGTCTTTCTGCATCACGAAATCTAGGGCATCTAAGGCTTGAACAACCTCAAGGATGGCTAAGTCGCGGTGAATGTTTTCTCGATAAAACTCAGGCCTATGTTTCAGAAACGCTTCTGTTGACCACTCTGTAAATAGTGGACAATACATTACCATTTGGCTCGATTTAGACAAAGCATCTCGCCAGGTGGAATTCTTCCCTGGAATCAAGAGAGTGGCGTTATCTGGAACAATCTTAGAGAACAGTTCATGCATTGAACTATTTGAAAGAGTCACACCATGGGGGACTTTGTTCTTGGGTTCTTGATGTGCTTTCTGAGCCCTCAAAATAATATGCAAAATTGTTCGTTCATCAGTCCCGAGATAACGAATTGTCCTTGGGTCTAATGTCATTGCTAATGGTCCTAGGAGATCAAAGCTAAGCGTTATACGAACCCAATCTCTGAGTGCATGAGAAACGGTAAATCCAGCTCGGATACAATGGGCAATTCTCACATAGGGTTCAGTTACAATACCGATATCAAGTTCAGTCTTAGTTACTTCATGAACTGCTGGGGAATCGAGAAAGACATGCAAATGAGGCAACTAGCGCGTTCCTCGTGGTAGTTTTTGATCACCTATCATTCCAGGCATACCTGGGATCTTAAGACCTCCACGACGTTTCCGAATAGTCTTAATGAACTTCTTTGATTGCTGGTACTGTTTGAGAAGTTCCTTCACGTCTTTTGGTTGGGTCCCCGATCCTCGTGCAATTCGTTGGGTACGCGAGCTACGAATAAGTTTAGGATTCTCTAGTTCTTCCTCTGTCATCGATTTCATGATGACCTTCCATTTCTCAAGGTTTTCTGAAGCAACTTCTTTCAATTCATCCGGAACTTTGTAGCCTAGCCCTAACATACTAAGGATTTTCTGGATAGAACCCACATTACCCATTGCCTCCATTTGCCCCATCATATCCTTTAAGGTAAACTTACCTGAAAGCAGAGCTTTTGCCAAGTCCTTATCAGGCATCGCTTCCGCATCTTTCACCTTTTGGAGAAGCGATTCAAAATCAGCCATACCTAACAGTTGTCCAACGAACTTTGTGGGCTGGAATTTTTCAAGATCTTTGGTTTTTTCACCGGTTCCAATATATTTAATCGGCGCTCCGGTAGCCGCAACGGCAGAGAGCGCACCACCACCGCGTGCTGAACCATCCAACTTCGTTACGATAATAGATCCAATCGGAGTAGCGGCGTTGAAGGCTTCAGCTTGTGTTGATGCTTGCTGACCTAAGGTTCCGTCAACAACGAGGATGATTTCATCGGGTTTGATGGCTTTAGCAATTTGTTGCATTTCGCGGATGAGACCTTTCTCATCTTTGTGCCGACCTGCAGTATCAACCAAAATAACTTCAGTTTTTTGAGACTGGTAATGCTTCACGCCTTTTTTGGCGGCTTTTATCGAATCCTTTTCTTTTGAATCACCGAAACAGGGAATCTCAGCACGATCAGCGAGTTGTTTAAGCTGGTCATAGGCTCCTGGACGGAAGGTGTCAGCAGCTACAACTCCGATGCTATGTCCCTCTTTTTTTAGCAGCCTGCCTAGTTTGACAATATTTGTGGTTTTGCCACTTCCCTGAATACCGACGACAAGATAGATGTTAGACTTTCCAGGTGTAAATTTGAGGGGAACGACTTTTTGTCCCAGGATTGAAGTAAGTTCTTCATATACCACCTTTACAACGTATTCACGCCGTGAAATTCCTGGAGCCACAGCTTCTTTCAGAGATCGTTCTTCGATGCGCTTGGTAAGATCCATGACCAAGTGAACGTTGACATCCGCTTGAAGGAGGGCGCGTTGTAAATCCTTCACCAGCTCCTTGACGGCTTTTTCATCTACAACAGCTGATCGTAATAACTTCTGAACTGCTTGGTGAAGTGCTGACCCTAATTTTCCGAGGACCATAGTGATTGCCTACTTCAAACAATTACTGCTCGGATAACCCAACACAGCATATTAATTCTTTCTAATCGGACTCCAGTTGTTCTAACACTGCTCCAATTAGGAGGGGGAATAGGAGCGTGGCATCCCCTATGACGGTTTCAAATGATGCAGTAGCTTTGACTTTCCCCCATGAAATTCCTTCTTTAAGTTTGGCTCCACTCAAACTCCCATCTTCTTCTCGAGCCATCGTTATTTGAATTGCACTATCAAGTCCGCCTCGTAGAATATTTGCACCTAATGTAAAATGTTTAGGGAGACCCCCACCTAATATAATCGCGCCTATCCGCTCAGCCTCATAAACACGGTCATAGAGAATTTTCATGTCTTTAAGCCCGTTCAGCTTCAAGGACTGCGTTTGACTAAAAAGCGCAATATGCAAACCCAGCATTGAATCAAGGATACCTGGGCAAAAAATCGGGACCTTTAGTAAGTGTGCCTGGCGAACAAAGGAATGAACATCTTCAATTTGTGCGCCAATTTGGTTGATAATTTCTGAGGGAGACAAGCCCTCACTTCGTTGTTGTTCGGGTATTTGGCGGAGAATCGAATGAATCGTATCCTCGAACTTCTCAAATCCTGCCATTTCAACGTATACGTCACCAGCCCGTCCAAGTTGTTGTTCAGCTAATTCTCGGTCATCTGCTTGAAGAGAGCCCTTAACGTGATGCCCGCCAATAGCTTCAAGCACATCATGTACTACATTCGCCCCACTAGTGACAATAACTTGAATGCGCTGTGTCTGAACTAGTTCAGCAATAATCTCGCGTAATCCACCGGGAACCATAGGACCGGCTAATGCTAGAAATACAAGATACTCAGGTGATTGGAAGAGGTTCCTTACAATTTCTACAGCACGGGCTAATCGCCCTGCTCCCAGGACTCCTGCTTGTTGATATTGTTTAACAAGATCGCCAATAGTCATTCCTTTGGCAATTTTCATGTGCTTAACATATCGACGAGACATCTTCCTAAAAACCAGATAAGATTATTCTATTAATGGAGAGAAGAGGTGGCTAGCGCCGACGAATAATTTTCCGTCGACCTAGTACAATCCAATATTCCACCTGGATTCCCTGGTCGATTTTTCCCTCAACCTCCTCAGAATCCGGCATGGGCATCTCAAAGCTCTCATAACTTTCCATATCCATTAACCCTAAAACCGGAGGTGTGGCATCAGTAATATAATTGACTTGGGCAACTCGTTTATCAATAACAGGTGAATCGACTTTGAAATCTGAAGGATACACAACACTCCTTTTTGTACCGTCAAAGACGCCTACAGCGACAATTCGAGCCTTAGCGTGACCGTGTTTGCCTGTTTTGCTCTTTTCAATACTTACAACTTTGCAGGGCTCATCATCGATTACAAGATATCGACCAACCTTCAAGCTACCTGCTTCAATGACTTTATGCGACAATGATAGCCACCTTCCTCGATTAAAATAAGGAAGCCACTTAAAGTTTTAGGCTCTCTAGCAAAACTACCAAATAGGAGTATACCTTGACGCTATCGGAGGAAAATCAGCATGAAACGTGTAGGTCTTCTTACTCGTCCTGACTTCACTGCAGGTATTGAATACGCAAAACAGATTGTGTCATATCTTGAGTCTCGAAAAATCAGCGTGCTTCTTCTCCCGCATATTGCAGATGCACTCGACCGTTCTGAATTAGCCTGCACTTCGAAGAAAATGAAAGCTGATTTTGTTATCACCTTAGGTGGGGATGGAACTACCCTGTATGCCGCACGTCATTTACCACAAGATGTTCCTCTTCTCCCTGTGAACCTCGAATCCTTTGGGTTTCTCTCCGAATGTGAAATTCATGAGATCAAGGAACTTCTCGATCAAGTCTTTGCTGGGAAGCTTACAATCCAAGACACTCCCCGACTTGCAGTATGGTTCAAGAAAAAACGCTTACCCGACGCTGCAAATGAAATCGCACTCTTCCCCGAGGATCCGGGTCGTCCTGTTCCCATTACCGTTAGACTGCATGACATTTCTGAATTATCCTTTCGAGCCGACGGCTTCCTTGTTACGACCCCAATGGGGTCCACAGGGCACTCATTCTCTCTTGGTGGACCAATTCTTGATATCCATCTCCATGCATTCCTACTCATCGCAGTGGCACCTCTCCGGCAAGGGTTCCACCCCCTTGTCGTTCCAGACGTTAGTACGATTCATATAGAATTGGAAAGAGAAGCAAATTGTTTCATTGATGGAAATCACATAGTAAAGGTTCCACCCCATAGTCTGATTTTCGTGAAAAAATCGGCGCATTCTCTCCGAATCCTTCGGCGGCAATCACATTACTACAGGCGGCTCCAAGGTAAACTGCTCCGGTGTTAACAAATGACTACTCATAAACCACACATTTTCATCATTGACACTTCGGCTCTTTTCAATCGGATAAACTACGCAGCTGAAGATATTCGACTCGCAACAACACCCTTACTAGAAAAAGAAATGCATCAAAAAGGTCTGAAAGATACCCTCGAACTGCTACTTGCAACAGATAAGCTTCAGATTATCGAACCCACAGCTGCATCACTGGAAAAGATTCACAAAGTGGCAATGCAGTTAGGTGATTTATCCAATCTCTCTGATCCCGACCAACAACTACTTGCTCTTGCCCTAGACTTGAGTCATCAGGATTTCAATGTTGTCATCATCACAGATGATTACTCAATTCAGAACGTTGCCCGACGTTTATCAATTAGTTATAAACCAGCTAGTCATCCAGGAATCCGTGAGGTAATCAAATGGGAGACTTATTGCAGTGCCTGTGGACACAAGGCTCCTAAGCTAGTCCACAAGGAACCCTGTCCAGTTTGTGGCACGCCTATAAAACGACGTGCTGTTCGTAAACAACCAATTTAGCTCCGATGTGACAGTGAACAAAATTTAAGAAGCCTGTGCATATCCTTCAAAACCACATTATCCCATTGAAGGCGAATGCCATGAGTGAAACGAAAACATCTTTCTGTTCATGCTGTGGGGGATTGATTACACCCCGTGAAAATTCAGTTCACTTCACATGCCCCGTTTGTGCCAACTTTACAATTCGTCGTTGTCAGAAGTGTCGGGAATTCGCAAATGCCTATACATGTCCTGCATGTAATTTCAAGGGACCTTAGACATTTTACACAGATTTTGTATATGAGGGATTATTCCATGGGAAAGGTTCTTGCTATTATGAAAATCATGCCTGAAGATGCAAATGCTCCAATCAGTGAATTACGGAAGAAAATCGACCAAAATCTCCAAGACAAAGTTCACATCGAAGCCTGGGAGGAGGTTCCCATTTTTGGTCCTTTATATGCCCTTCGCCTACGGGTCATCGTTGCAGATGAAGCCGGAGGAACGGCGGCTGTCGAGGAGATCATTCGAAAAGTTCCTGGCGTAAGCGAAATTGAAATCGAAGCTGTTAGTTTACTCTAGCTTCTCAATAGTTCCCAATCCCGAATTGAGGCTTCTGACAGTTTTTTATGTCTTTGCTCCTTTGCATATAGTGGAGAACAACAGTGGCAGAAGATCAACCTCCAGAAGGAAAAACCATCACACTTCGTGTCAAGAAAGCCCACGAGCGCGATGCTGGGCGATTCATCGTTCGCATTGATTCTGCGACAATGGAAAAACTTAGTGTACAAACCGGTGATATTCTCGGAATAAAAGGACGGAAACAAACAGCCGGAATTGTATGGCCCGCTTATCCACAGGATGAGGGACAGCGCATTATCCGAATGGACGGTCGAATGCGTCGGAATGCTGGTGTCAGCTTGGAAGAAACCCTTTCTATCTACCCAGTACAGGAACGACCCGGATTATCAGTTGTACTGGCACCGCTTGAGATGCGATTCCCTGTCAAAGATTTTGACGATTTTGTCAAACAAAAACTCCTTAATTGTCCCGTAGTCAAAGATGATACTGTACATGTTTCGATTCTGGGACGCCCTGTTCGTTTTATCGTTCGCCGTTCGCGTCCCACAGGTGTCGTTCTGATTGCGCTTAACACTCAATTATCCATTCTTAGTGAACCTCCCAAGGAACTAGAAATCGGTGTTCCCCATATCACCTATGAAGAAATCGGGGGGCTTAACCACGAAATCCAACGAATTCGTGAAATGGTCGAGCTCCCTCTAAAACATCCTGAACTCTTCGCTCGATTAGGAATTACTCCACCTAAAGGGGTCCTCCTCTTTGGGCCACCAGGGTGTGGTAAAACACTCTTAGCACAAGCCGTAGCGAATGAATCGGAAGCGCACTTTATCTCAATTAATGGTCCTGAAATTATGAGTAAATTCTATGGCGAATCCGAGAAACGGTTACGCTCAATTTTTGATGAAGCGGAGAAAAACGCTCCCAGTATCATTTTCATTGATGAACTCGATGCTATCGCGCCCAAACGCGAAGAAGTCATTGGTGAAGTCGAAAGGCGTGTAGTTGCTCAGCTCTTAGCAGTCATGGACGGCCTCCAAAAACGTGGACAAGTCATTGTGATCGGAGCATCGAATCGTCCAAATGCTATCGATCCTGCGCTCAGGCGGCCAGGACGGTTTGATCGTGAAATCGAAATTCGTGTACCCGATAGAGAAGGACGGTACCAAATTATCAATATTCATTCTCGCGGAATGCCCCTCGAATCCGTGAAACCTGACAGTATCGCTGAAATCACCCATGGATTTGTCGGAGCTGACCTCGCCGCTCTGTGCCGTGAAGCAGCAATGAATGCTTTACGTCGCTACCTCCCCCGAATAAATCTCGAAGAAGACGAAATCCCACCCGAGGTTCTTGCTGACCTGCGGGTTACTAATGATGACTTTCTTGAAGCTCTTCGTGAAATCCAACCCACAGCCATGCGTGAGGTCACTATTGAAGTTCCGAATGTACGATGGAATGATGTCGGCGGACTTGAAGAAATAAAACATAAATTACAGCAAGCCGTGGCATGGCCCTTACAGGATCCTGAGGCATTTACAAGGTTGGGTGTAGAGCCACCCCGCGGGGTTCTACTTTACGGACCCCCCGGTTGTGGAAAAACCCTATTAGCACGGGCCGTAGCAACAGAAAGTGAAGCCAACTTCATCAGCATCAAAGGACCAGAGGTCCTTTGTATAGCCTCTGATACACCAATCATCAGTAGTCATTGTGGTCTCCGTTCAATTGCGGATTTATATGAGAAGATTAAACTGAATGGTAATGTTCACAGAACTAAAAATTACGAGATTGTGACACCTTCAGAAATCATTGAAGTTCCAGCAATGGACGAAGAAGGAAAAATGATTACAACTCGTTTAAAAAGCGCTCATAAACTCTTTATAGAAGAGGCTTACAAACTTCGATTTTCAAATAACAGTACAATCGAAGTATCAGCTAACCAACCTTTCTATTCTTTTAGAAAAGAAGGCTTTCAATGGGTCAAAACTCAAGACTTGAAAGAGAATGATTGGGTTGCCATACCCTCTCTTATCCCAACTTTCAATCAAATTCTATCATTACAGATTCCGCCATATTCTCATCTACGTTTAATTCGCGAGGATGAAGAGGCATGGTACGTTCGAATATTTTCTACTCATTTTGAAACAAGATTGCCCAAGATTCTGTCAGCTGATCTTGCAGAATTTTTAGGGTGGTTCGTAGCCGAGGGGAATATCTCCAAAGCCACTGTAACTATATCCAATTCTCAGAAATGCAATCGTGAAAGAATACATAACTTGTTTGAACTTTTTGTATCAACAAAGCGGATTAAGAAAAACAAATACAGTCTTTTCGTATATTCATCACCTCTCGAAAAGTACTTAGAAACGATTTTTGAAATACCATTAAAAGCAAAATCGTACACGATACGTGTTCCTCCAATACTCTTCAAAGCACAACCTAGGCAAATCTCAGCCTTTCTGAGAGGTGCATGGAAGGGAGATGGATCTTTTCAGGACACTCGGATCGAATATAGTTCTGCAAGTAAAGAGTTAGCACAGGGTAACATCTATCTGTTATCACTTTTGGGAGTGAAAGCGAAATATTGGAAGCGCAGTGATGGAATGCATATGGTGACAATCTCTGGTAAAAAAGAGATGATGAAATTTAGAAATTTGGTCTTTCATGAAAATCATGATGAGAAAGTTCGAAGGAACTATAATGCACGATATCCTCTTCCCAACGTATCTGAATTACTTAGAGAAACAAAAGAAAAATTGAAACTCATTTATGGTAAACAATTACCTGACAAATTGTGTGAGCCAATAATAAGTGGACGGAAACGTTGTGGACTTATCAGACTACAAAGAATTATGAAGTTTATTGAGGCTCATTCAACTGCAGAGTTCCGAGATACAAAAACGTATAAGACTCTCAAAAAACTCTCATCAGGGGAATTAGATTGGATTAAAATCAAATCTAAGATGCGTTCTACACCACAATGGATGTATGATATTGAAACAGAACATTCATCCTTCATTGGAGGTGACTTGCCCCTCTTACTTCATAATTCAAAATGGGTAGGTGAGTCAGAGAAGGCTATTCGTGAGACCTTCCGTCGTGCTCGCCATGCTGCACCTTCTATTATCTTCTTTGATGAAATTGATGCGATAGCCCCAGCCCGTGGGACCGGTGCTGGTGATTCCCACGTCACCGAGCGCGTGATAAGCCAATTTCTCACCGAAATTGACGGCATTCAATCTCTCAAGGATGTCGTTGTCTTAGCGGCTTCTAACCGACCGGATCTTCTTGATCCCGCCATGTTGCGTCCAGGACGTTTTGACCGGCATATTCTTGTCCCTGCCCCGGATGAAAAGGCGCGAAAACAAATCTTCGAAATATACACAAGAAGTATGCCGATAGCCAAGGATGTGGAGATCAGCGAATTAGTTCAGTTGTCAGAAAACTTTGCGGGAAGCGATATTCAGGCTTGTTGCCGAGAAGCAGCATTAGCGGCCCTAGATGAAAATATGAAATCAACAAAGGTTAGCCGAAAGCACTTTCTTACTGCAATTGACGAAATTAATCCCACAGTTACTCCTGACATGGAGAAGGCTTATCGGTCTTGGGGTAAAAAGGCTCGTCAAACACGACCTAGCACGACACCCTTTGCCTAAGATATTCACTCACATTCTTTCGTAGAACTTGAAGTTAGTCTTCGGCGATGGCTAGATAACGTCGTTCACCAAGGAGCTCAATTTTACGTTTAGTCTTAGTAATTTGTTGAACATGAATTTGTCCTCCAATTTCAAGCTCTAATAGGGCTTGATTTAATTCTGAAGCTGTCACGGTGACGCGATTCGCTTTTAGCAGTCGGATAAGCTCCTTATCAAGGACAACGCCCTGACGCTTATCAAGAATGGCTAGAATAGTATTTCGGAGGGGAATTGTTCTCCAACTCAAAATGTTCAACCTCGTTTCAATAACTGAAAACAGTCATTTATAGGATAAAGATTAACAATACTGAAAGGATGTCAGGTGAAAACAGGTTTGATGGTTCTTTAAAGTTTCTCCTTCGATGGAAACCACGAGAAGAGATATAACTTTAAGGATAATAATGTGAAACTCTAACCAAGAGCAAGTGGCGGATGTTACAATGTCTGCAGATACCTTTGTCAGAACTCCAGCAATCTTCACTGACATCGGTACAATTACCTCAGAATACGCAGGTCGACGCTTTCGAATAATGGGCTTCGTGGTGGACCGTCGGGAACAATCGGAGTTCACAATCAGTGATGATACTGGTCGAATTACAGTTATTACTGAACAACCCCCTCCGCTCCAATCCTTCGTAAGGGTTTTTGGGTCCATTGCAGTGTCTGAAGAAGGTCAACCGCTCTTTCGAGCTGAAATCATCCAGGACATGACTGCTCTTGATAAACAGCTTTATATCAAAGCAAAGAAAATATTTGACGCCCCACTCAGCGGGAGGAGTTCCTAGTTGTTTGTTGCTAAATTCGATGATGCAAAAACCTGGCAGGCACTTATTGGCGCAATCTCAGCCCTTGTGGATGAAGCAAACTTTGAAGTCTCACCTCAAGGGATGACGCTTCGCGCCATGGATCCCTCACGAATTGCTATGGTCGATTTTGAGCTTCCCAAAAGCGCCTTTAGTAACTTCGAATGCGATGAAGAAGCTCGCATTGGTGTTAATATGGACGAAATGGAAAAAATCGTTAAACGTGCGGGATCCGGTAATAGTCTAGCCCTCGGGCTTAATCGCGAGAAAAATCAATTAGCGATTACCCTCGAAGGACGGACTCGCCGAAGCTTCAACATTTCCCTAATCGACTTAGGGGCTGATCGTCCCCCCTCATTGAATGTTGACTTTGACGTGAATATCAAAATCACAGCTGATACACTCAAAGAAATAATTCAAGATGCTGATATCATTAGTGATTTCATCACTATAGATGCAGCCCCTGAAACGCTGACCATTTCTGCTCGAGGCGATACAGGGAATTTGAAGGTTGCCATTGGAAAAGATGAAGAAGCGCTCCTAGAATACACGGTGAAACAACCGGCCAAATCGCTTTACGCATTAGAGTACTTGAACGATATGATGAAAGCTGTTGCTGCATCCGATACTGTTCAAATGGAGTTCGGAAAGGGTACTCCAATCAAATTATTCTTTGCTGTCAGCAGTGGAGGTCATATCACATACTTCCTTGCACCCCGCGTTGAGGATGATTTCTAGCAAGATTGCTCTGATCCCCATCTTTAGGAATAAAAAATGCAAGAGGATATCTCGATATACGAAGCTGCCAAATATCCTTGGTCAGTAATGGCTCGGTCTTTGCTCAAAGACTTGGATGTTACGCTTAGCGAAGCAGATAAGAATCCAAAAATTCTTCAGCGCACGTCTCAACGGTTATTAGGTGCATTAGATTCAAAATCCTTGGTTGAGCTAGAGATTTTAGATAGTAATCCATATGTTGAACTAACTAGTTTTTTTGTAGCAAAAGCACTGGTTGACGGAATTGGAAGTATGTTTCTGCGGCGACGCTGGGCAACAGCTGAAGCCAAACGCGCAGAATACAATCTCATCAAAGAAACCGAAGCTAAACTTGCTCACATTGGACAGGTAGAGTTCAAATGGCAAGTTGAGAACCTAACATCACGATTCGCGGGGCGAACCTTTACACATCGGCTATATTTTGCCAATTATCTTGCGGCTTCAGCTGGCTTTCACGAACGTGAATGGAAACTAGTTAACAAACGCTTAAGTGATGGGTACGTTTTGCTTAGAAAAAGTGAAACTGCTCGCGTGATACGAGCTGCAGTAGAAAAAATGCTGGTCCGTGATATCAAAAAAATAACTACTGATTTTCCATCCAATATCAAAGAAGTTTACAATACAGTTGATGAGGTTGTTCGTAAACGGACGGATCGGATACGCCAGGAAATCCAAGGTGAAATTGTACCGGAAGCTTTTCCTCCCTGCATGCAAGCTCTCCTTGCTGATATGAGGGAGGGTAAACCTCTCTCCCATATTGCACGCTTTGCTATTACGGCTTTCCTCCTTAACGTTGGTATGGACGTTGATGCAATCCTTGAGCTTTTTATGAAAACCCCTGACTTTCGTGATGATCTTGCACGCTATCAGATAGAGCATATCGCAGGTAAAAGAGGTAGTACTGCATATACCCCGCCAAGTTGTGCTTACATGGTATCAGTACGGCTTTGTGTAGACCCCGAAAAAGTCAATATCCGCCGTCACCCCCTCGCCTACTATCGTCAAAGGAGGAAATGGCAATCAAAACCTTAGAGTTTCTCATTAAACAATTTTCGAACTATTATCGTAATAATGGGAATGCCATAACTCTGCCTCCACAATTTGAACAACGTGAATTTGCCTTCTTTTGGTTTTCCAGGGAGGGTGCACTACGTCATACCAGCTTTGCAAGCACCGAGGAACTAATTCATTTTCTTAGCCAAGAAGGTCCTGCTCATACTTTTTATTCTGCAGCATATTACAAGACTCCTGATGCCCCCCAAATGCCTCTGAAGGGCTGGCAGGGTGCTGATTTAATATTTGATATAGATGCAGACCATTTTGATCTACCATGTCAAAGGCGACATGATGTCTGGTGGTGTCTTGATTGTGGTCACCGCGAGCATGGGCATCGACCTGATCAATGTACAGAATGTAATGGTAATCAATTACGAGAGCTCAAGTGGATGTGCGAAGAGTGTCTTGGAAAAGCCAAAGAAGAATCCATTAAGATAATTCAAAACTTCCTTCTGCCCGATTTTGGCATTTCTCAATCTGATATCATGATTGTGTTTTCAGGACATCGTGGCTATCATATTCATTGCTTTACACCTCAGCTCCATGGTCTTGGCTCTCACGAAAGACGAGAAATTGTTGATTACATTTCAGGTACTGGAATTGATTTTCGCCATCAGGGATTTGGTGATACTGCATATGGCGTTCCCAAAGGACCAGATATGCGCACTCCAGGGTGGGAACGGAAAATCGCCCTTGGCATTCGTACCCTTTTTAAAAATCCACAGGAGCTAAACCAAATTCCTGGTCTCCGAGTTAATCAAAGCCGAATCCTGCAAAGGGAAGCCGAGTCTATTCACCAATCTCTGTCTGAACAACCTGCCCGTTATATGACGCCAAAAGGCGTTGGACGCAAGGCCTGGTATACCATTACCCAATATGTCATCGAATCTATTGGTGCACTAGTGGATGAGCCAGTTACTACGGATATTCATCGATTAATTCGTCTTCCCGGGTCCCTGAATGGAAAAACTGGATTTCTCGTAAAACGACTAGATCCTACGTCTTTAGAGGAGTTTGATCCCTTCCAATATACCCAAGTTTTTACTGGAAAGGTTACTGTAGAAATTAAGGACGCGCCTGCTTTTACACTGAGTGGCGTTCATTATCCTCCAATGCGCGAGATTAAAAAGGAGCTTCCACTCTCCGCAGCAATGCTCCTAATGTGTAAGGGAGTCGCGGAACTCGTGAAATAATGGAGGACCCGAATTATGTATACTGCCCTCCTTGAACGATGGCAAGCTGAACGAGATGCACTTGACCTGCTCCCATTACGTGATTCCTTCCTCCAAAATTTACGCGAATACATAGAACAGGTTCTCGAACGAACACAATCCGAGGAGCTCACTGCCCTACAACGTCAGTTGTTAGAAACAGAGTTAACCAACCTTCAGTTTATGATGAAAAGTCTACTTCAGATGCGAGTGAAAAAAATTCTGACACACCTTTTTGACCAAGAAATCGATTATGACCTTCTAACCCGTACTGAACGACGATTTGCAGATCAAATCTCGCGAAACCTCCGGTCTGTGCTTCTCCCCGTAAATGATTTATTCACACCCTTAGAAGAAGAAGGAGGCTCCTCACGATTATTACTCGTACGGTTTCTTGAAGACCACCCTCAGTTAATTGGAGTAGATTTAAAAACCTATGGACCATTCAGAGCGGATGACCTAGCGACGCTTCCCGCTGAAAACGCTCGGCTCATTATCCGGAAAAATCAAGCAGAACCGGTCTCAATAGGTGAGATTCATCGTGAAAGCCCCTAAAATCATGAAAACATACTGTGCACGGTGCAAAATGCACAAAGAACACGCCGTGAGTTTATACAAGAAAGGTCGTGAACGTGCACTATCAGCCGGACGGCGTCGATATACCCGAAAAGAATCTGGTTATGGCTCACAACCCAAACCCATCCAAAAACGATTCGCAAAAGTCACAAAGAAACAATCGTTGCGCTTAAAGTGCAACGAATGCGGGCACGTCACCGTAAGAGAAGGTATACGACTAAAAAAGATCGAAGTTGTCTAGTTCTGGAGTGAAGATAGATTGCCTAAGCAAAAGAAATCCATTTCTGAGCCACGGTCTCGTTTTCTTCTCGTCAAATGCAAGGAATGTGAGCACGAACAGGTAGTCTTTGGCTCAGCAACACAAAAAGTGGCCTGTGAGGTGTGTGGTAAGCCACTCACTGAGCCCACAGGTGGAAAAGCGAAAATTCTTGGAGAGGTCCTCCAAGAACTAAGCTAGCTTCCCAAAACCTTCCCATTATCCAACTAAAAGGTGATTTCGATGGCAAGAAAAGAAAAGACCTCCTTAACCTCTGAAGTGAAACTTCCCGAAGTCGGAGAACTAGTTATCGGAACAGTCCAACGGATAACCTCACACGGTGCTTATGCTACTATGGACGAATACGCTAATCAGGAATGCTTCATTCACATATCTGAAATTGCCTCAACATGGGTTCGAAATATACGAAATTTCGTACGCGAAAATCAAAAGATAGTAGTGAAAGTGCTTCGAGTCGACGCACAGCGCCATCAAGTTGACACCTCCAAACGACGGGTAACGAAAGAACAGGGACGCATGAAAATTCAAGAGTGGAAACGTGCACAACGAGGCAGTAAATTACTAGCATTTGCTGCCGAACGAATGAAAAAGACTCCTGAGGACGCCTATACAATTGTTGGAAAACCCATGGAAGAAAACTTCTCTGATATTCTCGAAGGGCTAGAAGAAACAAAGGAGAAGGGACCCAAGGTCCTTACCGATATTGGGATACCCAAAAAATGGGCGGAACTATTACATGAGCTAGCACAAGCCCACGTTATTGTTCGAGAAGTCAACGTCGAAACCACCCTTGAACTCACTTGTCGTGGACCCGAAGGTGTGGAAGGGATTCGCAAAGCTCTTCTGGCTGCTCAAGAAATTGTTTCAGCATCTGGGGGGGAAGTGTTCCTTGAGGGTGCTCCACGGTATCGTATTCGGGTTAGCGGAAAAGACTACAAAGAAGCCGAACAGCTCCTGGATACTGCTGTGAGTTCGAGTTTGAAGGTCATCGAAGCCTGTGGTGGAGAAGGAAAAATAACCGAACGTTCATGATGTTCTGAATAAAACTGGGCAGGGTGCAGATACTGACTAAACTCCTGAAAAAGTGCCGTCAGTGCAATACTTACACAATGAATACCCAGCAATGCCCAGATTGCCATGGGGGCGTTAAAAATGCGCACCCAGCACGTTTTTCAATTGAAGACCGTTATGGCTCGTACCGTCGTGCGATGAAGAAAGAACTACTCTCAAAAAAGACTACAAGAAAGAGTAAAGGTGGACCATAATCGAGTGGGCGTCTAGTAGACGTAGTAATTAATGTTGCGTCCTCGGTAATTTGATCCTGAAGTGAAATGTCACTAGGGGTCGGTGGTGACGGAGCTACCTGGATGGGGAGCGTAATGGATACGTTCAAGCCATCGTAAGTAGGCATCAAACTCATATAATGAAATAGAACCATTATATCATCCCCTGCCACAAGATCGAGGTCCAAAGCCGTCGCATTAATCGTAACACCTAACGTTTCACCAGCAAAGAGAACTCTTCCACCCGTCAAAATTGCATCACTAAGGAAGAAAGTTTTGTCATCAACCAGACCTTGTTTGTCAACAATAAGATACCCTGCACCCATATTTTCTAGTTCGACATAGATCGTCCCATTGTCGTACGCATAAGACTTCGTTGCAAGTGCCGTTAAGTTATAAGCAGGAGGATTACGGACTGGAACCGTTACAGATGCTTTGAGATCAGGGGTATATCCGACCAAATTCACGGTGACGTTGATATCAGTATCCACGGTGAAATAATAATTGGCTCCTGCACTGAGGATGATGTTTTCACCAGGTTCGATACGCAGTGATCCGGTGTTCGTGGATAAGAAGAGCGAAGGAATGGCACCACTGCGATATTCACCGATACTCCAATCCCAATAATCAATACCTACTGAATCCACTTCAACCGTATAACTTCCTGTATTTCGAACCTCAAGGGTAATTGATGAAAAATGTTCGATAAGGTTGGTGTCATTGTAATGAGGATAGACGCTTGCTCCACCAATTTCGATGCCGCTGTCTAGCCAGGTGTAATTACATTTGTAGATCTTCATCATCTGAATCTGACTGAAATAGACAGGCTCAAAAATACTAAAGATCGTGATTCCTGGATCGGTTGCCTGACTGGGGAGGGGACCGGGCTGACCGGTTGCTTCATCGACTGGACGGCTTTCCGCGACACCCTGAATTTCGGAGGAGTTTAGCCACAGCATGTTATAGATCATCGATCGGAAATATGGAGCCTTATACTGTCCTGTGGTATCATTCCAGAAGTAATCTTCGCTGGGAACTTGATCACCGAACACCTCGCCAGCAATTCGGATCATCCACTGCCATTTGCCTTCGTCCCCGCTAAGACCTGGCTGCCCTAATCCGAAATGGACAAAGACATAATCTACGTTCCATCGTCGACAGATGCGAAGTGCTTCCACTGGGTCTGTTTCCATGAACATGCGACCGACCCAGGCTATTTGCGTTTTATTTATCGTCGCATTATCCACCACGGTATGTCTGTCTCCGACTTGTCTAGTCCAATAACCATAGTCCCACCACGAGACCATCGTCGAGCCAGGCGGAGTGTGATGTCGCATCCAAGAGAAGGCTTCAAGATAATCCTGAGCTGGACCCCACTGAATATCACCGGTTCGAGCATCACGAGCGGCTGGTATTAATTCGGGACTTCCCATTTGGTTGGTCATGTCAATAGAGGTGATAGTGGCCGATAATAGAAGAATAATTACAAAAAGATAGGCAACCGTGGCAAAGCTTCGAGACGTGGGCGGGGTGATACGACGCCGCCGCCTAGTCATAATGGGACGTTGCCAGAAAATAGGACGGAAGGGACGGATTGCCATTAATAAACCATAGGCACCTAAAATGGCGGCTGCAGGTGCTAATATTAGGGCTAGTCGGATCATGGATCCACTGAAGTAGAGTGCTGTGAGGGCAAAGATGATTAACAGTATATCTACTTCTCGTTCTCGGCGGAAGGCAATATAGAACCCAAAGGGCAGGAGAAGAACCAAGATACTCAGATTAAACCAAAACGTAGCCCAGGGGGCTGGTAGGTGTTCACCAACCGACGCAAGCAGAAATGCGTTCTGACGAATTAGCGGGTCGATGACAGTATAAAATTTTCCTGCAATATCCCCAAGGAAACCTGTTCCCTGTTGTGCTGTTGCCACAGAGAGAAATAATCCAGACTGGAATAAGTAACCAAGACCTACTACAATAAATGCACACATCGCTCCGAAAATATAGGTAAAATAGGGTTGTAGACGAGTTGAGAGAGTTCCAAAACTACTGGGAAAGCGTAAATCAGTGAGCCGATAAGATCGGCTTAATTCTACTAATAATAGGATGCCAAATACTCCGAGTGGGATTAATCCTGTCGTAGCTGTTGGCCAATCAGGTCCAATTCGTGGCACGCAGACTGCAATTGCCATACCAGTGATAACAACGCCCGAATACGTAATCAGTAATCGGCGCGAATAGCGTCTGATTAGGACCATTACCAGCCCGAAGATGGCAAGAATTTGAAACATATACAGGTAAACACTCCAACTCGCTGAAAGATAGCCGAGTGAGAGTCCACCGAGGATTGCTGAGGCAATCGATCCTTTCCGTAAAGCCCTAGCGAAGAAGAATAAGACGAGAAGAATGGCGACAATGCCTATTGCTTCATTATCAAAAAAGCCAGCGATTGTGCGTTGGGTATATGCGGGGATAATTGCCATAAAGAAGGCTGCTAAAAGTCCCACCTCTTTCGAGCTTACCTCTACACCTAAGGCATAAATTGCTAGAACGCCCATGACTCCCATAAATGCGGGGAAGAGCACTGCAACAGTCATTAAATCTACAGGAACACCTACTGCTTGAAACGCCAGGAAAATCAAGGCTGTGGTAAAGGGAATGCCCGGATAAGCTGATTGTGGGATATTGCGTCCGAAGGGTACCCAGGTGGTTGTGTCATACCAACCAAACCAGGCTGCGAATCCATTTTCTATAATGTATTGGGTTTCGCGAAGATTGAACCAGGGATCGAAGGCTCGGACAAGGAGTTGAAAACCAATTGTAGGTAAAAGACGAATCATCAAGGCAATAATGCAGATAACGAGGAGACCGACCACCCCTAATACGTTGGCCCTTGAGATTTCCATGCGTGGACTATGTATGTATCTTCGAAGGAAGGAATAGAAAGACCGCAGGGAATCTCGGATTGTCATTCGGTCACCTGGAAGCAGATAAGGTGGTGCCTTGATAACTGCGTGTGCTTAAAAAATTTCTCGTACCAACCACATCAGGGATTGTACCTATTTTTCCAATCCTTCAATGAATTTCTCGTAGTCCGCAGCACTCAAAAGACCTTTCAGCTCATCTGGAGCAGAAGATTTGATAGCGACCATCCACCCTTCGCCGTAGGGGTCGTTATTTACAAGCTCAGGTGCTTCTTCAAGCTTCTCGTTCGCTTCGACTACCTCGCCTGAAATCGGCGAAAAGAGTTCAGAGGTGGCTTTAACGGAGTCAACCGTTCCAAAGACATCACCAACTTTGACTCTAGTACCTACAGAGGGAAGTTCAACCATCACGATTTCATGTAATTCTTCCTGGGCGTAATCAGTGATACCCACCCGAACTAGCCCGTCTTCTTGACGAACCCATTCGTGTTCCTTTGTGTAAAGCAATTCAGAGGGGACCTTTGTCATTTTGCTGAAACCTCAAATAATTGGTTGATTCCGTGATTCACCTCTCCCGATATATAGCTCTTTAGTTGTCACCCTCTGAATGCTTGGAGGCAGGGACACCCCGAAGCAGTTTTAAACCTTTAATTGCCCTACCAATTTACACCTTTGCGGGGGACCCTTCCGAAGGGGTCTTTGCCGCCTAAATAGGTGGCGGGGGTTTCTACCCTGTGTAGACCCTACAGCCAAGCCTGGTTAACGGCGCAGGAGTCACCGGCAATGGCCTGGTGACGGCGTTACTCAAGATCTAACCAGGTAAAGGAGACATCCTGTCCGGCAGCGGTTCGAGGGTTCGAAGGAGTCCCGTTCTGCGAGCTCCGAAATTCCCTCCCCCCGCACCACTTTCCATCGTTACCTTTTTGACTGAGCTTTCACTAGCTTGTATAACGGATTTCCATCTCCACGGGGCGTTAATCGTGCTACACGTGGTCTATCTTATGCATCCAAGTGGGGTCTGTCTCCTCGACCAAAAATTCGGAGAACTAGAACTTGACTCCACGTTAGTTGCCGGCTTCTTTTCTGCCATCCGGGAATTCGCGCGAATGATTTCAAAGGGTAAAGGAGAGGCTCGAATTGTGGAGATGGGTGAGTTTTACATCACCTACGCTTCCGGGGATTTCATTGTCGTTGCGGCTGTAGTAGACAAAGAAGACAATCGATTACAAGTTCTCCAAGCACTTGACAAGGTCATTACCCGGTTTTCAGATCTTTACCAGGAGACGCTCAAAGAATGGGATGGAAAACTAGTTTTCTTTTCATTCACACCAGAACTAAATCAACTGTTAAACAATGGCTTCGTTGGTGAAGCTGACGAACCTTCACCAAAACTTAAACGCGGTCTTCCTCGCTTGATGGTGAAATTAGGGCAAATAAACCAATTCGAGTACAATGTTGCGAAACAATGTGACGGAAAACGAACGCCAAAAGAAATCGCTGAGAATGTCGGGCTTCCCTTAGATGATGTAGAAGTACTCTTGTATAAACTGAATAAACTCGATCTAATCGAGTAGGTCCTGTAGTTTCCCGCTAGATACCGTTATTCGTGTTCCTCAAGTAAAACGCCAATTGCGATGAGAACCATTGCAAAAAGCACTAGAGCAGGAGCCAAGATGTCACCGAGATACAAGATAATAGTGTTCAGGTATGCTGCAAGACTCGATTGAATCACACGTCCACCATAGTAGATGAGGAAACCAGTGCCGAGGAGAAAATTGCTTGTTCGAAGCTGGCCCCTTAATTGTAAGCCGATGTAGAAGAAAATACTGGGAAGAACGATTACATAGAGTGGAAGAATGGCTAAATTCGAAATGATGTATCCAACAGTCAAATAGCCGGCAACGGATGGCGGCCAGAAGAAAGAAGGCAGGATTCCGATAAAGATGGCAATGATTAGTGGTGGCGAGGAAATGAGCATTACCTGCCAAAACTGCCTTTCGAGAATCTGGTAGGTCAACGCGAGAAAGAGCGTGAAAATTCCCAACCAGGAAACCACGGTGGCAAGCTGCCACCAAATCGGCAGAAGTTGGTAATAATCCCATATCAGGAAGAATCCTCGTGCGACACCAAGAAGGAGGAAAAACAGGCCAAATCCTAGGTGAAATGGATTCTTCGAATCACGATAACGAAATGCCAGGAAGTAAATAAACAGTAACAAGAAATAACCGATAATGAGGAACCAAATTCCAATTATCACGGTTTCAACTGCATCAAAAGTTCCATAAGCCATACAATGTCCCCGCAAAAATTTACCATATCACAGTCTCTTTGTCTTGGAATATAAGCCTGCTGTTCAAAAGTAGGGTTTTGAGAACTCGGTAAGAGGAAAATGTTTTTACCTTTACAAATGTAAAGGTCACTGCCACACATCCTTGAGGTGACTTGCGTGATCGATCGCCGAATAATTAATGGGTCAAAAATCGATAGTGAGCTTGCCGATGACATGACCAAAGCTGGTATTGATCGTATTCGTTCTTGTATTCAATGTGGAACCTGTACGGGAGCGTGTCCCTCCGGTCGCCGTACTGCCATGAGAACACGACAACTGATTCGGAAAGCTCTCCTAGGTTTTCGTGAAGAAGTTCTTTCAGATCCTGATTTGTGGGTATGCACAACGTGTGGCACATGTACCGAACGCTGCCCTCGTAAAATTGATGTTACTGAAGCAATCCTGTATCTACGCAATCTTGCCTGTCAAGAGGGCTACATGCGTCCTGAGCACAGGGCAGTCTCCGTTAAATTAATCGAAACGGGTCACGCTGTTCCCATTGATGATGAAAAATGGAGTAAAATGCGTGAAGATCTCGGATTATCACCCCTTCCTCCAACTGTTCACTCCTATCCCAAAGCCGTAAAGGAGATACAGCACATCATCAAGAAAACGGGTTTTGACAAACTCATCAATTACAAGGAGGGCAAAGAAGATGACAAAACATAGATACAGCTTCTTTCTTGGTTGTGTTATCCCTAATCGTCTACCACAAATTGAAGCGGCAACTCGACTAGTCGCCCCCAAATTGGACATTGAGCTTGTAGAGATGAAGGGGGCATCGTGCTGTCCTGCACCGGGAGTAATTAAATCCTTTGACAAGGACACTTGGCTAGCAATAGTGGCCCGAAATATCGCCCTTGCTGAGGAGAACGGCTTAGATATTCTAGTACTCTGTAATGGGTGCTATGGCACACTCATAGCCGGTGTACACGATCTCAAAGATCCTGAAACTCGAGCACGTGTGAACAAAATCTTGAAGGGAACTGGTCATCAGATTAAGGGAACTGTTACAACGAAGCATCTTGCAGAAGTTCTCTATATGGATATTGGCATGGAAGCCATAGAAGAAACAATCATTCGGCCAATTGAGGCCCGCTGTGCCATTCATGTTGGCTGTCATCTTCTCAAACCAAGTGATATCCGTCCCTGGGGCGTTGTAGAAGACTTCACAGTTGTTGATGAACTCGTTGAGTTATTAGGGGCGACGAGTGTCGATTACAAGCTTAAGGATATGTGTTGTGGTGCAGGGGGTGGGTTACGCTCAGCCGTTCTCGATGTTTCCTTAGACATGGCCCGCGAGAAATTCGAAGCAATGACCCAAGCAAAAGTCGATTGCTTGGTGAATGTCTGCAACTTCTGTCATCTACAATTTGATGTTGGGCAAGTACAGGTTAACAAAGAATTTGGTACCGATTATCAAATCCCAGTTCTCTACTATACTCAACTATTAGGTCTCGCACAAGGGTTCACTCCAAAGGAGATGGGGCTTGACAGGCACTACATTTCAGTTGAGCCTTTCTTGGAAAAAATTGGGATGAGCGTGTGATGTTGACAAGGCAAGAACGTGCACCAATCGTACCAGAGGAGGAATCCAATACCAAGTGGCGAATAGTGGTTAATGAGGATTGGTGCAAAGGCTGTGGATTCTGTTACACATTCTGCCCTCGAGAGGTCTTAGAAAAATCTGATAAATTCAACACTAAAGGTTACTATCCTCCTGTTGCAACTAATATTGATCGATGTGTAGGCTGCGGCCTCTGTGAAGCATTATGTCCCGATTTTGCTATCCATGTTGAAGAGAATGAAGAGCATTCAAAAAGAGGTGGGAAATGATGCAGAAAGCAGTTCTAACAGGGGAAATGTTCACTCAAGGTGACATTGCTGCAGCTGAAGGTGCTTTGGCTGCTGGTTGTCGATTCTTTGCAGGTTATCCCATCACACCCGCCACCGAGATTGCAGAACGCATGGCTTATCGCCTGCCCCGAATCGGTGGGCGTTACATCCAAATGGAGGATGAAATCGCTTCCTGCACCGCTGTACTGGGCGCTTCATACTCTGGTGTAAAAGCAATGACTGCTACCTCGGGACCCGGTGTCAGTTTGATGAATGAAACCATCGGGCTTGCTGCTATGACAGAAACTCCTATGGTACTTGTAAACGTCATGCGTGGAGGTCCCTCCACCGGACAACCCACTGAAGCCAGTCAAAGCGATATAATGCAGGCTAAATGGGGAAGCCACGGAGATTACGAAATCATCGCCTTAATTCCCTCTTCAGTCCAGGAAATGTTTGATCTCACCATTAAAGCTTTCAACTTATCAGAACAGTTCCGGGTTCCTGCCTTCGTCCTAGCAGATGAAATCATTGGACACATGCGCGAAAGGCTAGTAATCCCACATGAAGACGAAATAGAAATCGTAAATCGTAAGAAACCAACTGTTCCTCCAGAAGAATATCTCCCTTTCAAAGCAGAGGAGGATCTCGTTCCACCCATGGCAACCTTCGGCGACGGTTACCACTTCTATGCCACAGGACTAACACACGACGAACGCGGGTATCCCGTGATGGACGATGAAACCCAACTAGCTCTCATTCCACGCCTGTGTGATAAAATCCGAAAAAATTCTGCTAAAATCACTGAAGCCAAAACCCTCGAAACTGAGGATGCAGAAATCTTACTCGTCGCTTATGGTGGTGAATCTCGAACAGCGATGCGAGCAGTGAAAGATGCCCGCAACAAGGGGATGAAAATCGGGTTATTCCGTCCCGTAAGTGTTTGGCCATTCCCTAAGGAGCAACTGAAAGAAGCCGCGGCAAACGCTCAACATGTTATTGTGGCGGAACTGAATTATGGACAATTAGTTGGCGAAGTGGAACGTGTCATTCGAAACGAGGTACCTGTGCACCTTATTCCGCGGGTTTGTGGTAGTCCCCACACCCCCGATGACCTTATGAAAGAAATCAGGAGGCGAATTAAATGACTGTAACAACGCGCTCTTCATCCGATTATAGGCATCCTATCCTCGAATATATTCGTCAGGATCGTCTACCCCATATCTTCTGCAGTGCTTGTGGCATCGGTACAGTTCTCCAAGCCTTTGCCAATGCCCTTCGCAGCCTTAACTTTGACATGGATCGTTTAGTTGTCATTAGTGGAATTGGATGCACTGGACGAGCCAGCGGATATTTCGAATCCGATAGCTACCATACCACGCATGGACGGGCTATAGCCTTCGCAACAGGGGTCAAAGTCGCCAATCCAAACTTGAAACCCGTTGTCATAAGCGGCGATGGAGACCTGTTTGCCATTGGTGGAAACCACTTCATCCATGCAGCCCGGCGAAACGTCGACATGCTTGTCCTTTGTGTTAATAACTTCAATTACGGGATGACGGGCGGTCAAATGGGTCCAACAACACCAGACAGTGCCATCACAGTTACCTCTCCTGATGGCAACATTGAACATCCCTTCAACCTAGTCAGTGTAGCCGCAGCTTCGGGCGCCGTATTTGTTGCCCGATGGACCGCACTTCATGCTCGCCGCCTCACAAAATCCCTTGAAAAAGCCCTCCAAAAGAAGGGCTTTAAATTCATCGAAGTCGTTTCCCCCTGCCCCACACTTTATGATCGCTATAACCGACACGGATCTGGGCTTGATGTCATGAAACGATATCGAGAAATCTCCGTTATCCGCAACTTCACGGATCCAATGAAAGCGGAAATCGACTATCGAACACGTATCGTCTGTGGTGAATTTGTCGATACAGAAAAACCCGAATTCACCGACTTACTCGCCTCACAGGCAGCAGAGCTCCAGAAAAGGTGATTTCAAGAAAATGGAACGAACCGAAATTCGTCTAGGTGGTTTGGGCGGACAAGGCGTCATTAAATCCGCCGTCATCATAGGTGAAGCAGCATCGATTTACGACGGAAAAGAAGCCGTACAAACCGCCTCCTATGGTCCCGAATCTCGGGGAAGCGCTTGTAAAGCCGAGGTTATTATCTCAAATACCCCCGTTGATTATCCTCTCGTTTTAGCACCACATGTACTAGTAGCTCTCTCCAACGATGCATACCAAAAATACAAAAGCGATCTCAGGAAGGGTGCCATCGCGATTATTGATTCAGACTTAGTAAAAGCGGGAAAAATTAAGGCAGGTATACAAGTGTATCAGGTGCCTGCTGCTGCTACAGCTCACCAGGTCTTAGAAAATCCCCTAGTAACTAATGTCGTGATGTTGGGTGCCTTCACCGCTATCACGAAAACCGTCACCCCTGATGCAATGCGCAAAGCCATTGCGAATGCATTTCCCAAATATCAGGAACTCAACCTCCGTGCTTTCGACGAAGGCATGAAACTCGGACAGGAAGCAATGGAGCAATCATCAAAAACGGAGTGAAAAATCTGATGTCGACTGAAGAACCTAAAATTGGCGTCTTCATCTGCCACTGTGGCTCAAATATTGCTGGGGTTATCGATATACCTCAACTAGTTGAATACACAGCAACACTGCCCAATGTCGTTGTGGCCGAAGATTATCGCTATATGTGCTCCGACCCCGGACAGGACCTCATCCGAGAACGTGCCCGGGAAAAGGGGTTAAACCGTGTCGTCGTTGCGGCATGCAGCCCTACTCTCCACGAACCCACCTTTCGACGTGTCCTCGAAAGCATGGGGTTAAATCCTTTCTTCTTTGATATGTCCAATATTCGTGAACACTGCTCATGGGTTCACACCCACGAAGAAGAAGCTGCCCTCGAAAAGGCAAAAGATCTTGTTAGAATGGCTGTAGCCCGAGCGGCTGAACTTGAACCCCTCGTACAAAAGGAAGTTGATGTCAAAGCTAGTGTTCTCGTCGTGGGTGCTGGTATCGCTGGCATTCAAGCTGCCCTCGACATTGCTGATGCCGGTTACAAGGTCTACCTGGTCGAAAAAGAACCCAGCATCGGGGGGCACATGGCCCAACTCGATAAGACCTTTCCCACGCTTGACTGTTCCAGTTGTATCCTCACACCCAAAATGAGCCTAATCGGTCAACATCCCAACATCGAATTACTCACCTACAGTGAAGTCCGTGAAGTTGACGGTTTTGTTGGTAACTTCAAAGTAAAAGTCGAACGAAAACCCCGCTTCGTTATTGAAGATAAGTGCACTGCCTGTGCCGATTGTCTCGAAGTCTGTCCCGTAAACGTCCCGGATGAGTTCAATACGGGTCTTGGATGGAGAAAAGCCATTTACATCCCCTTCGCTCAAGCCGTTCCTAACGCATACATCATCGACACGGAACACTGTCTGGGCATGACTCCCATTGCCTGTGGAAAGTGCAAAGACTCCTGTGAAGCTGAAGCCATTGACTATGAAATGAAGCCTGAAATTCTAGAACTCGATATCGGTGCTATCATTGTCACCACCGGATTCAAACTCTTCAATGCCATGGAACAACTCGAATACGGCTATGGCAAATACCCTGATGTAATGACTAATCTCGAAATGGAACGAATGCTAAGTGCCGCAGGACCCACCGACGGTAAAATCATACGTCCCTCAAGCATGAAAAAGCCTAAAGACATCGCCTACATCCAATGTGTCGGCTCACGCAACGAACGCTACAACAATTACTGTTCCCGCGTCTGTTGTATGGCCGCTCTAAAACAAGCCCGACAAATCCGAGAAAAATACCCCGACATTAACGTCACCATCTTCTACATCGATATGCGAGCCTTCGGCAAGGGATATGAAGAATTCTATGAAAGCACCTCACGCGAATATGGCGTCACCTTCGTCCGAGGTCGAGTTGCAGAAGTTCGAGGATCCTTCGATTCCGACCGCATTGTTATCCGAGCAGAAGATACCCTCCTAGGACAGCCCGTAGAAGCCGAAGCCGATATCGTCGTTCTCTCATGTGGCATTCAAGCAGCCGAGAATCAAGGAGACCTCGCCCGGGTCCTCGGTATCCAACTCAGCGCCGATGGCTTCTTCCTCGAAGCCCACCCAAAACTACGCCCTGTTGAAACCAATACTGACGGTATCTTCATTGCAGGAGCTGCCCAAGGACCGAAAGACATCCCCGACTCAGTAGCCCAAGCCAAAGGCGCCGCCGCAAGCGCTTTAACCATGGTGACCGCAGGTCGAGTCAAAGTTCAACCCTACGCTGCTGTCGTCAATGAAGAACTCTGCGCTGGATGCGGTATCTGTGAAGCTTCCTGCCCTTATGGCGCAGTCAAAGTAGTTGATAATGTCGCACAAGTAACTGAAGCCCAATGCAAGGGCTGCGGAACCTGCGCTGCCGCCTGTCCCAACGAGGCTATTGCACCCCAACACTTTACCATGGATCAAATCATTGCCCAACTTGACGCGCTCTTTCAGGAGGCACGCTAAAGTTGACCAAGAAGAACTGGGAACCTAAAATCGTCTGTTTCGCCTGCCGTTGGTGTAGCTACGCAGGAGCTGACATGGCGGGGACCTCTCGTATCCAATATCCTCCCAATGCGCGTGTCATCCGAGTCAACTGTAGTGGTCGCGTTGATCCGCAGTTTATTTTACGCGCGCTCAAACTCAAAGCCGATGGCGTGCTCATTGCTGGCTGCCATTTCGGTGATTGCCACTATGTCTCCGGGAACTACCAAACCTCACGCCGCGTTGAACTTCTCAAAGAATACCTCAAAGAAATTGGCTTAGAGCCTGAACGATTACGCCTCGAATGGATTTCTGCGGCTGAAGGCACTAAATTCGCCGAGACCATGAAGTCATTCGTAAATGAGATTAAGCTTTTAGGACCCAATCCGCTGGCTGACGGAGGACCCGAATAAGATGACAAAACCATCCCTCGCCGTCGAAACACTCAGCATCTGCTCTGGCTGTGAAATCGCCATCCTGGATCTACACCAGGCCCTCCCAGGGGTGCTGGATGCCATCGACCTCAAATACATCCAAGTCCTCATGGACTTCCGTGAACCCCCCAAAGAAGGCGTCACCGTCGGTTTTGTCTCCGGTGGAGTCCGCAACGAAGAACAAGTCGAACTCCTCCACAAAATACGCGAACGCTCACAAATCCTTGTCGCCTTCGGAGCCTGCTCAGCCTTTGGTGGTATACCCGGGCTCGCCAACCTCCACACTAAGGACGAACTTCTGCAAGAAGTCTACATCGACACTGTAAGCACCGTCAACCCCAAAGGTGTAATTCCCCACAAAGTCGTTCCCCCCCTCCTTGAAGAAGTTCACCCCATCAGCGACTTTGTCAAAGTCGACTACGTTCTCCCGGGCTGCCCGCCGCCACCCAAACTCATCGCTGAACTCGTCACCTGCCTCCTCGAAGGCAAAGAATTCCGACTCGAGCCTAAAACCGTCTGCGACCAATGCCCCCTCACCAAGGACGAAAAAAGCGTCACCAACTTCATCCGCTGGGGCACCAAAAAAATCGACCCCGAACGCTGCCTCCTCGAACAAGGCTTCCAATGCCTGGGTCCTGTCACTCAAGGTGGCTGCGAAGCCCGTTGCCCCACCGCCCTCGCGCCCTGCCGAGGCTGCTTCGGACCCACCGAAAGTGTCCACGACCAAGCCGCCAAAATGATAGGCGCCATCGGCTCCGTTGTCATCCAAGATCCCACCAAAGCCCCTGCCCCTGAACAAATCGTGAAGGAAATCCCCGACCTTGTGGGTACCTACCTCCGCTTCAGTTTAGCGGCATCCACCTTCAAAAAAGCGCTTCACACAAACGTTGTCAAAATGAAAAAGGGTGTAAAAGCATGAGTCAAAAAGGAAAAACCATCAAAATCGCTCCCGTCTCCCGCGTCGAAGGACACGGCGCCATCACCATTCAACTCGACCAACAAGGCAACGTCGCCGACGCCCACTTCCACGTCATGGACGTACGCGGCTTTGAAATGTTTATGCAAAACCGTCCCGTCGAAGAAGCCCAACGCATCGCCACTCGCATGTGTGGCATCTGCCCCGTCAGCCATCATCTTGCCTCTGCCCACGCAGCTGATGCACTTTACAGAGTAGATCCCCCACGAACCGCCAAAATGCTCCGCGAACTCATGCATATGGGGCAATTACTGCATTCACATGTTTTGCATTTTTGGTATTTAGCTGCACCAGATCTATTACTACCAGATACGGGGCCTGAGACACGGCATGTTGTGACATTATTGCAGAAACATCCCGATGTGGTCAAGAAGGTTATTCGTGCCCGTCAGGTCGGACAGAACATCATCGAAGCCACGGGAGGTCGTGCAATCCACCCAGTTACAGCTCAACCTGGTGGGATATCTAAGCCTCTCTCAGAAGAGGTACGGGACGACCTAATAGCACAAGTCGATGAAGCACTTGCGATTACCCATGAATTGTTCCCCGTTGTGCGTCCAGTACTGGATAAGGTTGAATTATTAGATGAATTGAAGACGGGCTACCTTGGATTGGTCAACAAGGATGGCAATCTTGATCCATACCAAGGTCTTCTTCGCCTTGTTGACCATGATGACAAACGCCTGGAAGAATTTCCTGTCAAAGATTACCTCAAATATATTGGAGAGCACGTCACCGATTATTCCTACCTGAAGTTCCCATTCTACTTACCACGGGGTTGGCCTAAAGGGATGTACCGGGTAGGTCCACTCGCTCGGATAAATGTGGCTGATTCTATTCATACTCCTGATGCACGGGAAGAATTTGAAAAACTACATGACCAATTCGGACGAACTACAAACCATACACATCTCTACCACTGGTCTCGGCTGATTGAGATTTTATATGCAATCGAACGTGCAAAGGAACTCCTTACCGACTCTGAAATCACCAGCGATAATGTCATGAAGGAAGTGGAAATTCGAGGTGGAGTTGGTATTGGGGTCATTGAAGCTCCTCGTGGAACCCTTATCCACCATTACACAGCCAACTCCGATGGCATCCTGACTAAAGTCAACCTCATCGTTTCAACAGTAGGAAATAATGGTGGTATGGATCGTGGAGTCAAAACTCTTGCTCAACGTTATATCAAAAAAGGAGTTATTAATCCAATTATTTTATCAAACATTGAAACAGTTGTTAGAGCTTATGATCCGTGCTTATCATGTGCTGTTCATTCAATAAATGGTCAAATGGCAATGCAAATTGATGTGAAAAACCATCTTGGCGAACGAGTTCAAGTGCTCCGAAATTTTGAGTGAATGGGAATTTAACTAAATTCACCAGCTATTCGTTGTAAGCTAATGATCTTCTTTCTCTTTTCACCTATTTTCATTTGACTTCCACCATTTTCTCTCGGATTCCTCTATGAATCCTTCTCGCTTAAGTCTTTCAAACATAGAATCGGCTTTTTCTTCTTGAGTATTAAGCCAGTTTCTAACTGCAACACGCTTGCGTCCAGAGGACGGTGGAGCTAGGATAGACCAGCGTAGAATATCATCTTGACCATTGACAACAGTCACCCATGATGTAGAAACTCGACCATTTTTGAAGACACGAATCAGTTCAGAATAACAGGACCGATTGATTCCTAAACTTTCTAGCAGACTTCCTTCATCATCTATAAGCTTACATCGGTTACCTTCAATTAATTCAACTAATTGAGCTGCGATTATTCTGTCATGGATATTGGCAGCTTTATTTACCAATTCTTGAAGCTCTCTCATCCGTAATCTGGTTCTCTCAATTTCCTCAGAGTTGATTTTCTGTGAGGTTTCTTCGCCATACCTCAAAATGAAGTCTTTCTGTTGCTGCGAAATCTTTGGTTCAAAATTATATTCTTTGTTTTTTGAACCGGCATCAAGGACCACTATTCTCCGCCAAGCAAAGGAAAGTGTTTTCTCGGTATGAATAAACGATCCCTCTTCAGGAATCAATTCTTCAATATAGGCCCTTTTTACCCGTATTGACCCATTCCAAATGCTTGAAGGAAGCTCAAAGGATTGTAGGTGTTTTGCTCCTTTCCTCACTCCCCAATTCTCTAGTTGTCGACCGAGTACTGTCGTTGAATTTAGTTTGTAAACATTTCCTCGAGATTTAAGGTTCACATGTGCATCACCAAATGTTTCTTTCAAGAGGTTCACAACATATTCTACTCGATCTTTTTCTTTCTCAGCGTACTCTGGTGTTGCTGATTTTCGATTCACATGTCCATCACTGAGGTAGATGGCGAGGAGGCGTGCTCGGAGTTCGTCTCGTTTTTCTCCCTCGGGGAATTGGGGGTTGTGGATTCCGTATCGTGGGTTTCTGCCGATGTGTTGGATTTGTGGTTGTATGTCAGTGAATGTGGTGTTTGTTGCGTCGAGGAGGAAGTGTAGGCTTTCGCCGAGGATGTAGTGTCGGTGGGTTCCGTGGCTTATACTGTGTTTGCACAAAGCCACGGATTTACTAGTGCCAAAATCGTAGAAGGTGTTCTAAATCCAACCATTTTAAATGATACTGGTAACCTTTTCTTTATCTACTCGATTTTAACCTTTATTGGTGAAAATGGTACCCAAGTTATTGAATGGAAGATTGAAATCCCCATCAATGTTGGACAAAGCGACATCGATGTAATATCAACAAGAAATGTCACTGTAAGTGTAGTTCATCTTAATGGTGGATATCTCTATGTTGTTACAATTTATGTCTCAATAATCCTGGTTTTTTTCATTCTTTGTGTTACATGTGTACTAAAACGCAGACAAAGAGTCTAATGAATTGATGTAAGGCGATATTGGTTGCGGTGTTAAATTATTTGGGTCGGACAAAACAGGTGATTCAGCACTTTGATGCCTGGCTGTATTCGGTCTGATTGTTTTAGCCAATTAGTTCCTTTACTTTCTTGAAGATATCCTGAGCTAATATTGCTTTGCCACAATGGGCGCAGTAAATTTGGTTTCCTGTTTCGGGAAGTTCGACATTGGCACCGCATTCTGGGCATTTGACTACCTGTAGCATCAAGCCTCCTTCTTTCATGTAATTTTTTAGAAAGGAGAAGTCAAGATGAACGTGGACGCGTTCTTTTTGGCGTTCGGCTTGAAGGGCTTGTTTTCTAGCGTCTGCCCATTCGAAGATGTGTCGCCGAAATTTATCGAAATAAGTGCCACTGACTCCACTTAAGTGGAATACTTTCTCACCGGTTGGGTCACCGATTGATACGTATTTTCTTACCATACCACCCATGGAGATTCCGGTAATTTCCTCTAAGGGTGTTTCAAAAATCGTATGGTAAGACTTGCTAAGTCTTCCTCTGCTTTCTAACCAGATTAATCGTTGAGAGGTAAGGACTAAGGCACCTTTCTTTTTTTCCTTTACATCTTTCGGTACATCTTTTTTGAAAATCCTGCCTTTCTTTTCAAAGATCGTATGGGTCGCTTCACAATTTCCTTTCCAATGGTGTATTATTTTCTCTCCTTCTCGAAGAAATATGGTATCTTCCTATGGCAAAACCACCATCTCCGACAGTAATTGCAAAACGCAATTAGCGTATTTAATATTGTTCCAACAGTACTGAAGCAGAAATTAGTTTTTGGGTTTTTCCTTTACTCTTCATAGCAATGAGAATATTGCAAAAACTACAATTAGTAATTAGGAAGGGGTGTTATTCAGTTAAGGTCTAAATCTCAATTATGTTATTACACAGTCTCTCTTGTGCGGTGCATGCGGTGAATGGGCAGATGGCGTTAAAAGGTCAGACCAGGATTATTCTTCGTGTTTTGGTTTTTTAGAAGTGTTTTCGGTGTGAGGTGGCTCATCATCAGGTGGAATTAAGCCTAATCGTTTTTTCCGCTCTTCTGGACTGAGCTTTGAAATACTTGTTTCACCAGGTTTCCATTTCCCTTTTTTTCTTTTTACTTCAGCTTTTATATTCTCTAACTCTTCATTCATTATTAATAACCATCGGGCTGATGGTCATGTTGAATAGTTGATGCCCTTTAAACTTATCTTTCCTTTTTTTTGGTTAAAGATTTATATATTGTATAGACTATAATTACATCATAGCACCAATTGGAGGGAATTGAATGGTTGAAAGTACTGAATTTAAGAAACTCATAACTGAATATCGAAAAAGGCCTGCTAGATGGAGGCCAGGATCAACACAAATCGCAAGAAAGCCTCTCGCTGTTCGAAAAAGAATGCTTGGTTTGAAACCAACTCGAAGCTTATTAAGACGGATAAAGGCGGCAAAACTAGACCAACCTGTCCGGCGAGTGAGAAGACTCGGGACGGGACTTGCTGTTTCTACAAGTTACCCAAATGCATGGGATTGGCGAAATGTTGATGGGAAAGATTGGACTACCCCAATACGAAACCAGGGAGGATGCGGCTCATGTGTAGCCTTTGGAACGCTCGCAGCTTTCGAGGCTCGACAGAAAATTCAAGTGTTCCGATACCCCACCGCCTCTCCAAACCTCTCTGAAGCTCATCTATTTTTCTGCGGGTGTGGAAACTGCTGTGGTACAGGTTGGTTCTTCACTGATGCCCTAGAGTATCTGAAAAAGTATGGAGTTCCACCCGAAGACTGCTTCCCATATGTGGACTCAGATACGCCATGTTCCGATACTTGTGATGATTGGGAGGATCGAGTCGGATATAACAAAATCAAAAGTTGGGACCATACCATGGACACAGATGAGATGAAAGAATGGATAGCAAGTGATGGGCCACTTGTGGGAGGAATGGCAGTATACACCGATTTCTTCTACTACACTGGTGGTATTTACGAATACGTATCGGGGTCTCTTGAAGGATATCATGCCATCGCAGTTGTCGGCTATGACGATGATCAAGAATGCTGGATTTGCAAAAATAGTTGGGGCACCGGATGGGGTGAAAATGGCTGGTTCCGAATCGGTTACGGGGAATCAGGAATTGATTCCGTCTATGGAATGTACAGTATGGATCCTATGGATCCATGTGAAGGTGAAGAATCTCTTAAACTGCTTGGATATCAAGAGGTGTTCTCTACCTTACGGGAATTCCGTGGAAGATACTTATTACGAACGGAGTCTGGCAGAGAATACATAAATGCAGTTCGAAGAAATCCAGGACCATTATGGAGAGTTTATTCTTTACTCGCTTTTGATAAAGATCTACGCAAAAAAACAATGACTGCTTTAGCACCGTTTATTCAAAGCGTTCAGACTATGCATGATCCAAAACCCAAAGTACTAAGCAAAGCGGATTTCAGTAGAGCAGAAAAAGTGATTGATGCAATAATTAATCGAGAACCCCGAATTCGCAAAGAATTAACACAAGTGAAACAAGAAATGCGTAAATATCAGGGTAAAGATGCTAAACAAATCGTTAGAATGCTTAGACGGGAATCATTTCGTCCGCCACCTCGACCTGTTCCACGTCGATTGGATGATGAATAGGTTTAGACGTATTATGTAGTAGTTTCCATTGACATTGTACAAGTATCCACTATGGTCAGCTCCTGACATGAGGTCAAACAAAACGCAAAAAGCGCATAGTGGAGGTCTTCAACCTCCTCTTTAGATGATATGCTATTCTTCGATGATTTAACCCAATTGCTCACATCTTTGCAATCCCTTGGTTCATCAGCTAATATTCTCTATAGCACCAATCATAGTCACAGTATTCATTAAGTAGTACGCTTACAGTTGGAGATAACAGCATATCGCTTTCTTGGGTTTCATGATTTTAGATCACGAAACATTTTGAAGGGATTAAACCCGATTTCAGCCATGACTGCAGATTTGGAATCCTTATCTAGCCACTTGAGAAGAGTTTCAAAGGCGGTGTTTTCCTCTTTCGCTGCATCATTCCGTTGGCCAATGATAAATGCAAGGACTGCTCCACTGGCGACTCCAGCAATTAAGTTCAAGATTGCTGTGGCTAAATCAAGTGCAGAAAATGCAAGTACTAATGCAGCGGTAATAAAAACCGTCATGATGATTGCTATGATGAATATTAACGCCGTCCATAGATACTTCCAGAGAAAAGCGGTGTGATATCTTTTTGCTATAACTTCAAAGATTTGCGATGGTGGTATGTCTTGACTCATTTTCCTTTCACCATTATTTTGGAGCCTATGACTCAAACCCTCACTCAATCCATCTGTGATTATCATATTTATAATACGCCCCTTAGCAGATTTCAGCTACTAGAGTATTGTGTGGTAGTAGGATTTCCTAGTTCATTGGGCTGGGTCTTAGTGTTAGGGGACGTTGAGTGCGAGTTTAGCAAAAAAGAACAAGTTGAGAATGGGTCCAATGGTTATGACTAGAACCAGGAACACCTTTTTTGGTGTTGTCAGGTTCTCGAGTGGCATCGTGTCAACTAGCGAATTAATAACTAAAAACTTGCCTCTCTTGTGCGGTGCATGCGGTGAATGGGCAGATGGCGATGCGGATTGAGGTTCTGAATCATTTGGGTGAGACGACGCAGGTGCTTCAGAATTTCGAAGATTAAGTGGTTCTTCTAGTTAAAATTAATCTGGTCCATTCATATCGTTGTAGTTTTGAATTCAGTTTTTGTATTTTTTGTGTAGGACGGTATCCATGAATATTTATGCGTGACCCTCCTGTGTTTTTTTGACATCACGGTGATTGTGGTGATCATATTATTTGGGTAAAGAAAAATGTCGAATGAAACTGCCAGAACATTAGCACTGGCTGGAGGCATATTGAATTTGATTGGTGGGCTCGTCATTACGAGCATCACCTCCTTGTTATACTTCTTCCTTCTCTGGACGGGGCTTGAACCCTCTAGTTTGAACCACACCCTGTTCTTATTCTTCCTTATGATTGGGATATTTGCGACGCTTCTCGGGATTTTACCAATTATATGGCGCAATGATCCCGAGAATCACCAAACGGGCTTAGTCATCATCGGTGCCATTACCATCCTCTCAATTGGCGGTATACTCAATCTCGCAGCTGGTATTATCGCAACAAACGAAGAAGCGGTCAAAACCTCATAGATAGTTCGAGTAAAAGCGTTTTTCCGTTTCTTTCTTCCCTCTTTTTTTTACTCACAGTTTTTTCATATGCTCCCAGATAAGCTTCTTACGCGGTGCATCCCGTTAATGACAAATGGCGATGCGGGTTGAGTTGTTGAATCATCTGGGGGGAAACAACCTAAATCATTCAGAACTTTCAGGATTAACTTCTTACGTACTGGCTTGTGTTGAGAGCCAGTCTTCTACCTTCTTTCGTTTGGGGTTAGATGATGGCATTGTACCTCTTACTCTTTTTGAGAGAGGTTTTTTCATATTGCTGAAACTCGTCCTGATCGGTTTCTTCTTTCCTTCGGGCGTCGACGCTAAGGATATCCTTCTTTGTTGCGGCTCGAATGACTTTTTTTGTTTCTCACTGAATATACCCACCATACTACAAGTGGTTATTTTCCATCATTATGGACTCGATGGACTGGGTGTTTTTTTTGTGTTGGGATTGGGGGATTGAAAACCGAAGCGTCCGTTGTTGATTAAGCTCGTTAACAAAAACCTCAGAGGCTCTACCAACAAATTCGAGGGACTGAGGGGCGATGTTATCAATTCGATCATGTGGTGTGTGATTGAGGAGGAAATTCACTCCTCCACCAAACCACCAGTGCACTGCTGGAATACCATAATACGCAAAGATGCGGTTATCTCCTCCGGTAGGCGCTAGTCGCATTTCTGGGTTCCATTGATGAATCGCTTGATTGACTCGGGTGAGCAGCCGTTTTTCTCCAATTACACCTAGGGCTAAATTACCAATTCGGGCCCCTTGTACGTCAAAATTCAGATTCAGTTTAATCTCATCTAATGAAGTTGAATGCGTTTGGCAATAATGCCGCGCTCCTTGTAAGGCGCACTCCTCGCTTCCACAAGCCACGAAGCGTAAGGTCCATCGAGGGGTCGAAGCCGCGAAGACTCTCGCTAGTTCCAGTAAAATCGCGGTGCCAGCAGCATTATCCGCGGCTCCAGGGGAGTACGGAGCAGAATCATAGTGGGCGGAAAAAAGGATGACATCTGGTTCTAGTCCTGGAATTTCACCAATCACATTGAAACTTTCTGACTGGAGAATTGTTACATCCGCTAGGATAGTTAGTTCTCTCGCATTGGCTAACAACTTCGCTCCATCTTGATAACTAACAGAGATTATCGGTGGTAAAAGGTCGAAATCGCCCGTGTTTAATGCACTATAGATAAAACCCATAGGAAGTTTGGGTGGAATCCCTGGATGATATGTGACATAGATAATTCCTTGAACACCTGCTTGGATGAGATCCTGCACGACTTGTTGCGAGAAATCCCGAGTATATAATATAACGATTTTGTCAGAAAAACGGCTTAGATTATCGGGAGTGGGATTCCAACTCCATGAAGTGTACTTCACAACTGGACCTGATACGCCCTCACTCTCAGTGGAACCAGATAGTCCAAAGCTTAACCCCTCAAATGTACGAGTTCCGGCGATAATTTGGGCCTTTTTTTGACGACTTGTAAGGACAGGAAACGCTTCGGCATGAACGTTTTCAAGACCATATTGCGATAACTGGGTACAGAGATAGTCCTTCGTGGTTACCGTACTCTCCAGTCCCTGCACCCGTACACCAATAGATTGCGCTAAATGACGACAAACCTCAAATGCAGTGTCACCTGAAAACTTCTGCGTCTCTTTCATGTCAAAAGAATAGGTCAACCCATTAAAAAAAGAGCTCACGAGAATGGTAACTTACCACGCAACGAAAACAGCTTTTAATGTCCAAGAAGCTAGTATAAATGGGGATCTGTTTTCTCAATAAGAAGTTGTTAATTATTTAATGAAATTTCGTTGAATTTTAAGCTTTCTTGTGTGGTGCATGCGGTGAATGGGCATATGGCGTTGTGTGTTGAAGTTCAGAATCATCTTGGTGAGACGACGCAGGTTATCCAGAACTTCGAAGATTAATAGATTCGGTTACGTGGGTTTGCTTGCTATCACGCGCCAATTGACAAAGTTGTCGATAATGCGCCAAACACCGTGCACTACAATGAAAGTGAGTAATCCGAGTAATGGATAAACGATGTTTGTTCCCCATATGTCTATTTCGTTATTTACGAAATATTGGAGAATGCCAATCGCTACAAGGAATTGGCTGATGGCAATGATGATTTGAAAGATAAACCTGATGCTTGATCCAGTCCTTTCTCGCATCATAACTCACCTCCCTTCAAGCTCTATATTATCTAATTCATCTGTGGGATATAACTCACTCCGTATCGTGCATGTGGTGAATTGGACACATAGCAATGCGTATTGAAGTCTTGAATCATCTTGGCGAGACTACTCAGGCATTCAGAATTCCGAGGATTAATTTCGATTTACAGTGTTTCTGGCGGGGTTCTACTTCAGGGAGTAGTGGACAGTGAATATGTAGAAAATGAGAATCCCAGTTATCCAGGTGATCAGTGTGGCTGTGACGAGTTCGTTCCAGGTGAGGATAAAGCCCAACTTAGGGAGTGCCATCATTACTGAGATGGTTATGATAAGGGCGATAATGAGGTAAGCAAAAGCGTTGAAGCCTGCGCGATAGAGGATTTGGCGGGTTCGTTCATCGATGAGAACGGGTGTCGGTTCTCCGCGTCGAATCCGCAGAAGGGTTGGGAGCATCCGAGCGATGAGAAATACGCCGGTGAGGCTGGTAAGTAGACCAAGGAGGATGATCCAGAGGGATTCGAGACCCGTAATGGTCTGAAGGATTACGAGGGTGAAAGCATAAACACCAATGCAAATGTTGGTCGTGCCTGCTACTAGAAGAATTCCGTAACGAGTAGTTGGTTTCATTCAATCTGCCTCCATATCGATTCGTGGTTGTAAATCGTTTTCATTATAGTTCCCTGTCTTATCTCCAATTTCGATAAAGTGTTGTAATGGAAAAGATGATGATGGCAATGAGCCAGATACCGTACAATAAGAGAGCCGCCATTATACCATGTGGTGGTGGGCTGTAAATTAGGAAAATGGCAAGGAAGGGTAGGGTGATGTAAAGGAAGAGCCAGGCATACATCCCAGATTGATGGATGATGACTGTTTCCCGTTCATCGGAGGGGCTGCGTTTAGAAAGATATGCGCCAATGGCGGCTCCGGATGCCCCAATAATACCTGCTGGAGCAGAGACTAGAATGCGTGTGGGATCAACTGGTTCGATGAACACGTAAAGCACTA
>JAEOTO010000012.1 GCA_016839805.1 Candidatus Hermodarchaeota archaeon
AGCTCAATGGTGTCAAAATCGATAACGACGACTTTACCAATTCCAGTTAATACAAGGTCTAACGCAACAATGGTCCCTAAAGCACCAATACCTGCTACAATGACTGTGGATTTAGCCAGCCTTTCTTGGTCCCATTCTTCTAGTAATAATTGTCGAGCGTATCGCTCAGTACCATGATACACTGGTATGCGTTTCCGTTCATCACTAACCTGGTCAACCACGGTGTGTTTTACCCCCGGTGTATCTGGTTCCATCCCGCATAGCGCCCAACCCAATCCCTGGCAGTACGTTCAAACCTTACTGGATTATGCTTCGCTTCACGAGAAGCTTTTTGATTCAAAGGATCATCGGGATTGGGAAAATTAAGCAAGTTTCGAATTGTTTCGATGACCCCAGTCAAGGACATACTCGGGAGCCAATCTTTTCCAAGTATCCCAACACAAACCCTCCCACGGTAAATATTAGGATGCCAAATTTTTGTAACAAAACGGACTGTTGGAGGCTCATAGGGGAATGATCGTGGTACATTGACTTGAATCACAAAGACGCCGCCATCATATATTCCTGTACCAAGGATGAATCCTTGCCAACGTCTTAAGTTACCTTGGAGTGGTTGGAACGAAGGTTCCTCGGTTTCCATGTTTTTAGCTTCAAGAGCTAGCCTTGCCCAATAATCCTCTTCTGATAACATGTGGACAGCGCCTCTGCCTAGACAAGCCGGTCCCCAGTACTCTAACAAATTGCATATCCCGTAAATACCTTTTCGGTTAACCATGAATAAAATTTGATTTGATTGCTGCAAACGCAGTAACAACTAGTGCTCAAATATTGCTTAGAAAAAGAAAAATCGAGGAGCGACTGAGATCGAAACCGATCGGGTTTGCAGGCTCTAGCCGCCCTCGGTACGTGTGATCAGGTACAGTTTGTCGTGGGGTGTGATGCCCACACTCTTGACAGTCTGTTCGTCGGTCAGCTGTGCACCACGATACGCAAGAATGACGATGTTTGGGGGAATACGGCGCATCTGGGCAACACGATTACGAATTTCGCCAACTGTCGTGTTGGGCTCCACATCGAGTGCGATGGGGTCACTACCACCAATCGCAGGAACAACTTCTATTCGCATTTTTTATTCACCCGACTATTTTCTAACCGGTTTCAACTTTCGTAGATTAACACGGTTCCGACAAATGGGGCAGGTTCCTTTCACCTTCACCCATTCAGCCAGATGTGCATAATGGGCAGGGTTACCGCAACTAGGACAATACACCATCTGTTGTCCATCGCGGATCAGGAGGCCGCAGACAATACACTTAGCAGACGCAGTCCAATCCCATCGACCAATTTCCTTCACCGATGAGATTTCAAACCGTCCTGCCGATTGTGTCATGGTCAGCCCCTTAGTCAGTTCCGCTCGGGCATTCTACTAGATGCAGTCTTAAAAAACTATGGAAAATAGACATTAGCTGAAGCATTTGCCTGTTTTGTCGCAAAGCTGCAGGTAATTTAAGATTTTTGCAGGCGTGAATCAAAGCTTAAAAGCATGCGGTGACTAAACTTGGAAGAGACATTCGGGGGTAATTCTTTAGGTGACCTCTGATACGCCAAAATACGCAATTGAAATTGAAGCAATCAAAACGCCGAAGGGATTAGTGCCAACGGTTGAATCCTTGAAGCGGATTGTAAAAGGTCTGAACTTGTTAGATGCAGATCTTGGACGGATGAATTTGAAAATGGAGGCTAATATCCGCGCACTCCTTCGGGAGGTTAAAACGCTTCAGAAGCTCGTTGCTGATGATACCATCGCGTCGGAGTCTTCTGTTGAACGTCTTGGAGTTCTAGCTGACCGATTTAAGACGTTAGAAGAAACCATGGATAAAATGGCAAAGAAAAAACCAACAACGGAGTCCACTGAATCCATGAAAGAACTCCAAAAAGAGCTTGTGCCCACCTTGACCCAAGCAGTTCAACGACTAGAAGAAATGATAACTTTATTTGAAACACGTTTTGAAGAATTTCTTAGAGAACTTCAAAGTAATATCCTGGTTACAGTGCAGCAGGCACTTAAGGATTCTCCCCCGAAGAAGAGTCCTGCGTTGAAACGAAAAACTAAGACTACTTCAACCTAACTGCCTCTCTTAGCATCTAGTTGCCAAAGATTAAATGCCCGCTTTCACTAGCAGGATTCGAATAACGATAAAATGGTGTATTCCCATGGCACAGGCTGTACGAAGTCAACAAGAATTGGCGATTGCTCGTGAAGCACAACTAATGTTCCGCCGAGCACCCACCTTTACTCCAGTAGGATCTAACCTTCGCCGATGGCGAGGTAAAATCAAAGGTGGACCGCGGAGTAAACAAGAATTTCTTGTCGAAATCATTGTGCCTCCAAACTTTCCCGCTCAACCGCCAGTCGCTCGAATGCTCACTCCAACCAAGCATCCTCGAGTTGATACCGAGTCCGGAGCAATTCATCTCCGAATAGTCACCCAGTGGCAACCCCATTATCACGTCCACCAGGTGGTTAATAGCATCAAGGGTCTCTTTGCCCGTGAACCCCCAAAGCCAGATGAAACCCGAAAAGCCCCGAAGGTGACCATGCCTCCCCAAGAAGAAGTGCTCCAACAACGGTACCAACAATTAGAACATGAAGTCACTCGCCTCACCAAGAAGTTACAAACTCGTGATGAACGAATCGCACGAATGGCAGCACAAATCGACACAGGTTCAATCACTCGCGGTGAAGTCACTGAAGAGGAAGAGCTTGATGCCCTCATCCTCCCCACTGATACAAAGGAACGAGAACGCTTAGAGCTCGAAAGCGAGAAACTGGCGATTGAAGACCTTCTTCAAAACATTGAACAAAAGTTTGACGCAGCAGAAATCAACTCAACCGAGTATACCAAGTTGTACAAACGGTACAAGAAACGATTATACCAAATTGACAAAGCCCTCGAAAAATACGGTTAACCCAATCCTCAGTGAGGAGATAATCAATGGCAGTACGCGAGCGAAAACGACGGAAAAAGAGCAAGGTTCCCGAATTAAAAGCTGAATTATATGGGACCATCGCCACACTGGACAGTATCGTCGAAAAATACGAACAGGGTGATTTGAGCCCAACCCTCTATAAACGCCAGTTCAAATCCCTTGTCCGTGACACATTAACCACTCGACAATTACTTGAATCCGAGGGTGAAAGCTGGGACAACTTCGTAAAAGAAGAGCAGATTACTGAACGTTTCCCAGTCGCAGTTGAAAAATTACAAATCGGTGAGCGTGCACCCGAAGGAGAAAAGTCTGTTGAGCTCGCTGCTCAGACCTCAGTTAAAATGGCCGCTAAAACCGCAGACATTGTTTCTGATTTGATTACACTAATCGACATTGCTAAACTTGGCGACGTTGCGAAAATGAACCTCATCGTTCCCCTTCTCGATGATGCGATCATTCTCTTGACTAAATATCCGAACTTCCCTCCAGACTACTGGATATTAGTAGCTCTCAAAGATTGGCGAAATCAACTCCAAGGACGAGATCCCAACGAAACCCTCTCGCCAGAAGAAGCAAAACAACTTGAATTTCAAGCAGTCCGATGGCTAAATGACTTCAAGCGACGTCTCCGTGAAATGGCGGTCGATGAATAGATGTTGAGGCAGATAGCTGATGGTACAACCCATGCGTTCATTTGCGGAAATGCGGGAACGGTTGGTTAACGCCATCAATAAAGCAAATCTACGCATTAACGCGGAATACATCTTAGAAGACTTAGACGTGGTCGCAGCCTTCGCTGATGCCATGCTTGGTCCCGATCATCACGTCACTATTGAAGCCCAAGAATGGTATGAATATTTCTGGGCTAAATATGGCAACGACTTAACCCAACATGTGGAGGAAACAGAAGCACGCAGGTTTGCCATGCGCGCTGAAACCTGGCTAAACTACATTCGTCAAATATGAGGAGGAAACAATTCATGGGACTTTGGGAAATCGAAAAACAAATGGAAATGGATGCAGCTTACAAAAAGAAGCGCGTCGAGCTTATGCTAAAAGAACTTGAACACATGCTTCAAGCCATCTCCGAACTACGGGGCAAAGCTGACACCTTTGAACAAACTTACGGAGAAGTCCTAGAAGTGACTCCAGAATACAGTGAAAAAGCAGCTGCGATTGCCCATGAACTGGGCATCACATTGCCAGGTATACCCTTTTCTGAAGATATGAAAGAGAAACCCGGACTTGTAGAACGCCTGACAGGTCGCGGGCGATTCTACGATGAACTCGGCCTGCAAATCCTCGATATTGCCAAACGGCGACGTGAAGCAACCGGCGGTATCATGACCCTCGCAGAAATTGTGCTATTAGTAAACAAACAACGCCGAACCAGCGTTTCCCAAGTGAATGTCGCCAAAGCCATCCAAAATCTTGCCAACGCAAAATTAATTCCAGGCATCCGGAAATTACCATCAGGGATTCGCATCGTTGAACTCGTTCCACGCGAACTCACCAACGATCAAGTCGCTGTTCTCTCACTGGCTAGTCGAACTGGACACACGACACTAGAAGATATCATGACGCAAACGGGATGGAATCGAGAACGTGCAGACGCTGCGCTTACCAGCCTAGAATCCGTTGGAGCTGCCAAAGTCGATAAATCATACGTGCACGGTAAACGCTACTTCTTTCCCGGCCTTAACCCTACAGAATAATTCCGGCTAGTACTGGAGGCTAGACGAGTACTTCTACAACTTCTCGTTCACGATCGAGCCATTTTGCCTGTTTCCGTTCCACCAGTCGTTCAAGAATAATTCGTAATTCAGACTTTGGTAAGCTTGCCAAATCCTTTCGATACTCTTTGAGTTTGAATAATGTAAAGGTGGTCCTTCCTGTTTTAAGCGCCCATTGTCGAATCTCATCCGCCCATTCCTCATCGGTTTTCCACGTGATACGAATAATGCCTTCAGCTTCGTCAATCCACCGCCCTAATTCCTCCTTCACGAGGACGCCAAGAATAATTTTCACTGCTTGATGGCGATCCGGGCGTATATCATTGAACGGATCTAACATTACGAGTGTTCGCGTTGAGACAATATGTAAGAGCATTTCTCGACAATAGTCCACCGTGAAACCAGCCCATTCGGCTCCCCATTGTTCGATATCTGCTTCCACAGTCGGAATAACGAACATGAACCCATACCGACCACGTTTGGCAATCCACACAAACCGTTGAGAAAGTTTTTCTATCGCTTTCTTAGCCAGTTCTTCGAGTTGCTTCTCCTCTTCCTCGGTTACAGGCATAACCAAAACTGCTGTCTCGTCCTCTGCCTCAATGCTAACCATGTGTTCTCGTGTCTTCTTCAGAAGGTCTAACCACTCCTCTTTAGTGAGCTCCACATCTGCCCGGAGCTCATCTCTTTCCTTCTCCTTGGAGCGTTCTTTGACCTTTTCTTTTGACACGTTCTATCCCCTATGAACCATGAGTCTTATCCCACTCAATATACTTGGACCGTTCTTCAGGTGAAACCACTGATCGGATGTTTTTAATTCCATCAAGGAAATCCTGCTGATTCACAGGACGAGCCATAACCTCTTTGTCTCGAATCGCACCCGATGCATCCAATTCACGAATCGGTTCGAGTGACGCCTCACGACAAATAAGGGCAATATCAGACCCTGCATAGCCCTTTGTCTGTTCGCCAAGTAAGTTAAAGTCCACATCTGGTGCCATTTCAACACCCCTTGTATGAATCTCAAAAATGCGAACTCGTGCTTCAAATTCAGGCATGGGAACCAGAATACGCCGTTCAAAGCGTCGACGAAACGCCGCATCGAGATCCCAGGGGCGGTTGGTTGCCCCTAACACCACAATATGGTCACCTTTCTTGCTCTTCATACCATCCATTTCAATGAGGAACTGAGTTTTCAAGCGACGTTCACCACCAACCTGATCAGCTCCTCGCTCAGCAGTCAGCGCATCCACTTCATCCATGAAGACAATCGCTGGTTGCTCCTTTCGCGCAGAAGTGAAGAGATTCTTAACTAACCGCTCGGATTCCCCCAACCATTTCGAAACTAATGATGCCGCATCCGCATTGAAAAAAGTGCAACCCGCCTCGTTAGCTACCGCCTTCGCAATGAGCGTCTTCCCACAACCGGGGGGACCAAATAACAAAACACCCTTCCACGGACGCCGGGCTCCTGTAAATAAATCTGGTCGCAGCAAAGGCAAAATCACCGACTCGCGCAGCGCTTGTTTCGCCTCCTCCAGATCAGCGACATCCTCCCACTTTACATCGGGTTTTTCTTTGATAATCATGCTATCGATGTCTTCTTGCAGCTCCTTCTGTTCTTGATCCTCAATCTCGACACCTTCAAAATCTGGAGCTGGACCTCCCGCTGGAAGTCGACCACCTCGTAAGGCCTTGGCTCGCGCCACATACTGGTCAGCACGTTCTAGGGCAATCCGTCGCAATTGTGGGTTCTTCGACACTTTCATTACCCGAACAAGAATATCCGCTGCTTCAATGTACTTTGACATCGCCCCAGACCGTTTCCCTTGCTGGTCTAGTACTAAGGCTTCTTTGGCTTTCGTCTCTGCAAGTTGGAACATGCTGCTACTGGTCAATTCCTATCAACCTATTTTGACACTTATCACTACTCCACAAAACGCCTTCTTTAGTCTTTGCGGG
>JAEOTO010000013.1 GCA_016839805.1 Candidatus Hermodarchaeota archaeon
CATCAGCAAAATCCTTTCCAGGTTTTCCCTGAGCAAGTTCAAACCATATTTTACTAGCACGTGAAGCTAAGTTAGCGACTAAATATGCGTCTCGAAGTTCAACAGCTGCATTCATCGCAGTGGTAATGTGAGTGAGTTGAGATTTACGCAGCTTCTTTGTAGACATTGTCTTTTCAACCTGAGTTTTCAGGTGTTTTTCACTCACATCTAAAACCTTCAGGCTCTCCATGGCATGGAGAGCTACGAGAATCATTTTGCCCTTTTCTTTCCCTCGTTGCTCCATCACCTGCATGAGGACCTTCCAATTATTCGATAATTTCCGTAATTGAATAATGAGTTTCGCAGGATCTGCTTCAACACCTATTGCAACAAGTATTGCCTTTGCTTTAGCTATGTTATATGCCAGAAGCGAACTGCGTTGATATCTTTCTGCAAATTCAATGAGTTGTTCATATTCGGCTTTTAAGGTTGAATCCGGAATAAGCAGTAACCGATGGAGTAAAATCATCAGAACTTCTTCTAAAGTTTCAGTTGTCAAGTTCTCCAAATTCTCTAAAAGCGTGGCAATTGCTGAAGCCTCTAAAGCAATTAACTCATCACGATAGTTCCCCTGTGCAACAACTCCCAGAAGCCAATGATTTTTCCATAACAATCCATGAGGTTCCACTTTTCGTTTTCCTGTTATATCAACTAGTATACTTTCTATATGCTTTCTACCAAATTGGCGGGCTTCTAGTGCTTCCCGAATCGAGGCTTCCGTGAATTCAGCTAATGTCACAGCGTCAATGAGCTTATTATCAGAATAAAATAACTGTGTTAGCTCGATAATGCGTTTAGCCTTCATTTTTTTACGAAGCTTACTTGGGAAATTTGTAATGTCTTCTAGGGGGATAGACGGGGAATTACCAGTCATGATTTACCACCTTCTATTTACTAATTAAGGGAAGGAGAACGAAAATAAGAAATTATCTAATTTCACCAGTCTATTTTCTCATTGTAAGTGGAATTTTTTTCTTAGTTCTAATTCCCCTTGTCTTCATTTGATTTGGGTTTTCAAAAGTTAGAGTTTAAAAAGAACAAAGGGTAGATCTTAAAGATCAATTGTGAGAAATAAGAATAGGTTAACTCATTTTTCCTGGAGAAATTAAGTTACAAATCTGCCGAACAAAATATGTTTCTATAGGGGAAGCGAATTGGTCTGACTGTTTGGTACGTCTGAGATCGGCGTGGATAAATCATAGAGGGAAGTTAGCGAGGTTTTCAATAAAAATTAGTGCAAGTATACCAAAGCTGTTGCTTCAATTGGAATTGTAGTAGGATTTCCCACCTAGAGCATCTTTGAGCAGTTGTTCACGTCGTGTGTACTCACGGGTCATCCACCAAATCGAATAGACGATAATTCCCCACATGAAGGCATTAGTCACTACTAATCCGACAATGAGTAAAATAGTCTCAAATCCTTCAGGTAGAGTAGGTAGTATAAGGGCACCAGCGATGATTATAATCACGATTACAATACCGCATACAATGCCCTTAATAGTGGAGGAGTCAAACCCAGTGTCACTTTTTGGTAACGGATCCGGAATACCGGCTTCAGCCGCTCGTCTGCGAATCCGACGGTTCTGAAGAGAAAAAACAACTAGAATAATACCTCCAAGTGCAATTATAATAGCTAATCCAATTAAAAAGAACAAGAAAAGCCAGAAAATAGGATCCAGTGGGTTTACTTGAGCTAGTATCACCTTGTTCAAGCCATCCTTCTATTTCGTGAAATCCGCAACAAAAATTCTCTAGAACACATCGTCCCATCCACAAGAAAAAGATGGGACTCCATGATATAAAAAACGATATCCCTTTCTGACGTTTTGGGTGCACCCAACACAAGCAGAATGTGAAGAAAAATCCCTAAAAAATGTCAGTAATTTTTCTTTCAGAAGCTCAATTTTGTCGTATAAAATATGTTATGGTAAGTCCTCCTTCTTTAATGATAATTTAACTATGAAAAAAGCCCCTGAAGCAAATATGTAGCATTTATTATCATAGGATTAGCACAATGAACGGTAGTTTGAATAATAGGCTAAGAAATTATGCTGGAGCCGCCTAATTGGCTTTTGCCCTCGCGGATTCAATACGTTTGTCAAGGATTGCACTCATTTTTTCAATAGTTTCATCAAAAATCTTATCAAAAAGAACCTGTGGCTTTTGTAACTTAGTACCCGGTTTTATAGGTTTAAGACAGGCCTCAACTTGTGTGTCATGCACACTACCTGTTTGACCAAGCTGTAGCCAAAGCCGTTCAGCGACTGTGGGCATCGTAGGCTCAATTAAAATAGCGATAGCTGTCAATAGCTGCAAACATTGGTAGAGATCCCTTTCACAACGCTTTGAATCTTCTTTAATAGATTTCCAGGGTTCACATTGTTGGAAAAACGTATTTCCAAATGAGGCAAGCTGCATTACAATATCAGTGGCTTCTTTGAAACGATATTCATTGACAGCGACTTGTAGTGCTTCAATTGTTTCGGTTATCTTCTCCTGAATTGGATCTATGATTATTCCATCTGGTATTACTTGGAAATTTTTTTGTATAAACAGAAGTACACGATAAGCGTAGTTGCCGAGGATGCCGACTAATTCGTTGTTCATTTTGGTTTGAAAATCCTTCCAGACGAAATCCAAATCCCTTGTGAAACCAGTGTAGGATAGCATATAATAACGGACAGCATCGAGATCAATTCCGTTTTGGATAAAATCTTCTTCGATATCGATAACAAATCCTCGACTTTTCGAGAGTCCATGTCCTTCGACTTTTACCATGCCACTGGCGACAATGGCATACGGAGTGTTATACTCTGCTCCTTTGAGCATTGCTGGCCAAAACACTGCATGGTGGTAGACAATATCTGCGCCGATAAAGTGTACTAGTTTGCCATCACGAATCCAATATTCTTCCCAGTCCGCATTATGACGGCCAGCCCATTCTTCAGTGAAAGAAATGTAACCTGCGTAATTCTCTGCCCAGACATAGAGAACAAGCTCCTCGTCACCTGGATATGGTATTCCCCATTTTAGATTGCGTGAAATTCCCCATTCCTTCAACCCCTGTCGTATCCATCCTAATGCATAATTCCGAGCCAGAGGTGTACCTTTTAGCTGTTCATTAAATTTGATAAGAAACTCGGTGAAGTCAGGAAGTTTGAAGAAGTGGTGGCGTGCACTTCGTTTAATTGCGGGTGAGCCACAGGTGACGCATCTTGGGTTAATTAGTTGGTCCGCATCGAGATATCGTTGACACCCTTGGTCACACTCATCACCTCGAGCTTGTGCTCCACAATAGGGACAAGTACCAGTGAGGAATCGGTCTGCTAAGAAGGTTTGACAGGTTTCGCAATAAGGGAGGTCAACTTCTCGGGTTTCAATATGCCCATTTTCTTCTAAGATGCGAATAATGGTTTGGACTCGATGATAATGGTAAGGGGCTTCAGTGGTACCGTATAAATCAACACCAATGTTCATTTTTTCAAAAATGTGTTCGTAGTGCGCATGGTATTTGTCAACTAATTCCTTGGGTATAACTCCTGCTTGTTCAGCCGCTAGCTCAATTGGAGCTCCGTGTGTGTCTGATCCGCAAACGAATATCACATCATATCCAAAGCGTTTGAGGTATCTTACGTAGGCGTCTCCAGGAATATAGGTGCGGAGGTGTCCAAGGTGGGCGGATCCATTTGCATAGGGTAAACCACAGGTTACAAGAATTTTATCTGATTTGGTCAAGTCCATGCGTATCCCTCCTTTGAAGTCACCTAAATGGGGTTATCGGCAGGAATCTATGTTGCTGAGCTACTTCACAAGCACACATCTAACCTTTGAAGTTTTTCATTTGGTGGGAAGCCATTTACCGTTCTAACATTGAAAGAGAGAATAATTCTCGATCTTGCCTTTGTAATGAGGTTCCTTCTCTGAGTGTGGATATCATGTTAGTTGCGGAATAGTCAAGTTCTGCATACGAATGAAATAGCCTTCAGCTCGATTTACTTATAAGGAACTTCAACGGGAACTGAAAGGCTAGTTGACTATTATCAGGAGTTCTAATACCATGACATTAACAGCGATTATTCTCATTGATGTTGACCCACCTCTCACAGATACGGTTTTCGATTCTTTGAAGGATTTACCATTTGTTAAGGAAATTTCATCAGTCTATGGCATTCATGATATCATCTGTTTAATTGAAGTAGACGATGAAGAAAAATTAAATGACTTCATCTTCAAAAAGCTCCGTCCAACAGAAGGAGTAAAGGAAACACTCACCCTAATGGTGTCACATATAATTCGAAAAGATTAGATTCCAATTTTACAACATGGGTAAATATTGCAAAAAATTCCAATTTTCTCCAGAAAATCCAAACCGAATTTTGCTTCTTAATTGAGGAGTTTAAATAACTCACCGAAACCGGTTCCTTGAAGGAAGCGAAGGGATTTGATGTAATGTTGTGTCCGCATCGTTCCTCGCCCTCCCCTCGCTCCCCCTCCTCCCCATTTTCCCTTTTGAATGGCACCTTCGCTTCCTTCGTTACTCTTCGTATTTGTAGTGGCTTCCTAAACCAATTTAGACTTTTTTTGTGTGATTTTAATACATGAAGAAAGACTCAGGTTATTGAAAATAGTGAAATATCGCTATTTTCATTAAATTCTGCTACCTATTTTTATCAAATAGCTACAGAATATGTGTGTAACCCCACACCCTCTATCCCGTCCGCTACGAAGGCTTCCGGGACTGCTTTTCGACCAATATTATACGCCCCATTAACATCCGCGTTAATTATAAGTTCCGTTGATGACTTGAACAGCCCCCGCCGTACCCGTTTACCCACATATATTTGATGATGTTGAATTGGTTCCTCATCGAGGAAACTTACCTTTGATGTGTGACTTTCTTCCACAACTATCACCGTTATGCCCACCATTGCGGCTTTGTATTGAATTTGCTGCACAAGTTTCAAGAAGGGAAGGCCTACGAAATTCTGGTTAGTTCGCCGACCCAACGAGATGCCCTCTTTCCACCTCTTATTATAACCAATCACGATCTTCCCGAAATCATTTACTACAGCATAATCGATTAGCCGTCGGGAGACCTTGTGAAAAAAATCACTTATTTTATTCGTCCGCTTCAATAGCAGCCGTTGGAGCCGCCGCGTTTGCCCTCAAAGACCTTGTTTGTCCTTGATGGAACGGAGTCGCGCACATTCCTTGTTATAATATTGGTTAATGGATTTCACAACCCCGCCCTTAACTCGCCAGGGTTGAATACCTGCGTTGTTGACAACAGTTACGAGGTTGTTCAATCCAATATCAATACTGAGGACGCGTTGTTTGTTCAGTCTAAGATTATCAGGTTCTTTTTCGTACACGAGTTCTATGATGTAATGGTTTCCACGCGGTAATATCCTAACTTGGTGTAACTTCTCCAAAATGCGAACTTTGATGAGATCCAGCGAAGTTTTTTGGGGAAAATACAAGAATCCTTCCTTGATACAGCATTGCTGGTTTGTGAACACAACGATGCTCTCTCCAGCCTTCGACTTGTACCGTGGCAGTTTTTGGTTTTCCTCGATACCTTTTCGGGTGATCCCTCAGTCCTTGATGGCCTCGAAAAAGGACTTCCAGTTCTTGTCTAGGAGCCGGAGAATCTGCTGGGCCGTCTGTGCAGGAAGGCTCCGGTAGGCATCAGTGTTTTTCAAAAGGAAATATAAATCCCTGTACTGCGTCCAGAGTCCCTCGTTGATGAACTTCTGCCGGATGTGATAATTGGCTAGGTTGTAGAGGTTTTTAGCTAGGTGACAGATCTTGGAAAGAGTATCAGTTTTTGGCAATTGGATCTGTTCAGTTAGAAGCGTGCTTCTTCCTCCTGGGATATTAACTGCTTTATGAGAGGTTGTGTCCGTCGACTGTGGAGTTTCTTCGAATAACAATGCAGTAAGAAGAGGGTCTCTTGTTTTCAGTATCTTTTATTTTTCAAAGAAAGTATATAAGGTCCCTAATTTTCAGAGGTTATAGATATACTAATGCGAAGTAGATAGAAAAGGTGAGAATCATCTCAAGTATTCTTGAAGATGCAAAAGACCCTGAACAAGCCCAATATGTTCTCAAAGTTATAATCGTTGGAGATTGGGGAGTTGGAAAAACTTGTCTAATTCGACGCTTTGCGGAAAATAAATTCGATCATGATTATAAACCAAGCATTGGCGTGAATATCGTAACGAAGATTATCGATGTTGAAGGGCGTAACTTAAAACTCCAGATGTTTGATACCGGAGGTCAGGAACGGTTCCGGTCATTAAGACAGCGATATTATACCGGGGCGAATGCAGTGATATTTGTTTTTGATGTAACACGGGCCTCTTCAGCAGTAACGATTGAATCACGGTGGCTTAATGAAGTTGAAGGCGTTTTAGGTACGGATTTTGAACGGTTAGTACTGGCAAATAAAGTTGATTTGGATCATGATCGAGAAGTATCAGAATACGCAGCGAAACAGGCTGCAAACCGTATTAAGGGCTCATATTTCGAAACGAGTGCTTTGGAAGGTCGGAATGTTAACCAGGCTTTTACTGATCTTGCAATTCGTCTTATGAATAAGATATTTCCTGAGGCATAGTAAATGGTATCAATTCCCATACATGTTGATGAAAAATATGTGCAACTAGCCTTCTATATCGAACAGCTTCTTAAAGAACAACTCGATGAGAATATAATTGTCGTGGATAGCTATACAGGCCCTTCTGACCTGAAACCCAAGGTGAAGCTAGATGATCCGGATGAGCTTCTTAACATGTTAAAAGATCTTCGTTCGATTGTAGTGAAATCAATTCATGAAAATCCTCGACGAACCTATCTAACCAAACAACTTGATGCAATGGAACTACTCATCAATTTCGCTCTTAAAGAACAAGTTACATTTGAAGAACGTGTAAGAACAGGTCTCGATGTGAAAGTCGTAACTGTTTCCAATGAACGCATCGAAGAACTCACAGAACAGGCTAGCCGGGCACTACGAAAAGAAGTGCTCAAAGGGGATCTAACATTAATGGCTACACGATGGCGAAAGCGGGCTATGACCACTGGTTCCGAGATTATCCCACTGGCTGAGAACATAGCTCAAGAAGCGCGACGCGTGACCCAACATCTCCTTTTCAAATTACCTGATACGGAAAGTGTTGAGTTCCGTGCTGTTCCTGATGCTCCATGGAGCGCCTATAATAATTATAAAGGAGATTTTCACGCCGTTATCGAAATCAACATCAAATTACCACGCAGCAAATATAACATCTGGAAATGGGTCACACATGAGACTTATCCAGGACATCAAACCCAACTAGTTCAACGTGAATTAGGAGTTCAACGAGGAACACTGAATCTTGAGGGAACAATAGCCATAATCAATACCCCCGACTGTACCATTGCTGAAGGGCTCGCAGAAGCGGGTACTGATATCTTAAGTTCCGAGCGACCTTTATCTAAGCCCGAAACAATTTCAAATTATTTAATGCAATTACGGCGAGCCGTTGGGATCAACGCCTTGGTAATGTTACATCAGAAACAAAAAAGCGAATCTGAAGTGTTAGCCTATCTCAAAGAGATGGGTGCTTATGAAGAAGAATATGCAAAAGCTCACCTGCCATTTATGTCCGATCCGATGTGGGGACCCTACGGCTTTACCTACTTTGTTGGTGCTTGGCTAGTCCGAGGTTTTTTCCAAGCTGCAAAAGAAGCACATCTCGTCGATGAATTCATCAAAACCCTTTATCATGAACTCCATACCCCCTCCACCCTTCAAAATCGTATAGAGGACTTGGACCTTAAACTTCCAACACAGTTAATTTAAAACCCAAATGAGAAAAGTAACATCCAAATAGCAGCGTTACAGTCATTTCTCTTGAGGGATTTATCCTGTCAGATCAGATGACCGTTCAAGGCGTCACACCAGTAGTCAACACCTTTTTCGGAGCACCTATTGAACCCTCTTCTGCAACCTTTGTCTTCACGGGGGTTCCCTATGATAACACTAGCACTTATCGCAGAGGATCCAAGCAAGGACCAGCTGCCATTCGAGCGGCATCTCAACACATCGAAAGCTACTGTCTACAAGAAAACGTCAACATAGATGCATCAAAACTTCCCATTGCTGATATTGGCGATATTACCTTTGACTCTGAATCCGTCGAAAGCATGCTAAAAGCAGTCGAATCTGTAGTCGCACAAATAACCCAAGAAGACAAAGTTCCAATACTCATCGGTGGTGAACATACCTTAACACTGGCTGCGGTACGTTCACTGCCCCGTGATATTGTACTCATGCAGTTTGACGCACACATGGATCTCCGCGATCGTTTCCAAGATAAGGAATTTTCCCATGCATGCGTCCAACGACGAATAATCGAATATCTTGGTCCTGATCATCTCATACAAATTGGTGTTCGTGCAGTTACACAAGAGGAGTACGAATACGCCAAAAATCAAAATATCACATTTTATACAAGCGACGATATCAGAAAAGCAGGGGCTGCAACAATCGCTCAACAAATAAATGACGCCATCCCTCCTGGGCCTCCCGTTTACATAGCAATTGACATGGATGTATTGGATCCCGCATATGCACCTGCTGTGGGAAACCCTGAGGCTGGTGGATTGACCATTCCTGAACTTTTAACGATTCTTCGGGTTATTACTCCACGCGCAGCCATTTTTGATGTCACTGAAGTCGCCCCGCAGTACGACCAGGGAATTACAGCTATCACCGCTGCTAGGATAATTACCACATTTCTTTGCATACAAGCAAACCGGCGCTCCTTAGTACCCACGAATGGATAAAGAATCCTTTGTTTGACAATAATCCAAATTCTTTACCTAAGTTCAGTTTAGCGAAAATAGAGAATTCAAGGTCTTGAAAGGAAAAGGCGTAAATAGTTCGAGATAATAGGGCTCAACAATTACGAGTAGGTGAAAACAATGTCCGATATAATGCAGGTTCTAGGGAACATTGGTTCAAAGGTGGATGAGAAAATGCTCGATTTACTTGCTGTTGGAGCTTCCAAAGATTTCCAAGAGGTAGTGTTTCATCAAGTAAAAGCAGGTGGAAAACGGATTCGTCCAGCCTTAACCATTACCTTTTGTGAAGCTGCAGGCGGTAAGTTAGATGATGCATTATCAACTGCCGCTGCAATTGAATTAATTCATAATTATTCCCTTATCCTTGACGATATTATCGATGATGCGAATGTGCGCCGAAATCTACCAACTACTTGGAAGAAATATGGACTAAACTTTGGAATCCTAGCCTCCACCCATTATCGTGAAGCCATCGAAGAAGGAGTCTTACAATCCCCAAAGCCATTAGATGTCTCACGAATCGTAGCAGATACAATTCGTGAATTAGTTGAGGGTGAACGATTGGATGTCCTCTTTGAACAATTACCCAGTGATGAAGAGTATACCGAACGACACCGCTATCAAAATGTGAACCTAAAAGACTATGAAACCATGATTGGCTACAAAACTGCGGCGCTCATCCGCGCAGCTTGTGAGGCTGGAGTAATATGTGCTGGGGGGACCCCGAAACTGCAAAAAGCAGCTCGGGAATTCGGGTGGAAAGCTGGAATCGCTTTTCAAATGGCTGACGATGTGCTTGACCTGTTTGCTGAAGAAGAGAAACTAGGAAAGAAATTAGGGAAAGATATCTATGAACACAAACTTGGCAATGTTGTTCTTTTACATTCGCTTGCCCAACTTTCGGACAATGACCGGAATTTCATCCTAACCATTCTTCGTTCGCATAAACCTACCGAGACGGACGTTCAGAAGGTGATAAGTCTACTAAAACAAACCAACGCAAGTAATCTGGTTCAAGAGAAAGCTAAACAATTAGTCGAAGACGCGAAAAAGGCACTCAAAGATTTTCCAAATAAAGATGCAACTAAAATCTTGGAAACTCTCGTGGATTTTCTTTATCAACGATCATTTTAACATGGTACCTTATACCCTCATTCCAATCCTTTAGTTTCCATTAGTGCACGTAACTCTTCCATGGTTAGCTTTTGACCAGTCTGTTGTTTCGACCGTGCTTGTTCTGCTAATTTCTCTACTGCAGCCTTCTCTCGAGCTTGTCGTACTTCTTTTCGAGTTTTTCGAATGGTATCTAATTGAGTCTTGTATTTAATCTCTTCAACTCTTAACTCGTCTAGGCGGACTCGCATTTCATCAGCTTCTTGAAGACATTGAATATACATTTGATGCGCTTCATCCGCCTCTGTTCTTGCTGGACCGAGATTCCCTGAGAGCTGGATAATCTGCTGGTGCTTTTGTTGTGCTTCCTCAACAAGAGCAATCATGGTTTCATGGTGTTCTTGGGCTTTGGTACGTGCTGCCTGAACTTCTTGCCACAATTCCTCCTGTTCTTTAGTCTGGTCAATAAGTTGGTTTTCTGTTTTTGGCGCCTTCTCCATAGCCTGTGACAAGTGTTCTAGTTCTTCAAGTAGCGCCCGTTCTTCATCGATGGATAATGACATTGTTTGCTGTTTCCATTCCAGTTCCCGATACTGACGCTGTAATTCTTCTAACGAGATATAATCACGACGATTGCTTTTTTCATCCCGCAAGATCCGTAGTTTCTCTTGTAAAATCTGTGCCCGTTCAGTTTCTTCATCTCGAAGTTTTTTCTGAAGCTGCACCTGAACATTAAGTTCATCACGAGCTTCCCGCTGTTTAGTGATTTCATCATGAACTACGGGTGTTTCACCACGCAGTTCATCCCTGCGGTCACGCCATTCCCATGCACGTTTACGGGCATCCTGATTTGCTCGCATACAGACTCGCATTGCCGCTTGTACTTTACCTAATTTTTCTAAAATCGTTCCAAACTCATCTTCGCTCTTTACTGTTTTCTCTGCCATAATACCCACAATTTTTTGTAATTATCAACACGTACCTGTAGCACCTACCGACTTTGCCTAAATCTTTTTGGACTCTAAGAAAGAATCAATTACTGGATGTCGGATTCAATGATGATTCCTCTCCTACAAATGGATGAAAAATTAAAGCTGATTCGAGGGTTCATGGAAGAATCTGGGATTGATGCATGGTTAATTTATGATTTTCGCGGCAATGATCCTACTGGAGAAGCTCTTCTTGGGCAATTCGCTCCTCATTCACGACAATATGCGATTCTAATCGCTCTTGAGAACCCAATTGTCATCATCAAATCGCCAGTGGACGCTCCTGAATTAAATGAGATTGGTCAAACTGTTACAACGTACAATGCCCGTACTCAGTCAGACTTCTTAGAAGTTGTGAAGAACCATGCCCAGAGCTTCGAACGGATCGCAGTTAATTTAGGAGAAAATCCTCAAACGGATGTTTTACCCGCTGGTCGCTTCATGCATTTATGCGCGCTCTTACCGCGTGTAAAATGGATAATGGGAGAAAACCTAATGCAAATCGTTCACTCGGTACTCTCAACGGCCCAGTTAAAGAGTCATGAACGGGCTGCCCTCAAACTAACTAAAATCATGGAAAACGCCTTTGCTTTTCTTGGAGACAACGTTGGGTCAGTAACAGAAGAAGATGTTGCTATAAATATTAGAAATCAACTGCAGGAGGAAAAACTTACCTCTCGGGATGCACCGATGGTTGCTGTTCAAGCCAACAGTGCAAACCCTCATTATACGCCTGGAGATGTTCTGATTAAGAAGAATCAACTGGTGATGATCGACATTTGGGCTAAATGGGATATCTTTGCAGATATCACTTGGATGGCCTTTACTGGCTCTAAGGTTCCTCAGAAAATGCAGGAGGTATGGGAGGTAATTTTGGAAGCTCGTAAAGTTGCCACAGCTTCAATCAAGCCAAATATCAAGGCCGGTATCCCAGATGAACTAGCACGAGAAGTCATGATACTGGCAGGATACAAAGACGCCATCCTCCATCGAACTGGTCACAGCATCAATTCCCTCTCGCATGGCAAAGGAGCTAACTTGGATAGTTATGAAATGCCAGAATCCCGACTTCTCCTTCCAAATACTATTACATCCGTAGAACCTGGAATCTACCTAAAAGGCGAATTTGGAGTTCGTAGTGAAATTAATGTAATTGTTACAAAATCAGGGCATCGTATCACAACACCTCCACAAGAAAAGTTATTGTGCCTGTAAAGTACTAAAAGAAAGAGAAAACCACCCTAAAGGTGAATCCGGCGGGACTAGTAACAATGGCGGATAAATTTGTATTACTTCTCGAGTTCTCCTCAGGAATAATCGAACCACTTCCACTATCAACAGAGACTCTTGCACAAGACAGAATTGTAATCGCAATCGATGAACTCAAAGAACGAGTCTGGCTATGGCAAGGTGCAACCACAAGTCTGGTTGAACGGCGTGCTGCACAACGAAAAGCAAGATCCCTAGTAAGTGCAGGATACCAACTTGGGCCCTATCGGATTGGGCGTGATGTCACCGACATCGAAATCATCGATGGTGATATCCTTGATGACCCAGAAATCAAAGGTTTTTATGATCAACTTCTGCACACACTTAAACAAAATTTCAAGATTACAGATGGTGTGCTAGGTCGATTTAGTGGAACTCCTTCTCCTCCTCCCACGCCGGTAGCAACCTCTCTACCCCCTTCACCTGCACCAAGTTCCACGCAGACAACTCCAACTCTCCCTGCACAACCTAAACCTGTTCAGGTTCAAACTACTCCGAGTGAACCCACATCAGAAACTGTTGCTCCCCTACCAACACGAGAATTACAAGATTTAGGTGTGATTCGAGTTGGAATACTCATTTCTTCAGTGCTTGATTATTTTCCAATGTGTTATGTCAGTACCACACAAATCGAAGAGGGAACGCGGTACACCCTTGAAGATCCTGACGGAATCATTTGTCAGTTGGATGTTAGTCAAGGATCTGTTCATTTCCTAAAACGATACGATTTCCGAGGAAAACGCAGCGAAATACTTAGTCGGCTTCGTAACCGCTTGGCAGCAGCGAGTCTCTAGCTGCCTATAAACTTCATCAAATTCTTTGCAGGAATTTTATTGGAACAAGCGAACATATCAGACTCAGGGTCAACTTAATAAAAGATGACACAAACCCTAGACTGGAACTCGCTGCAAAGTTCAAAGTTGAATGCGCGAGGGCAAAATTAGAACTAATCGATCATAATTTACAATTTGTTCGATTGGAAACTCTGTCTGCGCGAATGGAGTACTGTGGGGTGTTACACAGATGACACGACTCGTAATGTTGGAAATTGGTGGCTTAGGCTTTGTCAGGTCATTACGACCTAACCCGAAAAAACTACGCGGTGACGTATGTGTTGTAGTGGTTGATGAACTGAACAAAGCACTATGGTTCTGGATGGGCAGTGGTGTTCAGTATGATAAACGGCGTACCGCTAAAGCGAAAGCAGAACAGATCAGCCTGGAGGGACAACGAATCGGGGATGAGCTAATAGGACGCGGGTTTTCACTAATAGAACTTGATCAAGATGGCTTGGAAAACCCAACAACAGCTAATAACTATAACAATCTAATCGCCCTACTAGACGCGCCAATGGAAATTACCACCATTGCCAATCCGAAAGGCACCCTCATTATTGGTCAATTACAGGGAAGTGCTCCTCAAACAAGACCAGTATCGACTGCAACACCTGTTGCATCTGAACCCACACCGGCTGGTGCACCCGTACAACCTACTGTGACCGCACCGAGCAAAAGACCAACAAAACTCGACATGGAAGCTGCTTTAATGGCCGTGCTTCGAGTTCACCAACAGGTTCACATCGAATACCGCGGTAAGGAGGATACAGAGGAAATCATCATCGAAGGCGTTGATGGACTAACCCATAAAATGAAACGCCGTAAAGGCAAACTCACCTTCAAATGGGACCCCAAAACTCCAAAGGAACTCAAAGACTTAGTAGCTCTTGAACTAAAACGCACCGCAGGATAACCCACTGAGAAGTAAAGATGGGTGAGGATGGATCTTATTCTTTACACTCTAACCATGGTCATTTCATACGCCTTTTTAGGCGGAGGCGTTAAACTTCTTGATCACCTCACGGATCAACCATCACAACACCAAGTCAGCACTTTTTTCTTATGGATACTAACTAGTAGCCTTGTTCTCGTTGTGGTCGTTTGGACTCTCAATGATACCTATACTGCAATTCTCGCATTAGCTTTGGTATTTGGGTTAATTGGAGCAAAGAAAATTGATACTAGATTCTTCCTCGTTCTTGCCCTCATCATTATTCCAATTGGAATCCTCACCGTTTTTCTCCAAAGTGCATTTTTATTCCTCCTTACGATTTTGATTGCACTCATACCACCGGTAATATTAGATGAACTCCTCCACTCCTATGCCACAGGAATTAGTCAGCCACAGATGAAGTGGATCCTCTCACATCGCCCACTTCTAAAAATTTCCGTCATCGTTCTTCCTTTCTTCGGTCTCCTGACCTTTGCCCATACCATTGCCTTTTGGTGTTTTGACATCACCTATGACCTTGTCAATTATGCCTTTCGCGCGACAAGCAAAATCGAAACTTAAATTCACACAGGATATTGCGACATTCTGAATTGACCTTGACGATGTTGGAAAGGTTTAAGTCGCCTCATTTTCCAAGAAACTAGAAGCTGGTGAATCTAAACAATGAAAGCAAACATTTCCCTTTCATACAGTGGGCGAACCCGCGAAGATAACGCTACAAAAAATGGCCATGTAAATTTATTACTAAATCAACATGGTCGAATACTTAGCAAATTACCCCTCGGCGATGGGCGATACCATTTCGTAATTGAACTCCAAGATTTGGATCGGTTCACCCAATCCCTTTTTGAATTTACGCGACAAAATCCCTGGCTTCGAGTAGAGAAAGTTTCTGCTCATTCCTAAACTATTACTTCGTCTCGTATATCAGGCAAGTTTGAAACGTTGGCCAATTCGCGGTGCTACTGCCGGGCACCGAAGCGTCCGTTTCACCATTTTTGTGAGACTATTGCATGCTCTGGGACTTCCATGAATACAAAACACAAGTTGTGGTGGGTGTCCACGAAGAGAAGAGAGGTAATTTTGTAGTTCATTGCGATCTGCATGTGCACTAAACCCGTATAAACTTTCAATTCGTGCGCGAACTCGTTTTTTACGCCCATAAATACGGACTTGTCTTGCACCGTTAACAATCCGGTGTCCTAAAGTCCCGGGAGCTTGGAATCCAATCACAAGGATGTTAGTATTTTTATCCTCAATTCGTCGGTACAAGTGTCTGAGAATTCTTCCACCATTCATCATACCTGATCCTGCAACAATCATTATAGGTCCACGTTTCTGACTTAGATAATCACTATCAGTTTGTCGTTCCACATACTGGAGTCCCTTGAAATCTAGCGGGGCGTCACCGGATTTGATAAGACCCCATGTTTCACTATCGAAACATTCTCGGTGGCGTTTGAATATCTCCGTTGCCCTGATAGCCAGGGGAGAATCAATCGCCACGGGAATTATGGGCACTTGAGCGTTTTCAACCAGAGTGTTCAGAGCATAGATGAGTGATTGGGTACGACCAATCGCAAACGCGGGCACGAGTATATGGCTCCGATGCCGGTTAGCTTTGATAATAATTCGTTCAAATCGAGCAATTGTCTGTGAAAAGGATTTGTGGGTGCGATTTGCATAGGTCGACTCACAAAGAAGAAAGTTAGCCGCAGAAGGAAAGTCAGGATCCCGTATAATGGGAAGATTTTCCCTTCCAATATCGCCTGTGTCCACTAAATGGACAACCTTTCCCCGTTCCTCAATCCATGTTTCAACTATCGAAGAACCAAGAATATGCCCTGCATCACGAAACCGCAGAGTAACATTCCCTGGAAGGGATTCTTTTACATTGTATTTGACAGTCCGCAGTTGTTTAACGATGCGTTTCGCATCTGACACATTGAATAATGGTTCCGCATCAAATACGTGATTGCTTCTTGAAGGACTAGGCTGTGAACGGGCTCTAGCGGCATCTTCTTCTTCGGTTTCTGCCATATCTCGAAGAAGGAGCTTACATAATTCTGCAGTCGCTGAGGTCGCATAAATAGGTCCGCGGAAACCTGCTCGAGCGAGGACCGGCAAGCGACCACAATGGTCAAGGTGGGCATGACTGAGAATTACATATTCTATACTTGAAGGTTCAAATGCAAAGGTTTGGTTTCGATTAGACTGTTCGGCTGGCTTCCCCTGAAAGAGTCCACAATCAATAAGGAATGAAACAGCTTTCGTTTTGATTTGGTAAAGGCTCCCTGTTACCGTTTGTCCAGCGCCATGAATAATCAGTTCCAATTGATGTTACTCCCAAATTTAGTTCAAGAAACAAGGGAGATATATCAGGCAAATAGTTCAAAATCAGAAGAGCCACCCTTCTCTTCCGTATCTCCGGTATCTTCTTCGTTGTTTTTTTCATCCTTAGACTCTTTTTCCTGAGCTTCTTCCTTAGGTTCTTTTTCAGGGGGTGACGTCTTGGCTAACTGGGACAATTGCTCTCGTAACGAATCAACGACAGACACTGCTTTTTCTTCGTTAGCTGGTGCCGGTTCACCTCCTGGCGAAGTTTCCATAATAATCTGTTGTCCTTCTGCTACTAATTGTGGTGGTTGCCCAAAACAACGAGTAAACGCGTCGATGTCATCCTGTGTAGCAGCACGGATTTCGGAGAAGAGAATTTCATCACCTTGACAGAAAAATCGCAATTGTAAACGTAAAACAGACACTTGGAATTCATTCGGACCAATGGGACTTATGGCGGCTTGTCCGTAGCAATCAGTAACCGCGAAAAATACCTTGCTAGCTAGTTGTTCTTCATAAGTTAGAATTCGACGACGAATTGGTCTCACTTGTCGTGTGGGTTGGGGAGCAATAGTTTGTTCAACTGCTTCCACCCGCTCCTGAAAAACCTCATCAAAGGTAGAAATTTGGTTTTCTTCTTCAATTACTACCAGGAAATCTGAAGTTTTTTGATTTGTTTCTAGCAGTTTTTTTAACAAGGCGGCTTTAGGATTCTTCAGATCACCAGGAACTTCAATGAAATTAGTACACTTTGTACCAAAATGAATATCGTTAACGTGGATGCCATTTTTCATGATGAATCGAGCTTGTCGCAACGCAGTTGTACGTTGTAACATTGAGGTTTCCCGTCCCAACCATACCCAAATGATTGCTTCCGCTTCATCGATAATAAGTATAGCACGTCCATCAACGAGATGTCTTGGGTTCCAATGGAGGGGTTGAAGCTCACCACCTTCGCCTAGGACTTCAATCATTCCAATGTATTGTTTCATTTCTGTTGTACCACCGCTGGTTAATTATCACTGATATGCCGCCACAAGGGATACTGAACTATTTACATAAGAGGGAATGAGGGCTATATCAAATTGTCGTGTCAAGTTGGATTCTTTCGGAGTTCTGCTAAGATTTCCTGAGCGCGGTCAAATCGCACACGTTTTTCAGCTATCATTTTTTGGGCTACTTGGTCAACTTCTTTTCCTTCAGCTCCGGCTGCGATTGCTACGTTGCGAGAATGCAGCTTCATGTGTCCTGTTTGAATACCCTCCTGGCTGAGAGCCCTTAACGCTGCAAGATTTTGGGCTAACCCAACGCTAGCTATGACTTCAGCTAACTCGCTAGCACTTTTGACACTGAGAATTTTCAAACATAAGCGCGCCACTGGATGTGTTCGGGTTGCTCCACCTACCAAACCAACAGCTAGTGGTAATTCTATACTTCCATGTAAATCGCCTTCTGAGGTTTTCTCGTAGTGTGTAAGTGATTGGTACCCTCCTTCACGAGTCGCAGCAAAGGTGTGTGCTCCCGCTTCAACTGCGCGAAAATCCTGACCGGTCGCCAACAGGACTGCATCAACCCCATTCATTATCCCTTTGTTATGGGTGGCACACCGATATGGATCCGCCTGGGCAAAGGCATATGCCTTCAGGATGCCAATCACAGCTTTTGATCCCCCAAGGGCCTTGGCAGGAAACGTAGCTTCTGCCCTTGCTAGTCTATATACTGCTAGATTTGAAAGGATTCGGAGGTAGACACGCCCTTTACTGAGATCTTCTATTACTGGAGCCAACACCTCACACATGGTATTCACTGCATTCGCACCCATGGCATCCCGTGCATCGACTAGCAAATGAACTACGAGCATCGGTCCCATGATGGTTTCTAAACGGCGAATCTGTAAATCTCGTGCTCCACCGCCAAATTTCACCAGGACAGGATCCTGTGCATTTGCTACTTTCAGTAGATTCGTTTTTTGCTTAGCTATGCTCTTCTGTGCAGCTTCTAAGTCAGGAATATCAGCCACTTGAATTTGCCCAATCATCACAGGATCTGTGGTGCTAGCTGAAAAGCCTCCGGTTTGACGGCTCATTCGGGCGGCATTAGAGGCAGCTGCAACCACGGAGGGCTCTTCTAGGGCCATTGGAACAAGATAATCACGTCCGTTAATCTGAAAATTGGTCGCAATTCCAAGGGGAAAGGGGAACGTGCCTACGACATTTTCAATCATCCGATCGGCAGTGGGTGCATCTAACGCGCCAAAGGCTTCTAACACAGACTGGTCTTCATCGGTGAGGTTAGCAAACTCACGAAGTTTCTTCACCCGCTCCTTTATTGACAAACGATAAAACCCACTAATTGCAGAAGTCTTTTCAGGCACAGTGGTCACTCCAAGGTGTTTCTGCATTGAGTTCACTTATCAAATTTTCCTGTCAGTGCTCACCATTCATTTGGGCTTTCAGAATTGGGAGATAAAACTAATTCAGGAAAATATCCAATAGATTGTGAAGTATCTTATTTTTCGCGAAGTTCCCAGATACAAGAATCCGCTCCCCATGTTCGACACTGAACTTCTTCGCATTCACTGTCAAAACCGCGGAGGGTTAGAACGTGTTGGAATACGCCACTAAGAATATTGCAATACTTCAATCCATTAAACTCATCAGACATCCGAATATTCTCACAGATCGGACACTCATCAAAAATATAGACGATCTTCTTTTCTGACGGATCATAATAGGCCTTATCAAACGCTTTTCCTAACATCACCCGAGTTGCTAGAGTGAACGTGTCAAGGAAGCCATCAAAGGTGGTAGCGTGCTCACCTATGGTATCACTGTACTCGAATAACAAGGTTTCAGCCATCGCCATCCCCAGCCGTAAGAGCTTCTCATTAGCAGCTTTAATGTCGCCTTTAGTTTGTCCAAGCACGTCATCTATAACCGCAGCAACCAATGCTTGGAAAGCATTCAATGATGTCTTTCGCATCTTCAAGTGCCAGCCGAGCCAACCTTTGACACCCATATTAGATCACCATACATCCTAACATGCAAAAACTAGCGTTATGAATCATTCGTTCCTTTGGATACTCTTAGAACCGTTTTTCGAAATCCACAAGACCTCGCTTTTGTAAGTCTAACAACATTCGCATGGCAATAAAAAATTGTAGCCCCATCTTCTCAGCAATTTCCTGGAGCGTTGTTTTCCCATCGCAAAGACTAAGCATTCGAAATTCAGTAATCGAAAGTTTCTGTTTATCTAAATCAGCAATCACACGTGGTACAATACGCCGACTTCGCGTGCCCACCATTGGTGTAGCCGTTGAAGTAGTAGGAGTGGAACTTGTAGAAGCTGGAGATTGTGTGACTTCAGCTTCATTTGCGGCATGAATTTCAGATACCTCGTGACCCCGTTCTACAAGATCCTGATCCAGATAAATGGTTATGACATGTGTGGGATCTCCATGTATATAGGAGTAGGGGAAGGGAAACACGGTTTGCCGTTGTATGGTATCGGGTGGGACATCTATGGCTATATACGCCTTGCACTTCTCACAATAGGTGTATACGACAGGCATCAGCGAGCTCCCAGGAATGTTACCGAATATATAGAACATGAAGCGTTCTTAACGTTTGCTTCTAAATCACTTTAAGTCGGTATAAGTTCAAGTAATTCTTTGTGTCATACAATCAGTCGTCAAGAATTATTCGCTCGCATAAACGGCAATCTTGTTCGCGTCGTGGAAGACGTGGATTTGGGAGGCTTGGTCGTTTTGAATCCACATATCTACTATCGACTGGGGGTCTGGCGTGTATGAAAGGTGAGCAGTTTCGACGCTTGCTTGGTCCAGTGTGGTGTGTAACCAGATTTTACGTAATCGTTGGATAAGTTCTGCAAACTTCCAACTCTTATGTGTATAAAGCCGATAATTAGACTGGATTTTAGTCATCATCTCAGGAAGAGGCATGATGAGGTAGTCGTAGAAGAATTCACGAGCCTTAGGAGTTGGGGCAATACCTTTTGGACATTCTGCGAGAAGCAGTATTTCACCCTTATCTTGAACAGCATTTTTAGTAAGTTCTAATCCCCGTTGAGCGTTGTAGAGACTTTCATCCTGTGGAAAGCCACCTGGAGTAACAATAATGTGATTGGTTGCAGGAACAGTGAAGGACGCTGTCTTGTCAATGACTTGGATTCCTTGGCTTGTGACTCGCTTTATGTCACCACTGCCAGACCAAAGAATATATGGCCCACTAGTTATTGTGGCAAGAAGAAATACTGGACGGTCACCTATAATCATGTTAGTCGCCTCAAGCATATCCTCAGCAACAGGATTTTTACGTCGTGTTGGGTCTGGATGAAAGGGATGGCGACCAAATGTGGATTCAGGTTGTAAAGCTAAACTATGATTAGCTTCTATTGCAGCAAAATCGCAGAGACCTGGAAGAAAATTCTTAATGACGTTGGAATACCCAGCAAAATAGTGATTCTTCATATCCGCTGCGACTACAAAAGACTCCAAATCCATGATTTCTCTATTTACTTGAACTTTTGTTCCTCGGGTTGTTGTACCAAGGAGTTTACACGAGGATTGCAGGGCATCGTGCACGATGACGCGGTAGCTGTCAATCTGGTTGTGTTTGCAATTCGTATGAATAGCATCGATAATTTCCTTGTTCCGTACACTATCTGGTTCATGTGAACCCGTAGTAATGATGAAGGTTAAGTCCTTAGCCGGCTCAAATAAACGGGTTAATTCTTCTACAATTATCTCATGGGGCTCTGCGCGTGTTCCATCTTCGATAAGAACACCCACTCGTCGATTGGTAATTGTCTCAGAGAGTGTAATACCCGTGGGAGTTTCTAATACGTGGCGAATCTTACCAGCAATATCCTTGGTAGCTTGTTGTTTTCGTGGCTGGATGACCTCTCCGAGATTCTCATTTGGGATTCGGAGGTTGATGAACCCCTGCCCATAACGGAGTTGGATTGCTGCCATGATTGCTCATTGATTCAGTATGCCTAGCCGTGAAAAAACCTTTGCCTTTTCTAAAGCCTGGTAACTCTCCGTTTGAATCGAGAAAAGTTCATCGTAGAGGTTTCCGTGTTCTTTTGTAGGAGAATAGTGTTCACTGAAAGCAGTCATTTTCTCTGCAGCATCACTGACGCTCGAATAGAGTCCTCCACCAACAGCTGCAAGAATGGCTGCTCCTAATGCAGTGGCTTCTTCAATTTGACTTCGCTGAACCCGTAATTTGGTGACATCAGCTTGGATTTGATTCCATACTTTGCTTCGTGTAGCTCCTCCAGTGAGCCGTAGTTCCTTGATTGATATGCCGAGCTCACGCATGATATCGAGGTTCCGTCGTACTTCAAAAGAAGTCCCTTCCATGATGGCACGGATGATATCTGCGCGACTATGTCCAAGGGCTAAGCCGATGATAACCCCACGTGCTTCAGGATTCCAATAAGGAGCACCAGCGCCAACAAAATGGGGTAAAACGAGGATGCCCCGAGCGCCAGGTGGAGATTGCTGAGCCTGTGCGTTCATGAACTCATAAGCATCGGTGTTAAGAAATTGGGCGAGTTGTTTTTCCTCTTCTCCGAATTGGTCTCGAAACCAGCGATAGATTATTCCGCTGGTGAAAATGCTAGCCTCGACAACCCATTTTTTGGGGACGGCATGACAACTGCACAGTAATCGTCGTTTTGAATCGAAACGGGGTTGGTTTTCATATGCAAGTATGAATGTGCCAGTGCCAATGGTAGCTTTGATACGACCTGCTTTAACCACGCCTACTCCAATCGCCCCACATTGTTGGTCTCCCCCACCAATCACGACAGGAACGTCAAGAGGGAGACCTGTGGCCTTGGCTGCGGCTTTCGTAAGTTGCCCGATTGGTGTTGCTGATGGATATGGTGTTGGTAGCTTTTCTTGTGGAATTTTGAGCTGGTTACACAAGAGTCTTGACCATTCAAAGCGTTCAACCGAAAATAACATTGTGCGAGAGGCATTACTGTAATCGGTCGCAAATTCTCCAGTTAGTCGATGTAGGATGAAATCGTGGACAAGTAGGAATTTATGTGCATCTTGGAAAATCTTTGGCTTTTCCTTTCTAAACCAGAGAATTTTAGGAGCTGAAAAATAGGGATCGATAGGCAATCCTGTTTCATTGAACACAACATCTGCACCTACTTGATTTTGAATGCTTTTACACTGTGGAGTCGTCCGTCGATCTTGCCAGACAATTGCGTTGTAAAGGGGCTGTCCTTTCTGGTCAACAGGAACAATAGTTTCACGTTGATTTGTGATACTCACTGCCGTAATTGCTTTGACTTGTTCACTGATTTGCTTCATTGCCATTTGAGCGGTTGAACATGTGGTTCGCCACCAATCTTCTGCATCTTGTTCTACCCAAGCAGGGCGTGGAAAAATGGATGAATATTCTTGGTGGGCTTGAGTGACCAGGCTTCCAGTTTTCGCGTCAAACACCGCGGTTCGAGTTCCGCTAGTACCTATGTCAATTGCAACTACTAGCTGTGAATCTATCATTGAAAAACATCTCCGGTTAACAGCTTTATTAGCAGATAAAACTTGTATCCCTATTGGATAACCTACAGGCTTATGACACTTCATGGCATTTGATTACCATTCATGTTGGTGAAAGTTTATGAGTGATGAGGCATTTAACCAAGCTGCACAGATGATAATGAGCTCCAAATCAACTGTGGTCCTCACAGGTGCTGGTGTATCAACAAAAAGTGGGATCCCTGACTTCCGTAGTCCTGACGGGCTTTGGAGTAAGGTTGATCCCGCAAAATTTGCTAGTGTCAATGGGTTTCTTAGCGATCCCAAAGGTTGGTGGGAAACGGCACTGGATCTTGCGCCTACAATCATGAACGCCAAGCCTAATCCAGCACACAAAATGCTTGCCCAACTTGAGAAGATGGGTTTAGTTGATTGTGTAGTGACGCAGAACGTGGATGGTTTACATCAAAGAGCAGGAAGCAAGAGGGTGCTAGAAGTCCATGGAAGCCTGTTTACTGCTAGATGTACGGTCTGTCTTGGCAAGGTAGATCGTAAATATTTGGAGAAAGCGATGAAGAAACGCCAAATTCCTGTTATGTGCCCAGCTTGCGGAGGCCTAATTAAACTCGATACTGTCTTCTTTGGTGAAGCATTACCTCAAAATGTCTTAGGTGAGGCAATAAATTCTACAAGAAATAGCCAACTTCTAGTAGCTATTGGTTCATATCTAGTTGTGTATCCTATCGCCACATTACCAACGATAGCTAAACAAAGTGGTGCTGGTATAATCATCATTAATCTTGAGCCAACACCATACGATACGGTTGCAGATCTTGTATTCCATGCTGAAGCTGGAGAAACATTAACACAGATTGTGAATACCATTCAGCGCCTTCAGAAGAAGCCATAATGCTGATCGCTTTATTCAGAACTTACTCTTTTTTATTCCAAGAACTACTTACACACATTAACACTCAATCAGTTGCTAGAGGATATGATGGTGAAGCAAATTATTGATGCGAAAGAGGGACGAAAGGCGTTTCCTCCTTATCCATTAGCCTTGGTGACAATTCCGGGATCGCCACCAAATATTATTACCGCTGCGTTAATCCATGTTTTTTCTTTCGAGCCTTTGCAAATAGGCATTGGAATTGCTCCCACTCGTTATAGCTATGAGCTCCTTAAGGCTGCCACTGGATTCGTTGTAAATATTCCTACTAAAGAATTACTTGATCACGTGATATTCTGTGGAACCAAATCTGGTCGGGATGTAAATAAATTTGAAAAAACCCGATTAACGGATGTTCCTTCCCAAACAATCGAAGCGCCATTAATCGCCGAATGTCCGGTTAACTATGAATGTGAAATTACCCAAATAATCGAGACGGGGGACCATCACTGGTTCATTGGAGAAGTCAAAGTTATTCATAAAGATATGAATTTTAGTCGAGAAAACGCGTTATGCTATTGGGCGGGAGAATTTCGCCTTCCTGGCACACTCCTTCGCCATCGATAATAAAAACTGGACAACTCAGGTACGAAGACGATACTGTGCTTCGTAGTTCGCGTAATGCATTTCACGGGGCACATCTTCACTTCCTGGAATCACTGGTAGGAGGCTAATACGCTGTTGGTGGCGTTGTGTTAGTACTTTTGGAAGTTCTCCACCAAAGGGATGACTGAAAGGTAGCATGAAACGATAGTCTTTCCCTAAAATTCCAGCAATACGCGTCAGCATTCGTTTTGATTTACCACCATGTTTGTATCTATAATAGGCAAGGTAAAGGAAACCACCGATGAGCTTAATGAGCTGACGATTAATCCACGTTTCTTTGATATCAGCTAGCCATGTATCCCGCCAATGCAGAAGGTTATGATCCCAACATTCAACGAACATTTCCCATTGCAGTTCCGTCAACCCTCGAAGATTCAACGTTTTCTCTTTTCGTAACGCACAATCCTCAAGTGATACAAAGAACAAAGGTACAAAGAACGTCTTGAACCGGCGCAACCGATGAACTAGATCTAATGTTAATAACACATCTTCCTCAGTTTCCTTTGGTAACCCAGTTACTAGAGTGCATAAGGGTAACCAATTTGCATCATTAAGAATGCCGTAGGCTTCACACACAATCTCAGGCCATTCACTCACATCATAGGGTAAGGCTTTCCCCCGCATATGTTCTTGCATCAACCGCGGACTGCCAGTTTCAACTCCTACTTCCACAGTGACGACAGGATTCCCCCGGTAAAAGTATCGGCTTTTCTGCCCAATAGTTTCTGTGATTTCTTGGACCATCCGCGGATCAATTATCGCTGGTGCTAAAGAGGCATGTGCCGTTTGAACGACATTAACTCCTGGTTCTGCGACAACAGCTTTGTACAAATTAACTACCGCTTCTCGATTAGGCAGAAATCTCTCCTTTGATCCATAAAGGAAGACATCATCTGTGTTAAGAAGAATCATGTTTGCGCCGCCTCGAAGGTTCGCGCGAACCTCTTTGAGGATTTTTTCGATTGGAAAGTTCCGCCGGAACTTCATGGTTGGCGAACAGAATTGACATCCTCGCCCGCATCCCCGAGAAATTTCCACAGCCCCATAAATTGCGCCATTGCGAATGATGGGAATATCCTCATCAGCAGGACGCTCAGCGGTGACTATTGGAGGAAGTTTTTCACCTCTTACTGCTTTCTCAAATATTTTGGGCGCAGTCCTCTCGGACTCACCCATAACAATGCAATCAAACCCGTATTGTTGGCGAAGTTTAGGGTTTTGTAGTTGCCAGGATCCCGCCCCACCAAGGATCCGGGGCGTTTGGTATTTCCTGAACGCAGGATTTTGCATAAGGCGCCAAAACTCTAATCCAGTTGCTGCTGTTCCACCAAGACCCGTAAGTGACGTATAAGTCAGGCTCACATATGCCATGCCTAATGGATCCATACTAGAGACGCCAACAACCTTCGTTTTGGGACCCATCACGTGCTTAATTCGACTCGGATGAACTGTGATAACATCCTCGTCATCAAACCCGTTCTCCAGCAGGGTTGCTTCAATTTTTCGGAGACCATACGGTGCAAAAGGTGCGGAATGATCTGCATTAGGCGGGTCTGGTTGATACAAGCTACGGAGTAAGAATTTTGGGAATAATCGCCCAGGAAATCCGCCAGCAAATGCTATAAAGGGATCTGCATCCCATCCTGCCATTTCGGCAATCGAGGCAGTTAAAACAACTTTCCTTCCACCGTTATTTCCCATCAAAAATCCCTCAGAGCTATATTGCTAAGTGTCTTGATAATCACGCTCTGTGTTCATTCTTTTCCTCTTAAATAGGAATTAACTTGGCTTATGTTCATACCTCTAATACTTTTCGCCACTCTTAGTTCTACACCTGCAACTGGCATATAAATCTGACCAGTTTTGCCACATTATTTTTCATAAACACTACTGGGTAGCTGCTGTCATGGGAACATCCTTGATTCGCACAAAGGGAATAAAGGTTGGTGTGTCAACCTCCCACCATCGGATTTGACGTGGTTCCTTTCCCATTGCCTCCACGTTGGCTAACATACGGAGGAGGTTATCAGCAATGCGTAATTTCTGAATCGGTTGACCAATTTCCCCGTTTTTTATAAGAAACATGCCATCGCGTGGAATTGTAGAAAATGAGCCTTCAAGCTGACTTGTGTAACGGAGATACCAATTCGATGTCACGTAGATAGTTGATCGTTGGGATTCAAGGAGTTCTTCAAAGGAGGCATCACCCTTAGAAAAGACAATATTTGTAGGAGCAGGAACAACCAATTTGGTTCCCATGCCAAATTTTATCAGTTGACAATTACCTGTACTCTTTGTTTTTTGCATTCGGGCAGTTGAAGCGTTATGTACCAAACCCTCTAACTTGCCATTGGTAATAATGGAGGATTTCTGAGTAGGAGTACCTTCGAAGTCAAAAGGAGCGCTTCCCAATCCATTCGGCATTCTACCATCATCCCAAATTTGTAATGAATCAGGACCTAATTTTTCGCCGAGTTTATCTTTCAGAGGACTCATTCCCATCAAAAACAGCAATGGATTTGCTGATCCCGCTAATTCTCCAAGAATTGAGGCTGCAACAGTGGGGTGCAAGATTAAATCATATTTTCCCGCCTTTCCCTGTTTACCGTTCACGGCAAGTGACGCAATCTCACCGGACTCTTTACCTGCATAAGTGATGGTTTTTTCTATATTTCTAAGCGTTCGTCCAACAGCAATCCCCTGTCCTGAACTTTCAGGATCCACAAAACTCCTAAGAGTGATTCGATATGTTGATTCAGGAAATGCACCACTAAAACCTCGAGAAGTTTCGAGCATGACGTGAGTTTCATCGAAGAAAAAGGATCCTGCCGTACGCTTTGCTCCACTCTTTTGTGCGGCATTCACAGCGGCTGTAACCACATCTGGAGCGTGTTCAGGAAAATCCTGAATTCGTTTATCATAAAGGTTTTCAACTGTTGTCGGTGGTTTGATATCTTCTTGAAGTCCCTGAAATAACGGTGTAGGCTGAAGACTCTTCACAAATTTCGTCAAATGCCCAATTTCTGAGTTGATCACCTTTAGTGATGGATTAAAAATCTCAGTGGTCCCAATTCGACCATCAATAGCAACAAATACCTCTAACACCGTATACTCCCATTGTTTGAAAATATCGATCTCAGAATTACTAATCCGAATTTGATGCTCCAATACGTTACGTCCTCGAACTATGGCTTCTCCTTCTGCTGAAGCTATCTTTAGAGTCTGATCAATCATTGTACCTAGTTCTTCTTTCCCTGTCATTATGACATCCCTCCTAGGCGGATTTGTCGCATTCTTACACCGTCAGGCCCTGCGGTCCAAACCGGAATTCCCTGCCCTGGATCCGATTTTCCACAAATGGCCTGTTCAGAAGCAAATCCCTTTGAACAAGCATCCACAGCTTCAAATAAGCCTTGAGAAGTTAATTCTAACACAGGACGACGAATGAACTCGTCAGTAATTTCTCCATTCCTGATAATACGTGCATAGGAACCCACATATTTCGACTGATAGCGCCGGTCGTCTATGTTCCACTCCGTAAATGATTTCATGAACATGCCAAATTTGATGTCAGCGATTAGTTCATCAAAGGTGCGGTCTCCAGGAGCGATGTATGTGTTAGCCATTCTAGGGATAGGTTCACGATCGTAGTTGGTGGCACGAGATGAACCGTTGGATCTAACACCAGCTTTACCCGCTGAAAGCCGGTCGTGGAGCATTTCGTTGGCAATTCCCTCTTTGATTAGGTATCGGGGTCGCGCTTTAACGCCTTCGTCGTCATATAGGTAATAGCCACCACTCTTTGGAATAGTAGGGTCGTCAATAATGGTGACAGCTGGTGATCCAACGGGGGTTGTACCGACTTCAATGTCCATCCAAAAGGATTCCCCGGCGTTCATCCCTTCACGGCCTTGGATGCGGTCGGCTTCAGAAGGATGACCACAATTTTCATGAGCAATAATCCCGGCAACTTCAGCGCCAACAACGACGTCAATGGGTTTGTCGAATTTCATGGGTTTTGCGTTATCGGCAACCTCTTTAACGTCGCTGGCTTCGTGAATGATAGATTGGGTGAATTGTGGTTTTTCGAACCACTCCCATCCTGCAGCTGATCCCCGACTGAACGTGCGCTGTTCGGTGCCTTTTGACCCTTGAGCTGTTAGTAAAACGGCATATCTACCTAAGCTTTGATCTGCTTCAACTTGAGTGCCTTCATTATTCATGAAGAATTTCTTCTGAGTTTCTAGTGACAAAATTATTACACGGTAAGGAAACGTTTTCTCGTTGAAGGTTTCCTTGAGGGTCTTATCCACCACGAGCACGCGGTTAAGCTTCGTCTCTGAAGCGATATCAGCAAAAGGTATTTTCACTTGCACTTTCCATTGTGTTTGAACAGCTGGTTCTTTTGAAAGTGTAAGTGGAGTTTTTCGCTTTGATGATTGAGCAAGACGAATAGCTGTTTTCACTGCTCGTTGAATAGCATCCTTTTCCAAAATGGTAGTAGATACAAACCCGATTCCGCCATTAGCAAGAGCTCGAATACCGATGCCGCTTGTCTCTGTTGAGCCTGCGGCAAAGATTTCCCCATTTCGTATATTGTATCCCTCGGTTAGATACCGCACGTAACGGAGTTCAATGTATTTGGCTCCTTGGGCGTCACCATATTCAACACCATGTTGAATTAAGTCATGAAACGTCATAAAATCATAGCGAGTATAATTATGGACCCTAAAAAACGCACTCATCTACCGAATTTAGATGCTTTAACTCCGGAAGGCTTTTGAGGAATAACTTTTCAATCAAAGCCACTCTGGGGCAAAGCTCATAGTCTGCCTATGAAATTGCTCTGATAAAAACTAAGATGAAGGGACTCCACTTGACTGTGGCCATAGTCGGTGTCGGACACACTGATTTCAGAAGCACCTAACTGGATGTATCCTTCAAAGAGTTTAAAAAAACTCAAGTTCACCCCAACGTTAATCTCAATGAATCACGATTGGTCTTTTTGGTTGAAATTGCCTTAATTGAGGAAAGTTCTCTAGCACGTCTTGGCTAACTTGATAACCATCAGAGAGAGCCAACTTAACATCAAATGGTATTCGCCCAGCAAGCCAATGGTCCATTGATCTCAAACTACCTCTATATTCTGTTTCCTCCTTAACTTTGCGGAATAGCTGGTACTTGACCACGCAAGGTTCTTGTATGTATTGTTCGAGTAATGAGAAAAAGGTTCTAACTTTGACTTCATCAATTGTTAATGCATCCGCTCCTTTGGCGATTAGACGACTAATGGCATTTCTTCCAATTACAATTCCTAGCTCTTGATGAATTAGAACACTTATTTTTCCTGGTGAGAGAGTATTATTTTCATCATGAAGTTGGAGTATTCTTCGCATTAGTAGGCGGTTGCATAATAATTCGACTGGTGCTTCATTCATCTGGACAATTTGATTCATAGTCTCTAATCGTCCTGTGGCTGATAGAAAGAGGGGTAATTTCAAAGCGTTCCTGATATTTTCCTTAGTTTCAATTCTCAGAAAATCAGTATCGTATTTTATCGCTTTAATTCCTACTTTTTCAAGGAGACGATGGATACTTTCTTGGTTTTGTTTTGAATCAATACCGATTACTCGGTTCGGGAGATTAGCCCAACCATCGCCATCAAAGAGTCCTTGAAGAACCTTAATCTGGAACGATCGAGGAGTGTTTAAAATCCAGTCAATCTTAGCTGGAGTTTCTCTATGGGTTTCATTTGGTTTGAAGCCAAGAACTGCTTGGTCAAACCATGTAAGGATAGGCGAATTGCAAGAATACCATTGAAATGCACCATAGGGATCTCCCTTCTGTGGTTGTAAGTCACTTCCAGGCTTGGTAGGGATGCCAAGGCTAGTATAGTAATAAGCTACTCTGTTACCGAAGGTTTTACTCCAAGGATATTTTGTAGAAAGACCGATTTTGAAGTAACTATTGATATTAGATTGCATTTTGATATGTCCATCGCTAAGAGACGCACCAATGAGATAACCAAAAGCCAGAATTTTTTCTTCAAGGGTTTGAATTGACCCAAACTGGTTAACCCACTGCTTGAGGATTGTTTCAGTTGGTCCAAAATTAGTAAGTTTGATTTCTAGAAATGAGTCTGGATATTGAAGATTGGGGAGTTTTTCTAGGATTGAGAATAACTGCTCAAATTTAGTGACTTCTGATGGGACCTGTATGTATCGTGCAGTTAAGTCCTTGGCATCGGAGGCTGTTGGTAGCCATCGAAGTCTTGGACCAGGTGGATTGTCGGGGATATTGGCGGCAAGTCGAATGAGATAAGGTCGGTGTTGATAACGGAGAATATCGCTGATAGTATCGTCTGGGAGCTTAAAGTGCTTTTCAAGTCCATGCGGGTGATAACCGGCTTCTACGAGTCTGAGGAAGGCAAGATATCGGTTAGCATCCTTCTGGTATTTCGTAAAGTTTGGATGATTTCGGATAATGTCCCCAAAAATGAAATGTTTAGAACTTAGGCGTCTAACGATGTCCTGAAAGGAATAGAGGCCTTGATCAATTTCCCGTAGTTTTTCTAGACGTTCTTGATGCATTTTCAAGTTGATTGCACGGTTTTCAATAATCGCTAGCAAATGGGGGCGCGAACTCTTATTTCTCCAGCTTCGAATGGTAGTTTCACTTACACCAACATATTGCGCGATTGCACTAATTGGAAGTTTTATGTCACAATGCAATAGGTAACTTTCTCGAATAAGGAAGTACAGTTTGGTTTGGCGATGAAGCTTATCAAATTGGGGGTGGTCTTGGATAAGAGGAAAGGCACGGAGAGCTTCTTGATAAGTCAGCAAGTCAGGAACTTTAGTGAAGTTAGTTGGGTTGACGGAAGTTTCTTTTCTCAGGCTAAGAAGATGTTTTATGGAATTA
>JAEOTO010000014.1 GCA_016839805.1 Candidatus Hermodarchaeota archaeon
AAGAAAGGCTGGCTAAATCCACAGTCATTGTAGCAGGTATTGGTGCTTTAGGGACCATTGTTGCGTTAGACCTTGTATTAACTGGAATTGGTAAAGTCGTCGTTATCGATTTTGACACCATTGAGCTATCCAACCTAAGTCGACAATTCCTATACGGAGACGAGGATGTCGGAAAATCAAAAGCTGTCATTGCCGGACAACACCTACGGGAATTGAACCCAGATGTGCAGGTCCTTGCTCTGAATAGTTCGATCCAAGAAGTTCGTCATTCTATTTACGAAGAGGCAGACCTCATTATTGACGGACTGGATACCTTTGAGGCCCGCCGATGGCTGAATTCCCTGTGCGTTCATAAAAACAAAGTTCTCATTCATGGTGGAATGTATGGCTGGTGGGGCAACGTTCAACGTGTAGTACCCTTTGAGACTGCATGCATCGAATGCCAACCTCTAGTGCCAGTTGAGCGATTGCAAAAAGCCTGTACACCACCTGGTGAACGTCGAAAAACCGAAGAACCTCCACCCAAATTTCCTGCACTTCTTAGTATCGCGACTGTTATTGCCGGAATCCAATTCCAAGAAGCACTCAAACACCTCTTAGGTGTTGGAATTCCCCTTGATAATTATCTCTTTTATGATGGCCTCCACCAACAGTTTACTACACTAAAACTTGCGCGTAATCCCAACTGTTTCCTATGCAGTGACCGATACAGAGTAAAGGGTGAAATTTATGCGTTAGGTAGAAAGGAAACCGTGGCTGAACTAAAAAACCGCCTAATCATGAGTTTCGGACTTCAAGCCCCGCGAATCATCCTTCGGGGTAGAGTACTTTCAGACGATCAAATACTAGGAAAATTACGGCTTAAAGAAAAAGAATCATTATTTATTCTTGATACCGCTCTCGCTCAACCACTCAAACTCTTAGCAATGTTCAAATAATCGGGATTACTGTTGCTCGGACCAAAATCGCGACAACTATTACGAACACTGTTACACTGAAAGTGATGAGCAGCGCATTTCCTGTAGATAATCGATACCGTTCACGAATGCCCATGGAAATTAGAACAGCGCCCCAAAGCAATGCCAATGAGGCAAGACCATATACTACAAGCCAAATTGGATTAAGATACAATGGTGCAAGATATCCAGAGGTCGTATAGGGAAGAAACAACATTAGCAAGCCAAAGGAAAGAAGATTGACAAACAAGAATGGCAACAGGGCATATTGACCGAGGAGAAAGGTTTCTGATAGATCTCCCTCACGCCCTGATAGGTTGACAATGATGTGGATAACACCAAAGTAAAATAGATTCAGGAGCATATAGAATAAGCAGAGGACGAAGAGGACACCAGTAAATCCCCACACGAGTCCTGGGGCAGGATTTACTATATGGTTTACCATTGCCACGTACCAAAGAGAAATAGCAAGTAAATTCCCAAGAAAAATTAGCAATGGACCTTTGCGATCTGGTTCATGAGCAATATCCCAAAAGGCGACAGCTGGAAAACGTAGAACCCCCCATAGCCGCTGTCGTAAGGTTAGTCGACTTTCCCATTGTTTTTCAGGTCGTCGCATGAAAGGAAGAATGCGTTCGAATTGCTCAGTGCGGAAGCGATACCCACATTGAGGACATACAGCATCCTGTGCATCTACTCGAATCAAACATTCAGGACACCTTAATTTGGACAAACGTAACCACACTCAATAATCAAAAAATGGAGAGAGACTTTATTTGCTTTCGCTTTGACACTCACGAAGAAGTGTTTGCGTTAGGAGCCCTCAATTTGAATTCTATAATGAAAACAGACTGAATTTCTCGGGCACAAAAGTTGCGACGAAAGGTTTAAGTTATGAGGTATTACTCCTTTCTTCGAAGTGATCCCTATGGGGTATGACTTTCTCAGGCCAATGTAATAATTTTCGGGTACGTATGATATACCTCAGGTTACGGAGGGGATCGCGACGAATAACAAGCATTTTCAAAGCGATTTTTTACAGCGAAAAGGAGATTTGATACTGTGATTGACTCAAAGGAAATTGAATCAAAATGGCAGATGCGTTGGCGTGAAGCCAAGGCCTTTGAAGCGGACCCTAATCCACAGAGACCCAAATTCTATCTAACGGTACCCTATCCTTATGCTAATGCCCCAATGCATGTGGGTCATGGACGAACCTATACTATCGGTGATATCATCGCCCGCTACAAACGTATGCAAGGATACAACGTCCTATACCCAATGGCTGCACACGTTACAGGTACCCCAGTATCAGGTGTCGCCAATCGAATTCGAGACAAAGACCCAGAAGTACTAAAGTTATACAGATCCAATATCGCAATCTGGCGTCCAAAGAAAGACGTTGACACGGTGCTGGCGACATTTATTGACCCCATGGCAATCGCTCAGTTCTTTTCTAGCGCAATCGAAGGTGACCTTCGAAAATTAGGTTATTCAATTGACTGGCGGCGAAACTTTACAACCAACGATCCCGAATACAAAGCTTTCATTACCTGGCAGTTTAAACACCTGCATCAATTAGGCTACATTACAAAGGGTAGTTATCCAGTTCTATTTTGTGTTAATTGCGGTAATGCCGTGGGTGAAGATGACCTATTACAAGGCGAACATGCTAAAATCGCTGAATTCGTTGCTATCAAATTCCCCTTTGAGGATGGCTATTTGATTGCCGCAACCCTCCGACCTGAAACAGTTTATGGAGTAACCAATGTTTGGATTAATCCGAATACAACCTACATCAAAATCCAAGTAAATGAGGAAATTTGGTTTGTGGCTCAACCCGCCGTCCGAAAGCTGGTTAATCAAAGATATCAATCGAAACGTCTGGATGAAATTCCAGGGACAGAGTTTATTGGAAAAACATGTAAATCGCCTGTTGAAGAGAGGGAGTTACTGATTCTTCCAGCAGAATTTGTTGACCCAGAGAATGCAACAGGTATTGTTTATAGTGTTCCATCTCATGCCCCCTTTGATTGGGCGGCACTACGAGATATTCAGAAATCAAAGAAAGCACTTCAGGGATTCAAGCTAGACTTTGATGCCATTAAAGCGATTGAGCCAATCTCAATCATCGCCATTGAAGGTTATGGTGAACACCCGGCCATTGAACTCGTTGATAAGTTGAAAATTAAAGACCAGAAATCAATCACTAAATTAAACGAAGCCACAGAAACCCTCTATCGCGCTGAGTTCTATGAAGGAGTAATGAAAGACAATACTGGACCCTTCGCTGGACGCAAAGTCAGCCAAATCAAAGATGATGTCATCAGTTTTCTACAAGAACAAAACCTGGCTTTCCAATTTTTCCAACCTGACCAAAAGCCAGTTACATGTCGTTGTGGCAACGATGTTGTAGTTGCGGTGCTTCCCGACCAGTGGTTTATCAACTACGGAGATCTTCAATGGAAGACCCAGGCTAGAAAAGCATTAGACCAGATGTTTATCTTCCCAGAAGTTTATCGACGGTTATTTGAATCAACCTTTGACTGGCTAAAAGAGCGCCCAGCGGCCCGAAGGCGAGGTCTAGGAACACGTCTCCCGTTTGATAAAAAATGGGTCATAGAAGCGCTCTCCGACTCAACAATTTACATGGCTTTTTATCTACTCATCCACCACATCCGAGCAAATCAAATTACCCCACAACAGTTAAGCTATGTTTTCTTCGATTATGTGCTTTTAGGAAAGGGTGATGTTGCCAAGATTGCTGAAAAATCGAAAATTCCTGAGGAAACATTAGTCGAAATTCGAAAAGAAGTCGAATACTGGTATCCAAACGATTTACGCCACACAGCCGTAGGTCACATCCCGAATCACCTTTCCTTCTTCATCTTCCACCACACAGCCATCTTTCCGGAGCAATATTGGCCAAAAGCAATCACATTGAATGAATTTGTAATCCGTGAAGGCGAAAAGATGAGTAAAAGTAAAGGCAACTTTATACCAATGGCTGAAATCCCCCGACGATATAGTGCAGACCTTTACCGACTGTATATTAGCCAAATTGGAGATTTACAGTCCATTATTGATTGGAAGGAAAAGGATGTAAACACAGCACGTCGCCGATTGAACCGGCTCATTCGAATCTTCTCTGATGCCTCTAAAATACCAGACACACCCATCGATGAGATAAAACTTAGCATGACAAGTCGATGGATCCTGTCAAAAATTAACACCACAATTCGAGACGCCACCGAATCTCTTGAGAACTTCCGATTCCGTACTTACATCTTACAAACCTTCTTCCAGCTACTGAACCATGTCGAATTCTATTTACGTCGGGTGAAAAAGACCAGTCCAGAACGAAATCCGGTATTACGATACGTCGTTACAATATGGATTAAACTACTAACACCGGTAATGCCTCACTTGTGTGAAGAAATCTGGGAACGATTAGGTAGCATTTCCTTTGTCTCTTTAGAGAACTGGCCAATCCCCGAGGAAAAATTCATTGATGAAAAAATTGAGAAAGCCATGGACGTTGTAAAACAGACAATCGATGACATAAAAGAAATCAAAGGACTCCTAAAGGACAAAAAAATTGGCACTGTCCATATCTTCGTTAGTCCCGCTTGGAAGTACAGTGCCTTTAAGAAACTTATCAAAGCAGGTGCACCGCCCACTACGAAGGATTTGATGCAGATTCTGATGAAAGATGCCAAGTTACAGAAACGCGGAAAGGAAGTCAATGAATTAGTTCAGGCAATTGCAAAAGCCGGTGGTTACTGGACCTTTGTGGATAAAGCCACGGAGAAGAATGTCTTGACTGAAAACCGTGATCTCATCCAAGCTGAAACAGGATTGACTGTTGAAATCCAAGATGGCGATAAACCAAAAAAGTACCCAAAGAACCGTGCAGCCAAAGCGTTGCCCGGTCGCCCAGCCCTATTCTTAGAATGATTCCCTATGCGACTCGTCGACCATACTGGTGGGTTTCAGTACTAGTTTCGCCCAATGGCCATTCATGCTCACACTTGGGGCACTTGGCGTACCCACAATTTCCAATTGTGGCTGAGGGACAGTTACCACAGGCCATGATGCGACCATAACTTGTATCAAATCGAAACCCACATTTTGGGCAGACGACGACAGTCATGGCTCAAATCGCTCCGGGGCTTCCTCTTTATGCCTGGTAAAAAGGTTTTCGGAGAGTTAATCCTCTGAACGTGTGCATCGGATAAGGAGAACTAACTCGATAACGGCAATGACACCCAAGACTGCAGCGATAATAATAATTGGCATGCTGATTGTTAGAAGATCAATAGCCGGTGGTATCCCACTACTGACTCCCGTTACCACAACACCAGTATTGTATCCCATTATTCCAATGTAGTCTTCTAGGATAGAGAAGACGATTCGGACCCAAACAATCGGAACCCCTGAATCAGAGGATAATTGTTGAGCAAATTCACCTGCAGCTTGAAGCCGGGCAACATCTGACGCTAGAATCAGATTAATTGAACCATTTCTAAGTGCCTGTTCTACCGTGACGAGTTCAGGTCCAGAGATGAAGATATTCTCACCCTTCATGAGTAATCCTTTCACCTGAAGTCCTAAGGTGTCGGCAATGTAAGCTTCTGCAGGAAATGTGATTATTACCTGTTTATTGGAGAGTTGATATTGTAGTTGTTGTTCAGCAATGAACACCTCGAGTTCTGCGAGCTTGGAGACAAACTCATCAAATCGGTTTTGCCAATATTGGGTATATGTTGAGTTTAAAGAAGTGCACAAATTCCTTGTGGCGTTGGCGATGGCTTTGGCGTTTTGAGGTGAGAGCCAATATCCATGAAGATTTTGATCAGGCTCATGTAGGGGAAGCAGGTCTGCGCCAAACGCTAGATAATCATCAAGGGTGACATGAGGTTTCCCAACTAATGTAGCAAGCTCCTCTTCCCATTCAAAGTGCCCAGTTAGGACTAACATGTCAGCCGTATTAGCTACATCGATAACAGCTTGCGTGAGTGAAAACGCATGGGGTTCAACTCCTTCCGGTAGAAGAACAGACACCTCCGTTTGTTCTCCACCTACTTCTCGCACAATTCCAGCGAGGGATTGAATGGAAACTGCAATCCTCAAAGCCGGAGTTGTTTGTGCTGAGGTGCTGTGAAATATTCCAAGTGCACTAAGACTTAGAGTCATTATTCCAATTAGTGCAAGTAACTGGTTTCGACGCATTGTAATCGCCTTTGTTTAGATCTGTCACTTTTGTTATTAACTTCCAAAGCATTTTTTAATAATCCCGAATATTAATAATCTTTCGGGTATTTTTAATAATCAATACGCTTCATGGTGTTGTTATGCCGATTATCAGCATCTCGTTAGATGACCAGGATCTTCAGATTCTCGACCACCTTCAATCCATGGGCGGATTTACAAATCGATCAGATCTACTACGCCAAGCCGTCCGGATCCTTGCTAACGAGGTCCAAGAGCTAGAAAAACTCACCGGCAAAGTATCAGCAGTGCTAACTGTTGTCTACGGGAAAAAGGGGAAAGGTATCGAGAGTAATTTTGTGCTGCATCGTCAGGCCACCCTCATTGATGCTCTACTCCATTCTCATACAGTGGACGGGAAGTGCATTGAAGTAATTGTAGTAAATGGTCCAGCCAAGGATGTACGCGAGTTAGTGAAGATGCTTAAGACGAATCGCAAAATCCGCACAGTGAAAGTATCAGTTATTGGAGAGTAGGTATATGAGCACGCAACCCCCCCTCATTGAAGCCGAAAATCTCTCGGTGAAATACTCAAATGGTGACCTCGCTCTTGAGGATGTCACCTTTACCATCGATTCCTCGACTTTCCTGGCAGTAATTGGGCCAAATGGTTCAGGGAAAAGCACACTTCTGAAAACGATGCTAGGACTTCTCAAACCTAATGAAGGTTCAATAAAGGTGCTCGGATATGACGCAAAACGCGCATACAAGACCATTCGTCACCTAGTACGGTATGTCCCACAGCGTGACCAAATTGAACACACTGTGCCCATGAAAGTCAAAGATATTGTACTTATGGGACGATTATTGAAGAAACCACCACCACGGTTTTCAACTACCAAGGATTCCGAATGTGCAAAAGCGGCCCTTCATCGTGTGGGTTTAGATGAATTATGGAACCAGCCATTTCCCGAACTCTCAGGAGGGCAACGCCAACGGGTTCTTGTGGCGCGAGCCTTAGCAGGTGAAGGCCCCGTTATGATGTTAGATGAACCCATGTCAGGTGCGGATCACGATAGCCAAGTCCGAATTGTTGAAGCCCTTCAAGAATACTATAATGAAAATCAGGTCAACATCATCATGGTTACACACGATCTCAACCCAATTCACATGGTTGTCAAAGACGTCTTGATGCTGAATCGGACCGTAATGGGAGTAGGGCATCCCTGCGCCATTATGGATCTTGATCTTGTCAAACAGGTCTACGGACCAACAGCAAAAATTGTTGAACTAGACGGTCACAAATACTGCATCACCCACGATTCCGGAATTGACCGCCATGATCATTGACATCATTAGCTTAATTGCATCATCTCCAGTGATGCAACGAGCTCTCCTTGCAACCGTATTAGTCGCAGTAATTGCCGCAACTAGTGGTACTTTCATGGTATTCCGAGGATTATCTTTCTTAACATCGGGTGTCGCTCATGCAGCCCTTGGAGGCGCTTCATTAGGATTGTTTCTCCAGGCCACCGGAATTGCACCCTGGTTCGATCCTATCCTTGGAGCCGTTATTTTCGCGGTTTTTGTTGCTCTTTTAACAGCGTATGCCGGAGAAAGAGGAGTCGCTCAAAGGATGGAGGTCGCCGTAGGTGTGTCATTTGCCTTATCTATGAGTCTAGCTGTGTTTCTAATGTACTATCTCCCACCAACCATGATCCCCCAGATATGGGGTTACCTAATTGGCGACATTCTTCTTCTTGATAATTTGGATATTGTGTTATTAGTCGGAACGGCACTTTCTCTAGTATTGCTTGTAATTCTATTCAAGAAAGAGTTCGTGTACGTCAGCATCGATATGGAGGGATCGACCGCTCATGGCATGAACGCACGAGGATACCACTACCTAATGCTCATTTTTGCAGCTGTCGCTATCGCTCTGACAACAAAAGCAGTTGGCGCAATCTTGGTATATGCGGTTCTTGTTGCTCCAGCGGCCGCATCCAATGAGATTTTAAAAACTGTAAATAGTGTAATCATTGGAGTCTTTGTTATCGCATTAGCATCAATGCTTGCAGGCCTAGCTGGGTCATTTACCATTCTTGCCTCTCCAAGTGCCATTGCAGGACTCATCGCAGCCCTTTCCTACATTATCGCCATCCAAATAAAACGATTCACAAGAAAAGATTAGCTGAAACCCCCTAAAACTGGCAAAGTAATATTTCACGTATAAATTCGGTTTTACCACCTTTTATTAGAGATGCTTCCAGCCTTTTATTTGGAGAGCTGAGTCCATGTCATCGAATTCTGAATACGCCCAGGGATTAGTACTAATTAATGGACGTGCGTATCACGCAAAAGAAGTCCTACAAGCCCTTGAACGACAAGCCATGACCAACCTACGAATTGTAGGCAGCGAATTATGGGTTGGTAAAGAACGAGTCCGACCCCTTCCCAAAACAACGCCGGAACAAGCCATGAAACTAACCTGTTACGGTAGTCTAGCTTACTGCTGTGATTTGAACCGGGAATGCCATCTTCGTGATCAAACTCTCAAATTACTTGGAATATCAAAAGAAGAATACCAGGCCATTCAAACTGAATGCCATCAACAGTTCATTCGACAGTCTGAACGGCGTTGGCCCAACGAGCAGTCACAGTCCTCTTCATACTCAGGAGGTAGATCACCAGATCCTTGGCGTGACCTTGAATCAGCTGAGAGTTTCGCACAAGGTCGAAGTTACTCGCAATCAGCAAAACCAAGTTCGAGTAGTTCCGTCGATTTAGGTGGACTTTTTAGCACTCCAAAGGAATATCAGTCACGCTCATTTTTTGACTCGGATCCTACGCCAAGTTTCTCATCACGATTAGCTCACGAATCTAGTAGCCCTTCATCTGATGGTTGGACCGCGTCTAGCTCTCCAACAATGAGCGCCTCACATTCACCCACACACGGTTTTTGTATTTACTGTGGACAGGACCTTCGAGAAGACAGCGACTTCTGCAGTAGATGTGGAAGAAGCCAAAAATAACAGAGAAATACCCTACTCACACATTAGCTAACTAAATGCTCAAAGCCGAAAAATGTCTAGCCCTTCTTCGCTAGTTTTCGTAGCGTGTCAATTTGTTTTTTGAGTTTTTTAAGATCCTGCTTCCATCGTTCAATTTTTTCTTGGTCGGCCTCGGTTTTATTCCCAGTTGTTGCCTGGAAATCATCTATTCGGCGTTCGAGCTCCAAGGCTCTACTACTAAGTCCCGCAATTCTAGCGTGAACCTCTGGCGTAGGTGAAATGATCTCGAGAAGGGTTTTAACGGTTACACGAATTTCTTCGACGACCGTAGCAAATTGAGTGATGGTTTGGCGAATAGAGGATAAACTTTCACTTACTAGGGTCCCAGATTCTTCAGTAGGCCCTTTATGTCGAATCAGAAAAAGACGAACTTTGGAAAGAATATCAAAGTAGAGTTGGACTAATTCTTCTTCATCACGGAACCATGCTGAAAGAGGGTTCCATTTTGACACCATCTCATAGAGTCGTTCAAGATCTTGTCCTACTTCTTGAGCTTCTGGCGTCTCTTGAGCAAGGATAATGGCTTTTAGTTGGGGAATTAAGGAGATTATTTCAGCTTTGGCCTTGACTTCTTCTTGTGTAGCGATATCTGAACCCATGAGTCGTCGGTAGAGTTCTTCAAGCCGTTGAATGTTTTCGGTTTCATTCACGTCTATACCAAATCCCCAACATCGGTATGATTTTTGATTGCATGGTTTACGAAGCGAGAATTTAACGACCCAGACCTAGACGAATTTCACGTATGGTTTGATAATTGACTGGATAGCCTAACATTGAATAGATGTGTTCGATTCCTGTGGCATCGGCAAGAGCCTTAGCGCGATTGTATTCCGCTTCATCTTCAAGAATCCAATGAGTCATCGCGAAATCTACCCCCGTTTTCTTGAGCCCATCGACGAAAGTTATATTCTCGATGAAATTGGAGAAATCGTTAGTTCCCGGATCAGGGAGAATAGGGGTCCATGGGAATATTTCGATAGCTAGATTCTTGCTCATTTGTGCAAGAGCTTCAAGATCTAAGCCTAAATTCGTTCTAGTCCCGGTAACATAGCCACTCTCTGAATCGATAGGATAAGATAGAAACACCGTTAGATCGGGTTTGACTTCTTTAGCAGCGTTAACCAGTTGTTGAATGATATTCGTCATTTTTCCAACACGCCATTCAATCCATTGATTGTACAAGGCGGGATTAGCTGAAGGGTCAGCAATTTGAAAGGTATGCCGAAGGTCCGCGTACTTCGTGAATTCTTCACGGCAATCATTACAGTAACAATAACTGGCATGAGGATAACCAAGATTGGCAAGAAATAGGGTCTGGATGGGTGTTTCAGCAACTTCTTTGACAACGGTAATTATGTGCTGAATAAAACCAGGTTTATTCGGGCACACAAGGACACCTAACGATTGACCATCAGTTGTGTATGTTTTAAATTCTTGATCAGCCGCAAAGAATGCGTCTGCAAATACGTTGATATATGCACCAGAGCGAATTCCAACCGCCTCGGTTGTATCAAGAGCTTCGCTGAAAAAGGTTGGATATTCTTCATTAGCAGGCGCTACTTTACTAGAATAAAAGACGCGTCCTGAGGGATCTTTGGCTACAGCAACAACATATTCCAGATATCCGCCATAACTGGCGAAGAAATCATCTAAACTGGTTTTCAAGCCACGAGGATCCACAATGAGAGTGACTCCCCGCGTAAGCAGGTCCCGGATCTCCACAATTTCCACCTACTAGAGTAACTACCCAACACATTAGATAAAAGGCTCAATAAACGTTGCTATGGCACATTTTGGTGTTTCTAATCGTTAAGTGAAAATAATAACGTCGTCATGCTGATTAAATTTGAAGAACCGTCTATTCATCGTCAGATAACTAGCCAAAAAAGGTGTCTAGTCTACGCATTCCAATGGTGTCTAACCATTCAATGCCCAAGGCGTCTAATACTTGCTCAAATGTGCTTTTCACGAGATCCTTGTATTTTGCGATATCGATATCCTGTACCGTAGCCTGCTCAACGGGTTTTACCCCTCCAGTCGTTTTTACGAAGGCTATGATGTCGCCTGCGGTTACTTCGCGTCCAGCCTGCTGCAATTGTCGTGCAGCCTTCACGTGTTGAGGAGTAGTTTTAACATAGGCTTCGGGACTCTTCGTTAATTGCACACGAATCGCCAACTCTTCTACTTTGAATTCACGACGTTCTAACATGGTTAACTTTTCGCGGGCAAGTTTGAGGATTTGTTCTTTCGCTGAAGAAAAGCCGTCAGCGTCACGGACTTGCCGGAGAATATCTATCATTTGCATGAAGGCCTCTTGGAGGAAGGCCGGTGTATTGCGTTTTTTCCCAGTGAGTCCCTTAATATCGACTTGATCAGCCTTAGAGACACCAAGATAATTCTTTTTACGACTAGAAAGGGCGACATAACGATATTCCTTCTCCACATCCAATTCGACTCGCAGTTCCTTCTCACTGTATTCAATTAATTGCTGCAATTGATCTTCCGTTGGATTCTCGAGAAACAAGCTATCAGTATCCCCATACAACACCGTCACGCCAATTTCTTCCGCTTTTTCAATCGTCTTCGTAATAGCATAACGACCCAAAGCCGTAATACTGTTTCCTGACCAGCACGCCTTGCCATTTCGTCGAACATAAAGCAGGTGATTAGGGACTTCCACACAGTAAACTTTTCCTTCATAATCAATCCATGACCGGTGATCTTTTACCTTATTCTGCATTGGTTCTAACATCTGATATGAAACATAAATTTTGTAGAAATCTTGTGTATTTGATATCGTTGATGCATAGCCCATTTTTAATACAAGTTCTTGAAAACCATCAGCCAAATCCTTAGAAGAAGTACCATAGCTTCTTCCCCTCCAGCCATCACCTAGCATCATTGATTCAAATAGGATCCTTAATTGTCTTGAAGATAAGTTCAATAGGTCTCTTGGAATATACTTGTCATGACTCTTCTGAAATTGCTTAAGATAAGAAAAAAGTTGTTTACTATGACATGTGAGATTCACTCCATAATCCTTAAACTCAAATGGTAGTTTTTTCAACCATCTCTTGATCTTCTCTCTTTTTTCTAAATCTGATTGAGTGATTATTACTTTGTATTTTCCTGATGTACATCCCTCGGCGAGCCATATCCCAAAGAATCGTAACCAATCATCCATCGGAATTCTCTTTTCTTGCTCAACATAACTTTTGAAGTGGTGTTCACTTTCAACGATTCTTCCTTTTTTATCTCTTGTTTTAATAGTAGTATCCACAAGTTTCTTCTTCATTATTGAAGGTAAAACGAACCACTCTTTTTCTTCACCATCCCACCCGGCGTTTCTTTTATATTTTACATACTTGGGCATTTCAATAGGGGTTCTAAAGCCCCACCTTATTACCTGTTTATAGTTTTGTTTTCCCCGCCATCCCACGAACATATTATGATTTGGTGTTACAAATAAATCGATATTACTACTAACCTGGGAAAACATCGGCCCAGAATATCGCTCTTCAATGTATTTTCTTGGTAACTCGTATTCTATTTTGCCATTCGAACTTAATGTGGCAACTTTTTCACCAGGCCTTAAATCCTTAAACAATTTCCAACCGTTTTCTGTCAAAACTTCAGTGTCTTCAGAATAACACTCTGCGGCAGGAGCGCAATATAAGGGGAAGTGAGAAGCCCCAAGAACGCCGTAGCTGTTATGTGTTACAATTCCATTTGTGGTCACAAACCACCCATTTCCGGTTTCGATATCGAATACAGGTTGGGGATGTGGTTCAATCTCGATGGACTTAACTCGAATAAGATTAGTTCCATTGAAGTCCATTATCCCCCGATATTTTCGTGCATAATTCTTACCCGAAGTTTCTACGACACGAGTAATGTCAGCATCTTTATGCAGAGATGAATATTTTCCAAGTGCACTTAAGATAAAAATTAGATCTTTAGATAATTGTAGACTTGCAGTGCTGTAACGACGCCGTCCTCGGAAATTGTAGTTCCCATCACCTTTAAAGTAGGTTTGGAGTAAAGCTGTAGCCCTTTCCTTATTCAAAAGGGAGATTGGTATTCTTTTATTATTTGCATGAGTTCCACATAAAGTGCCAATGACAGAAGAAAGAATATTGGAATGGACAGTTATTGTCTTATCACCATAGAAGACGACAGGCCAGTTTAACTCTCGTAGAAGTTTGAGAATTTCATGAACGTGTTGGGGTTTTTTCTCAAGCGATTGCGTAATAGTAAATCTGTTTTGTTGACCATGGCCTTCGGCAATATACCAACCTAATAGTTGAAAGAATTCCCTCGAAAGAGGAATTGAAATTGCCTGCCAAAAACCGCTGTAATGAGAGCTTTTACTTATTTTCACTTCAAAGAACCCAGGCGAAGCTATTCTGATAATATCTTTTTCTTTTTTTGAAAGATCGGCCCAATATGCTTTGTAGAGCTTTCGGCTTTTGCTGTAGCTGAATTTCTTGTTGATAATTTGAATTAGTTTATTATCAGTGGATTGATTTCTTCTATAGGAGAACCGTTTGTAGATGCTTCGATGCATTCCGATTAGAAGATCGGTTGAATCAATGAGATCTGGAATAAATATTCGGCTAGGAGGTGAATCAGAAAGGGGCATTTGTCCACAGAGTAATAGTTCATCTCCTACTTTGAGTTCGCCCGCAGGAATTTCTAGTATCTGGAATTCCCTACCATATCTTCTTCCTGTTAGTGTTGAATAAATTGGTACAATGTGGTTAGAAGTACATCGTAACAATCTTCCATCATAAAGCGTTATTTTTAGAATCTTTGCTGTTCCAGTTTCAGCAAATCCTTTTATTGGCACAAAAATTGGCGTACCGAAATGTCCATTATTCAAGTTTGAATTTATCGAGAGGATCTCATAATCTGCCCAAATATCTTTTAGAGAACCGACTGTGCGTTTTTCTATTTGTCCTGTGGGGGTTCGAATGATGACTTCTGCATCAAAGGGTAAACATGCATTGAGGAATACTTTGAGGGCTTGTTCGACAACGCTGAACCAGCTACGCTGTGAGGGGGAGAGGGTTTTATCTGTCGCACGGGGTTTGAAATGCTCGACCCGGACATCTCGGATCAACCCAATAATCTGGCTGGTAAGTCCTTCGCGACGTGTACATACCCAGTGGGGTGTTCCAGGAACGGTGTTGTCTTTACATTCAGGATGGTCACACCGTACGGTTTCGTAGCTCAGGTTGTAAGCTTTCATGATGCTAGGATAAAGACTGGCGAAGTCAACAACAGTTACACCGAAGTGAACTCCCTCTTTGGGTTCGACGACGATGGCACCCAGGTATTTTTTACCTTTAATGATGGCTTCTGTGACGGCTTCGCCTTTGAAGGCGGCGATTTCGTCTTGGCGTGGAATTAGGAAGTTACGTTGTCGGTGGGCATAGTAGAGGAGGCTGCGAATCCAGTTGGATACTGCGGTTCGGGTGAGATCATGCATGCCTTGGTGTGAAAGGCGCATGAGGAGGAGAATTAAATTCATAACTAGGTCATTGTCAAATTGGGTAAGTCGCATGGTGAGGCTGGCATCTTGCCAGTTATACTCGGCAAGCAGACTCGTTGGAATTGTATTTATCGATTCAGTTAACTGGATTTTTCCTTCACCGAGTAACGCTTGGCTGAGGTTTTCAAGTCGGACTTCGCGATATCGATTTTTGAATGCATAGATTTGGATGGATCGATTGTGGAAGAATCGGTATAAGTCGATATGCACCCCATACTCAAGTTCAGCTTCAGGATTTCCTCGGAATCCCCCGCGCATTCGAATAGGATTATTTGAAGGAGGAATTCCGAGTTTCTTTGAACGGTTGACAAGATACCGGAGATCAAAGTTATCCCCGTTAAAAGTAAGTAACAGTGGGGTTCGCCAGAGTATACGAAATACAGTTTCTAAGAGCTTAGATTCGTCATCAAAGAGCTCGATTTGAACCGTATCAGGAAGGTTTGGTGTACCCAACTCCTTACGCTCACGCCGGAGGATAAAGACACGTCCAGTGCCTGTATCATCAACCAACGAGATAGAAATTACTGGCTGAGGGGCTTCCTCTGGATCAGGTATCCGATCAATGAACTCCGATTCAACCTCGATGTCAAGGGCAAGTCTGGGAAATTTTGGTGCTTGGGTGAGGAAGAGCGGAAGATATTCATCAATCAGTTTTGTTAACTCCGCTTCTTCTTTGAACAGATTCCGAATTTTCGTAGCGTCCTCAGCTGAGAACTCTTGCGGAACTGGGATGAGTGCACCCTCTTGAACTCGGTAGAATAGTCCAGGGGTAAGGGCTCGATCCATTGTGTAACATTGAGTGTATCGAATATCTGCTTCCCAACTGTGATCACGACCTAACTTTTCCCGAATCGATTCCGGTCGACCGCCAATTGCCAGAGGATCCTTGGCCACAATTACGGTGTATTGTTGCTCTTTATCCAAAAGGAGGTTAAACTTCGAAAGTTCTTCAAGCTTGAGAAACCCTGAATGGCCAATGACCTCTTTGCGTTGACCGAGTTCTTCACGGGTTAAATCTGTTAGACAGTAGGGGTGGTGCTCCGTTGTATCATTCCATTCGTAAATCTCTCCTCTCTCGACATCGTAGAGTTTTGTTTTCGCAACCCTTGCATCTCCCTGATAATCAATGTTCACTAGGACACCTGGTGGACCGGAGGGGGCCGTTTTTGGGTAGTCAGCGGGATGAATTGGCTGATCTTGTATTTGGTTAAGGAGTTGAGTTAACAATGACAAGTGTTGTTTCTTTTTCAAACTAGCTTTAGCCGGAGAACGGGATTTACTTTGAGAGGAGTCTGTCCATGAGGAGAGATCACGTGGCACGCAGTATCGCTTCCGAACCGAATAAGGACCATCCCACTTTTTAGGGTTTAGCCCACTGATAGAACAGTCACTTAATAGGGGAATTCACGATGGGTTCCTGTTCGTTACCACTTAAAGAGATTGTTGTAGCAAGGTTTGAAGCTGGTGAAGATCTTCTTCTAAGCATCAAACAAGTCGTCGCTGATTATGATGTTAAGGCGGGGATGTTCACGGTTATAGGAGCAGTTGATAAAGCACATTATGGATTCTATATCCCAAAGGAGAAAGCGTACACCACACATGTGTGGGAACCAAGCAGGCAGTCTTCTCCAGCCCTTGAAATTCTCAATTGCACAGGAAACGTAGCAATCTTGGACAATGAACCAATCGTTCATGCTCATATCATACTCTCAGGTGTGAAAGGTGAAATGCTGGGCGGTCATTTAATGGAAGGGTGTCGAGTGAATCCCACAGGGGAACTAACCTTAATCAAGGCAGAAGGAGTTTTACAGCGAAAACATAATGATGCCTTTAATTTAGCGTTACTTTCGATTTGACCATAGTTTAATGCATCAGAAAAAGGCTTCACGAAAGACATTAAATCAACGTACAAGTATCTAGTGGTAAGCGAGGTGTGATGGAACGTGGCTTCGGCACATCCTCCAGCAGGGTTAACAATTTCGATTAGGGAACATGAACACACATTGTTGAATTCGGATAACACAATTACACGTTTTGATCCTCGTGGCCAGATGGTTGTGAAAAACAATTCACGAAAATTTGCCGTGTGGGATACAGAGCTTGAATTGAATCGACAGAATCGAACAACACTGGGTACTGACTCGCTTGATATTGGTCGATTAGATCCAATGAATGAATGGGAAAAAGACTTCATCATAAAAGAAATCGAAACCCCCATGCTCCTTCTTACAGAGACCATAGACACGTTCTATGAACGCGTAGGAATCAATAACGCCCTTGTATTTGAGTATGACATGCCAGTTGAAATCAGCTTAAACCTTCGAAACCATTCAGGAGCGACTATTCAAGAAGTCGTCGTCTCCAAAGAGATACCACCCATTTTCAAAAATATACAACTCCAAAAACCTCAAGTCGGAAAAGCCGAATACGACTCAAAAACTGGTCGAGTTAGTTGGATAATCAAAGAAATAATTCCTGATCAAATGGTAGTTCAACGGATCAGAGCTACAATTACTGCGGAAGATACTGAACCTAAATCGGGTGGAAAGGTATATGTCAATTACAAGGTTCCTGATGTAATTCGAAGCACACTCGTTCCAACGCTTCATGGTTCAACTGAAACGGAGATTAGTGTTGAACGGGAAGAACATACAATGCGGACAGGTGTTTGGCGATGTAAAGCCTCGCTTACCAATTCCAGTGAATTTCCTCTCCGCATAGAACGTGTGCAAATAGTTCTCACTGCACCTGATAACGAGTTACTTTATGAAGGTACACCAAATCATCGTTTGGAATCTGGAGAAGTTTGGGGTCACGAATTCGAAGTTAGTGCCGAACAACCTGAATTTGATATCATTGCGTTATCATCCGTGGAAGCGCCGATTGTTCAAGAAATTGTTGGGTCAATTGAAAAAGCCGAAGTTGTCTTTTCGGTGCTTCGAGTTGAAGGAAATAAACGAGTAGAGCCATTAGAGCTCTTAGCCTGGGAACCTGCACCTGTCGCTGTCACACTTCAAGCCAAGAATACAGGGACGACTGAATGTGATGAAATAGTCTTCATTGACCCACTACCTCCAGGATTTGAAGCTCCGGAGGATACTCAAATCCGAGTTAGAGTCGGAGATAAACCCATTACACGTAGTCTGAAAGTCAATATCCGACCCGAGGATCGCGACATAAAGATTCCCCATACACTCTCGATTCAGTTGCACGATTTAATTGAAAATCATTCACCGATTAAACCGGGGGACACGGTTACAGCGAGTTATATGACCGTAGCTCGAGCACCTAAGCCTAATTATGAATATCAGCTTCCTGTGACCATAAAGGCGAATACCTTTCCACCTGGACCACAGGCTTTGGTGGAAATTCCTGAATCCATGGCCCCAGTTATCAAAGTGCGATCAGTTGCTCGAAAGCTTCGAAAAACACGAACAGTTGCCCCCACCGAGAAAGAGGGTGAATTGTTAGTGACCGTGACCTTCGTAAACGAAGGAGAGACTAGCCTGCATGACCCAGAATTACAGGATCTCATTCCACCCAACTTTGAATACGTCGCTGTACCCTCCGGAGCACCAGAACCAGTGCTTCGAGAAACTCCGAATGGTACCCTTGTAGGTTGGACTTTGCCGACGATGATGAGCCGAGAAAGTTTTGTCGGAAAATATATGTATCGTCCTAAGGCGTAACTGTTGGGATTAATAATACCAGGTTTTGACTTTAGGTTCAACGAGGCCTCGTTTGGTATCGTCAGCATAAGCATAACATACAGAGTCCAGAGGACACCTGTTTTGGCATGAAATACTCAACAAGTGAGTTGCCACATAGCAATTCGATGTGCAACCAGTCACACAAACTGGTGAGTCGAGCAAACAGCAATTACGCCCAAAATGCCAGAAAAAGTCATCAAGCTCTAAAACAGAACGGCTTGCATGCTTACTTACTAGCGAATATGCGTCGCCAATTCGTTCACGAAGCTTAACATCCTTCGCTAGACTGATAGAATATCGGTTTTGAAGAGCTTTGGCAAGCTTTACAGAGGGGGTAACAACACCGGTTCGCAAAGCGATTCGAGTGAGATGATTATCTACTGGAATCCGTAATTGATCAACATCTGTGTGTGTCCACAAGTTCCGTCGAAGAATAAACTTGAGAAAGAGGAAACTCTTCTTGTTGGCGGGGTCCTCATAGGCTTTGAATTCAGATAGAAGTAATAAAAGTCCAAGTTCGGTATTATCTGGGTCAGATGAGAGGCGGTGATTAGCAGAATTTAGTAGGGTGAGTACTGATCCTTCATACTTGTCTAGGAGCACCTGCCCACTGTTCCGTAGTAGTTCTGCCCGTTCACCGGGGTTTCCTATTGTTACGCGGTTCGGTGAACACACCGTATACCAGTTTATAATTTGTTTTTCGGTGATTTTTGCCATTTTTAATGGATGGAATAGCTGTGGGTTTCGAAGGAAGCGTTTCACACTCAGATGCCAAAGGAGATCTGCGCCCTGGAAGTATTTGCCATCTACCTTTCCTTCAAAACTCTGCCCCAGGGGACTTGTTCGATGGTCGATTGCTGTGATGAAGAAAAAGAATCTTGCTGTATCTTCAGTCTTAGTATTTTTTGGAGGAAAGAAGTGTGGGTTCAGAAAATCCTCTGCATGTGGGTTTAATTTCTGAAGGTGGCGTCCCAGTTTTTGGCATTGGGGATGGAAAATGGTTACTGAGTTATTCACAGTAAATGACACACCTGAACCCCTGCAAATAGGAAGGAATAAAAGTCTTTGTTAGAAGAAACCTATGAAAAGAGATGCCACCAACAAAAGACGCTAATATTGATGATGTTTTCCGGCAAATGACTGAAATCCTCGAAAAAGCACTTACGCGAATTAATGAGGTAGAACAGCATATCTCAAAGGATCTAGAAAGCATTCGCCGTCAATTAGATGCCGTTGGAGTTCTAAAGGATAATATTGCGAACTTGAATAACCGAATTGATTCTCTCAGTAAAAAATTGACTGAGTTGAGTAAATCGGAACCTCAAGAACTTAACCGGATGATGCTTCGGGCAATCAGCGAGTTAGATAAGCGGATGCAGATGTTTTCTGTCAGTGAGGTTTTATCCCGTCTCGAATCAGGAGGTAGCTTTTCATCACGTCCGAGAGCTAGTACTCCATCTGGTGTCACTGCTCCAACGGCTCAAACCCCCAAAAAATCACCTCCACCACCTCCTGTAGCAAAGGCAGCAGCGCCCGAACCCGCGCCGAGTACACCTGCACCGGCTTCAGCTGATGCAATGCCTGAGGCGCATGGAACAGACCAACCTTGGCGTGAACGAATGCGGGAAAAATATGGCTTGAAAAAGAAGCCAGGAAAAGTTTAGGGGCCTTCTAGTTCAAACTACTTCTTGATTACGTAGAAGCAGAGTGTTATTTCTTTTGGAGCTCCAGGGTACGTCTAATGAGCCGTTCCATTCGCAAACAATACAAAGCATCTTGGGCTGCTTGGAGAGTTTCCCTTAGTAATTCTAATGTCTGAGCGTCTGCAGAAGATGTGCGAAGATCACCAAGCGACTCAAAACCTTGGGCAATCGTAGCCGCAAGCTGTGAATAATGGGTTACACTACTGCGCCGTTGTTCTCGTAAATTCGAAAGTAGCTCTTGAAATTGAGGCTCAATCGTCTCCAATCGCCCCTTAACTAATTGATCAATCTGGGCAATCGTCTCTCGCAATGTCGATACTTCTTGAGTGAGTGCCTCTAACCGGTTAAACAAGTTGGTAAATGCTTGAGTGACAAAGGGAATTAATGCGGCATCCCCTGAATCAGGAGCAGCAGGTGGGGGTCCAGGAGGCGCTGGGGGCTGGGGTGGTTGCTCAGTCATAGTGCATCACCTAATTATTTTCCTCCCTTATTTGAGGCTTCTAAGTCTTTTACGGCCTTGAGAACCGCATCTAAGTTAATACGGTTTGTCAACTCGTCAACGATTTCAATCACAACGCGGATAGCTTCTTCGATATCCTTTAAATTACTAAGCTCCTTTGCCCGATCAACCTCAGCAATAAGTTGAGTTTCGACAAGTTGTCGTTGTTCTCGAAAAGTCGTGATATCACGATGGATTTCTTGTGCGGCGGTATTCGCTTCTTTTATGGTTTTTTCCATTTGCTGAGAGAGATTTTGTGACAATTGCTCCATCGCAGACCGAGTTGAATTTAGTTGTTCAGCTAAGTTATCAATACCTTTTTCGACCTTCGTAATAGCTTCCTTCACAGCAGCTGCATCAGACATTTATTGTCCCCTCAAATTTACATTTTTGTGGCACCTAGCCAACTACTGTACATTGGATATTCAGGGTCATAAACCTTAACGACAAGATGCGGTATTTGGATTTTTAGATCGGTTTTAAGCCGGGATTTTAGTCCTGTGAACATGGATCCTCCACCAGACAGTACGATGTTTGAAGCGAGTTCAGCCCGTACAGTAGTATCGACTCGTTGCAATACATCCGTAATACCATCAGTTAAGCCTTTGTCTCCTACTCCAAGAAGAGTGGGTTGGAATAATACTTCGGGTGCTTGCCAAGGAAGAGCAGCAAGCGAGAGTTGCTCACCCTGATAGGAGAAGTTCGCTGTCTCATTAAACTGTTTATCCAATTGAACAGGGTGCACCTGGCACAGGGATTGTTTGATGTCATTTATTGCTTTTCCATCATTGGCGAGTTGAGAGTATAATGAAGATAGTTCGGTTGTGGTAGCTTCGGCTTGATGAAGGAGAAGCTTACGAATTTCTGCAGACACAAAGAAACTTCCAGTGATTAGGGACAAAACATGTTCCTCCAAGAGAAATCCGCGATAAATTGGGGTGATATGGGTTACCGTATAGCCAATATCTACAATCAATCCCGTTTTTCGTCCCCAGTTAACCCATGTTAACACTTGTTGAATTGCAGCATCCACATGCAAGCACCCAAGTGCCTCTCGCAGGGTTTGAGACATATCGGTAACTTGGTCAGATTTAGATTGCGGGAAAACTAGGAGCATTAATTCCACATTATCTCGGTGTTGATGTAATTCAGGAAATTGCTCCATTGCCAGATTACAAAGTTGAGCGACAAGGGTAGTATCCTTTGGTAGGAGCCCATCTTCAAACGGAAAGACCCAAGTGCTCCTCCCTGGATCAAGCTCATGAAAGATTGGGTTACCACTTTTATTCTCAGTACTTTTGAGAGCTGCAGGCATGACTAATGGTTCTGGTCGTGTTGGAGGACCACATTTGATGTAGCCACTACCCAGGTCGATGATTAAACTCTTGGGAGTTTTATTCACATTTGGGAGTCTAGGCATTATGTTTGAAAACAGTTTCTGTCTCTGTGAGAAAAGCAGACTCTTTTTCAGGAAGGTTTAGAGGCGACGACGCGTTGTTTATTTCGCCTGTTGCTTTGCAAGCGTGGCTGCACTTTTCCAAGTAAAGTTGATTGCATCTTCCAGTGCGTAAACGTTAACTGGCAAATG
>JAEOTO010000015.1 GCA_016839805.1 Candidatus Hermodarchaeota archaeon
CAAGGCAGTCAACAAAAATCCCACATACTACAGATGAACACTTTTTCTAATTTAATATTCCCATACCCCCCATAACACCAAGAAGTTGATTGGGAACCAATTTAGCTCAATTCTATTATTATTCAGTTAGAAGGCGCATGTCAACCTCATTAAAGTACCGAAATGCCTGTTTCCCATATTTTTTAAATAACTTTTTACCGAAGGTCTGAAACGCCTTTAGACTTGCTAAACCACCTAGTTTCTTAGTGAAGGATAGTTTCATTTCCCAACCTGCTTTTCGTAAACCACCCATGGGTGCTTTCCACTCTTTCGTTAATTCGACTAATTCAGGCTGAACCCCATACTGTGCAAGTGTTGGATAGTGTACCTGTTCAAGATAGGGCCATTGAGTCAATCCTGTTTCACTTCCTCGATTATCATAGAAGGTTTTAGCATCAACCACAAGGTACCCACCATTCGTTTCCTTAAGATTTCCAGCTGCTGCAAAAATCCAAAGGAACCGTAAAAAGACTTTCACTCGGTTTTTCAATCGAAACTGTTGAGGTGGAAGATCAGCATCCTCCACTCCGAGCATGGACTGTTTAATTGTACTCAATAAGGTATGAACTGATCTGAAGCTCTCTGCTTGTTGACCAGATAAAACGGTTGGAAACTCTACGACTTTCAGCTTTAATGGGGGAAGTGTAATAGCTTCCACAATCTCATCAGGTTCTAAGGTTGAACGGATTTGTTCTAAGCGCTTTAGGCTTTCAAAGGGCTCGACGAAGGTATGGTAATCTTCATCGGTTATTGGTTGGCCAAGTTTTTTCTCCAAGTTTTCACGAGTCCATCCTCCTGCATCCGCTGTTTTAAATGCGCAGGGAAACCGTGAACAGTATGCGCAGTTCTTGATGCCCATGTTGGTCACACATTTTCGAACCTGACACCCTCGTCGAAAGTTTGCATGCCAATGGCTAACGTCCTTACTGATCTTATCTTCAGGTGTTAAACATAGCAGACAGGGCTTCTCTGTGGGCGTAAATCCTAGTATCGCCTTTGCTCGTTCTCGAAACTCAGGTAATTCCTCATCTGGAATATGCTTTCGAGTAATGGGGGACCAAGCGCATTTGGCACAATTCACCCCACATTTTGATATAACTTCAGGCAATCGATTTTCACCAAACCTCTTATTTAGAAAAAGGGAATCGAAGGAGTCCGGAACAGACTATTGTTCTGCTATCTAGTCTATATATATGCGGACCCCTTCATCTAAGTAAACCCCCTATAACACCTCCAACAGGAAAAACGCCTGCACTCCACTCCTGGCCTTCGATTAATCTATGTTCTTCTGATAAATTCGAAGTGTAAAACCTGCATGGGGTTCCTCTTGTTCTCCAATTTTTTGATATCCTAGTTTCTCATAGAAGTGATGGTTGCGGGTATGCCACTCAGGGGTATCCAAAATCCATCGTTTTGCTGGAAAAGTGTTATGAATATATTCCATAACCTTCGTACCAATGCCGAAATTCTGATACTCGGGATCGAGGAACACCGTGCCCAGTACATTCGTTTCTTTTTCTGGGTGATTTCGAAATACTATGAATGCCCCGATTAAGGTGTCACTGAACATGATTTTATAGCAATTCCTTGGTCGCATAAACTGTCGAAAGAAGTCCCCTGTATTATACCCGGCAGGACCTCCTTCGGGTTCACCTCGGAACCGTTGTGAATCATCATCAAAGCTCCGAGTCATAACAGCAGTTAAAGCCGGAATATCAGCCTCAGTCGCTTCCACATACCGAAGCTGATTCAAATCCACTTTTTTCATTCTCACTATCAACTCCCTACATATACGATTTATGTCGCAATGGAATCCTCTAGTTGGTTATTGGATAGTACAAATCCAAGATCAAGTCAGGACCAGCATCAGGATCATGGGGTTTCTCAAGCCCTGGATGACCCCGATACCTGTACCCGTTCGCCTTTGCCCATTCGTCCAAGCGATGCCAGGATTCTAGAATCCCATGTTCCTTTAAGAAATCGGATTCTAGTTCCTCCTTCAAGACACAGGTCGTCACCGCGTATTCACCGCCTTCAACCTCCTTCACCTCAACCACGGAATCCGACTCGATGTCATCATCCACACGAATCCAGAATTCATATCCGTACTCGCGTTTCCCTGGTTCAGGTGGAGGATTATTAAAGCCAAAAACTGGATGCTTATCTAAGTCACCCAGCAGTCCCTTTGCCTCCGCCCAGGCACGTAACTTCGCCCAAGCCTGCAATTCTGGCGTGATACTAATTACTCGAAGGCTTGCTACTCGCATCGGAGCAAGCCTAACAATACGTATATCTTTGTCTCCCATTTACTTCACATCCATCTTATCTTTAGTCCTAAGAGGGCTTCTGAACCTCCTTGATCGGCTGATATAGTTCCAGCACCAGCCCCTTTTCCGATGCCTTTGGATTCTGAGCCTTTTCCAGGCACTGACGGGATTCATCCATCTCGTATTTCTCGCTTAGAATAATCCAATCCATGAGCTTCTTCCACGACTCCAGAAACCCGTGTTCCTTCCCGAACTCCGAATGCATTTCCTCCCATAACCTGCACGTCGTAACAGCGAATAACCCCCCATCATAATCCTTCGCTTCGATCTCGCCCTCACCCTTGAAATTAGCTCCCATCCGAATCCAGAACTCATACCCATATTCCTTCTGTCCCGGAGACGGATTCGGATTGTTAAATCCAAACACCGGGTGTGTGATCAAATCATCTAATAATCCTTGGGGCTCTGCCCACGCTTGTAGCTTTTCCCACGCATCATTTTCAGGCGATTCACTAAACGCCCGAACACTCGCCACCCGCATAGGTTCAAGCTCCACAACCTCTACAAACAAATCTTCAATCTCCTTCTCCTTGCGTTTTGCATAGATCTTCTCAATGTACCGCGCTGTTCGAGTCGATTTCAGTTCTTCAAAGCGATCTGATTCGAGATAGGTTGAGCTGATGGCTGTTAGTATCGCTTGTCCATCAGAGTTAATTTCATATCGACCTCGACTTTTTTGGTTGACGATATTAGTTTTCACTAGTAATCCCATGTGATGGGATAATGCCGTTTTTCCTAATCCTGTGAGCTCTCGTAGCTCACTGAACAACCGTGGGCGAACCAGCAGGGCAGATAATACTCGTAATCGCTTTTCATTCGCGAGTGCTCCTAATACAACAGCTAGTTCTTTACCATACTTACCAGTCACATTCCACGCGGTTTCTGTATCTAAATCGACCATGAGATGATCCCAGCAACCGATAAGATTGTAGAATCTCTTTTTATGCGTTTCGGAAAATTTGAACATTAGTTCTAATTCTACTGAACTAAATTAATGAAAAGTTATTTGGAAAACTTGTTGAAGCTCCTAATCTTTTCAATAGATTTCTTTCGTTTTGGACGAGGAATCTTAGTGGGGTATCCAAACGGGATGAGGGCAACAACATCCCATTTCTCAGGAATATCAAGGAGGTTCTTGACTTTATCCTCATTGAAGGCCCCAATCCAACATGATCCAATACCCATAGCCCAAGCTGCAATGACCATGTTTTGCAATGCGATAGCAGTGCTTATTTTTGACCATCGTCCCGAAATCCGATCTTGGTGTGCACAGCCCACAATCGTCACTGGAGCATCCTTGAGAAATCGACTAAACATCCCTTTAGACAATTCACGCTTTTTTACTTCATCAGTAATCACAATAAAATGCCATGATTGTTTGTTTCCTGCTGAGGGGGCCATTCGACCTGCCTCCAGGATCTTATTTAAAACTGCTTCCGGAATGTCCTTTTCTTCATATTGGCGAATGCTTCTGCGACTAAGCATAGTGTCAACGAAATCCATTTGATTCTCCTCTTTTCTAACAATTTGCGTCACTGGTCGAAGCTGTTACGAATAAAGTTATTCCTCTTTTCAACCAATTTGTATCTCAAATTTACACAATTTTGTTGAAGTGCAATTCATGATGGGAGTCAAAATTTAAAAATATGTTTCAAAAGATAGATCTGAAAAGCGTCTTTGAAACCCAACTGTGATTATTAATAGAGCATATCTAATAGTTCCATCTCAACATGAACAAAAATAGGTGCTTGGGTGGCTACTCACTGGGTCCCGTGGTGGAGCTTCAGGTACCCATATTATACAGGCACTCAAAGAGAGTCCCCAGAACGTCAATCAACTCGTAAATAACTTTGAGAACCCGATTTCTCTTTACCAGTTACGTTGATTCACGTCCAGGGACTAATCTTGTGAAACTTCATTTTTTATTTTTTAACCCGGCGACGATACCAAATGGCAGCTGCTACAATAATGACAACTACTGCCAAACTAGCAATTGCAAGAATCCATTCCAGTGGAATTATCGCTGGTATTGGTGGTGGGGTGTGACCTTCCACAGTCACTGTGAAGGTTGCCGTACAAAAGTTGTTCCGGGGATCATAGGCAGAGACTGTAAGATGATAGATGCCGGGTAAGAGGATTGTATTATTCATAACAAGACCAGTATTGTCAATAATGAAGTGGGTCGTGTCATTAATACTCCAGTGATGAATCCCCAAGAGATCAGAAGCTTGAAGCTGATAACTAAACGGTGTTCCATACTGTATGACCTGATTTGAAGGTGTAACTGTCCAGGTGGGAGGTGTCGTGTCCCGCACTGTTACCGCGAAGGTGCCAGTTAACACTTGGTTGAGGGTGTCATTCACCCAAACTTGCACCCAATAGATTCGAAGGGGAAGGGTACCAATACTAGTGATACGACCATTACTGCCAATATTGAAGTGAATAGTGTCATTGATATTCCAGGAATCAATGCCTGATGCATCCCAAGCTGCAAGTTGATAATCCAAGGTCGCTCCATACTCAACTACTTGATTTGTTGGTTCAGTAACCCATATAGGCGGAGTAGTGTCTTGGACGGTCACTAAGAAATCAGCAATTCGGAAATCACCACTAGTATCATTGACTCTTACTTGCACTCCATAACTACCAATGGATAAGGCAGTGGCATTCGTGATGACCCCCTGGTTGTCAATCAAAAAGTTAGAGGTATCATTCACCCACCATTGATCAATACTCGCAAAAGAGGTGGCATTCAAGTCATAGCGGAAATGATAACCGAACTCGTGCAGCTGATCACTCGGTGCTTGAGTCCATTGTATCGGTTGGACCCGCACCAAAAAAAGGTCTGAGCTTCCGGCGCCAATACTATAAGTATAACCAGCGAGAGCGAAGCCGCCATCTCTACATTCTACTAGGTCATATCCATAATCGGTGGAGGTGCCGCCAAAAGTTTGATCCCAGAGAAGATGACCAGTGGCATTGGTGCGAATTAACCACATATCTGCACTACCCGCTCCAAAGCTATAGGTATAGCCAGTGATAGCAAAACCACCACTAGTACAGGAGATGATTGAATAGGCATAATCGTAGCTGGAACCGCCATAGGTCTGGTACCATAGGAGATTACCAGCAGCATTAGTGCGGATTAGTAAGGCATCATAGTAACCGGCACCAGCACTGCGGGTGTACCCAACGAGGGCGAAGCCGTCATCACTGCACTCAACAAGTGCACGACCGTAATCGGAGCTTATACCATAAATGGTCTGGTCCCAAAGGTAATTGCCATTTGCATCTGTTCGTATTAACCAAAAGTTGCTGTAAGAGCCTGAATTGAAATTATTCCCAACGATAGCGAAGCCTCCATCACTGCATTCTACCACGTCACGACCGTAATCGTATTGGCCACGATGATAGGTGTTATCCCAGAGGTAGTTGCCATCTGCATCCGTGCGTAACAACCAGGCATCATAGTAGTTACCTGAACCCGAACCATAAGTATAGCCAGTAATCGCGAAGCCTCCATCACTGCATTCTACTAGTGCATAACCATAATCATAGTAGTGGTTGTGATAGGTTTTATTCCACAAATGATTGCCTAAAGCATCGGTGCGTATTAACCAGGCGTCATACCGGTTAATTGAGCTCAAAACGTAAATATAACCGAGGAGAGCGAAGCCCCCGTCACTACACCCAACCATATCATAAATATAGAAATAGGCATTGGACCGACCATAGTTCTGGTCCCAGAGGTAGTTGCCTTCTGCATCCGTACGCACCAACCAAGCTGAATAGTATCGATCAAAGCTGTAAGATTGACCAGCAATGGCGAAGCCTCCGTCACTGCATTCCACCAGTGCATAACCATAATCTGAGCTGGTACCACCGAAGTTTTTGTACCACAGATGGTTTCCTGCGATGTCGATGCGTATTAGCCAGGCATCTGTACTCCCGGCACCACGACTTGTTGTATAGCCTGCGAGGGCGTAGCCTCCACGCTGGCATTCAACGAGTCCATAACCTCGTTCATATTCGGTGCCACCGAAGGTCTGGTGCTTAAGATAGTTACCCATGGCGTCCATTTGGACAAATAAAATATCATAACGTCCTGCCCCAAAGCTGCTGGTGGAACCGATTATAGCAAACCCTCCAGTACTCAACTCTATTACAGATTGACCATACTCGTGAATAGGACCCCCAAATGTCTGATTCCAAAGATGGTTACCTGCATCGTCTGTACGCACTAACCACACATCTTCATGGCCTGCACCACGGATGATGAAGCCAGTCATGGCAAAACCACCCCCACGACACTCAATCACTGAATACCCATGTTCCGAACTGACGGTACCATAAGTTTGGTTCCAGAGGTGGTTGCCTGTGGCATCGGTGCGGACCAACCACCAATCGTAGCCACCAGCGCCAAAACTATACGTTAAACTAAGAATAGCATAGCCGCCGTCACTACACGCCGCCAATGACAAGCCCTCGTCATAGTCAACGCCACCAAAGGTGTGGTTCCAGAGGTGGTTGCCTGTGGCATCGGTATGAACTAACCACGTATCCCTCCCACCGGCGCCAAAGTTCCGAGTATCACCAACAATGGTGAATCCTCCATCATTGGATTCCACCAACGCATAACCATGGTCATTGTCAATTCCACCATAGGTGTGGTTCCACAGGTGGTTCCCATTCGCATCCGTCCGAACCAGCCAAATATCTGCACTGCCCGCACCAAAGCTGAACGTTTTTCCAATTATTGCAAAACCACCACTTGTGCATTCTACTACTTCATAAGCAACATCGTCACTGTCCCCTCCATAGGTGTGGTTCCAGATGTGGTTGCCGTTTGAGTCGGTGCGGACTAACCAAAAATCTGCTTGTCCTGAACCCCAACTATGAGTTTCGCCAGCAAAAACAAAGTCACCATTAGAACACTCAATTAGATAAGAGGCTTCATCGCTACTTGTTCCGCCATAGGTGTGGTGCCATAAAGCCTCGCCCATTGAATCGGTGCGAATCAACCATAAATCCTCAGAACCAGCACCAAAGCTCAGTGTAGAGCCAGTGATGGCAAAATCTGCACTTCGGCATTCTATCAATGAGTATCCATAATCGTCATTGACACCACCAAATTTTCGATTCCATAAAATTGTACCCGTTTCATCAGTACGGATTAGCCAAATATTAGTGTCAACAGCATAATCTCTGAATGTGTCACCCGTCAGGGCGTAGCCTCCACCTTCACATTCTATTAGTGAGTAGCCCCTATCAGGGTTGGATGTGCTGTAAGTGTGGTTCCAGAGGTGATTACCTATTGAATCGGTATGTACTAACCAACAGTCTTCATCCCCACCTACAGTACTGTTTGTATACCCAACGAATGTATAACCGGTATCGCTGGACGCCACAAGGTCATTACCTACTTCATAATCAGTATAACCGTAAGTCTGATCCCAAAGATGATTGCCTGCTGAATCGGTGTGTACTAACCAAGCATCTGAACTTCCAACACCCGAACTAAAAGTGGATCCAACGAGGGTGAAGTTCCCATCAATACATTCGACTATGGCATAACCATAATCGTAGTCAGCACCACCATAGGTTTGATTCCACAAATGATTGCCACCAGCATCGGTTCGTACCAGCCAGAAGTCGGTGTTGCCGGCGCCGTAGCTGGAGGTGTAGCCTGCGAGGGCAAAGCCTCCATCATCACACTCTATTACCTCATAACAAAACTCGTCATCGACATCCCCAAAGGTCTGGTCCCACAAATGATTGCCACCAGCATCGGTTCGTACCAGCCAGAAGTCGGTGTTGCCGGCGCCGTAGCTGGAGGTGTAGCCTGCGAGGGCAAAGCCTCCACTATCACACTCTACCAGTGACCTGCCAACATCAAGGTTGGTGCCACCAAACGTGCTGTTCCAAATTTGATTTCCAGCTACATCAGTGCGGACTAACCACATATCCTCGAGTCCCTCACCTTGACTCCTAATTGAACCAGCGATGGCAAAACCACCACCTTGGCATTCGATTAGGTCATGACCAATATCCTCATCAATGCCACCAAAGGTACTATTCCAGAGAAGATCGTGTAAGCCTGGTGAGGGTGGTGGAGCAGACGCTGTAGAGTGGACGATTTGATTTTGTGGATCAAATGGTGATGTGGCTAGAACTGGTGTTTCGATAGGAAATTTTGTTGGGTTTTTCATTTCACTCGAAAAATTGTCCATCTCTGAAGTGATTCCCCTCAATGCAGGGGGAAGCGTAAGGGTTGTTAAAAAGAGCAGAAGTAAAAGAAAAATTACGTTTATAGTTTTACCGGAGTTTTTTAAATGCAGCATACCATTTTTCCCTCTGGATACTATCTGGCGACGGAATGGAAGCAGAATCATCCGTATTAAATTACCACTGTCAACTCTGTAGAAACCTTCCTTCCTCACCAAATCCATCCTATACTGCAGTCTCCTTTAAAAAATATGTAGGTTCAAAAGGCGCAAGAGAGGGAAGATGCCCTTAATTAGTAATACTGTGATGAGGTTTAATTAATTTCAAAAATATGTTTTTTATTGACATATCGAAGATACATTAATATGAAAAACTCCTAACAGATATTTTGGGAGATGAAACAATGAGACGTAGATCCTTTGGCGGTCGAAGACGATTCCTCAGGCGTCGACGACGTCGCGTATTACGCCGAACCTTTCGGCGCATTGCCATGGGAACCACAATGATTTTTCTGATGGCTGGGACTGCCAGTGCCATCAAACTTCATCGAAGAGATGTGGAACGTATCGAAGAGGCCACAGGGAAATCCACCGAGAACATGACGGAAGCAGAACTTGTTGGGGCAATGAAACGATTAGGCATCAAGAAACTAGAAATCACTCCAGAAGACCAAGAACGTATAAGCGAACACGATGTCGACTAACCTGCTTTTTACGAATTGAACATTAAGTAGTACTCTGACTGAATCATTTGAATGAGGGAATGACATCGCGGGCAAAACTTTGTATCGATTCAATGAACTTCTCATTTCGTGGTATTGACATGAGGAAATAACTCGCACCTGATTCTTTTGCGGCTTCAACATGCTTGATGAATTCCCCAGAATTATAGGCACCCATCGTCATCATTGGACCTTCCATAAAGGCGATTTTATTTGCACGCTTGGCTTTTTTGGCTGCTGTCACCACTATTTTTTTCCTCTCGGCATAGGGTTCACTTTCGCCAAATTGGGGGATGTAAATGATGTCTCCGTATTTGCCTGCAAGTCGAAGCATACGGTGTTTTCTTCCTCCAAAAAGGAGAAGTGGGTAGGGCTGTTGAATCGGTTTAGGGTCTAATACAGCTTCTTTTGCTTGGTAGAATTTTCCTTTGAAGGAGACTTCGTTTTCTGTCCACAGCTTGATCATAAGTTCGAGCCCCTCTACGGTCTTATCCACGCGCACTTTGGGTTCATTCCATTCGCTGTATCCTTCAAATTCCACTTGAGACCATCCTGCACCCACACCAAATACCACTCTGCCTCCAGATATGACATCGAGTGTCGAAACCATTTTCGCCATGATGCTTGGTGGACGAAACGGAATCGGTGTAACTAGCGTTCCCAATTGAATTTGTTTGGTTTTACCAGCAAGATAACTTAGTGCAACCCACGTTTCTAATGTTGTGTTAGCATCTGGGCGGTGCATCCATTCCGTTTGTCCCCACATATAATGATCAGGCATCAATGCGCCATCAAAATCCAGTTTATCTGCTTCCACGACGGCTTTCTCAATCAATGCAAAATCATTGGACCAATTACCTAGTCCTGCAATAAAGAATTTCATTTTGAATTCCCTACAGGAAATCAATCGAGCTTATTTTTTAGTTTGACTCTTTTTTTAGTACATTTTCAAATTTTAATCTGAATATTGGAGCTATTAAGGACAAGTAAAAATCGTCTACGGGATCTATTCCGCTACAAAGTCATGTGAAACACATACATGGTTTCTATATTCCCTTCGAGTCCCTTCATCTCAAGACCAGAAGCTTCTTTGTATCCACGTGTTCGGCAGATTGCGATGGCTGCGGGATGATAGGCGTAGTAAATGATGTTTCGATGTCCTTGCTGTCGCATGAAGTCCTCAAAGAAGGCAAAGAATGCTTTTCCATAGCCTTTCCCACGATGTTTTTTGGTCAGCCAAATTTCGTGGAGTTCAACTAAATCACTTTTCTCTCCGAGTAGCTCCTCTAGGATTTCCTGATCGTCATGGTCTCGGGGGTCTCCGGGTCGGTGTTCTTCAGTACTCGCTTCATGCCAAATTGCGTGGCCAATAATCTGGTCGTTTTCCCTCCAGATAATAAGGTAGGACGGATTCTCCTTGACCAAATTTTTCTCGGTTTCATCGAGTTTTTCAAAGGTGGTCTCATAATATTGCTTGAACTAGTCGAAATCACACCCTACCTGTATGCTCATCTCCTTTGTCATCGGAATTTTTTCCTTCTCACAATTTGGTTGTAGTCATATTTTCTTAATTATGTCGTTGCCTGCTTGTCGTGCAGCTGATAAAATGTCTGGGGCGCTGCGGACTTCTCCTCGTTTTCCAAATCCTGGTGCCAGGATAGTTGCGAAATGTTCCATACCTAAATAACTCAAGATGTCGTCTAGCATGTCGACTGTGTGACGGGCATAACTCTCCGAACCGCCACCACAAGGGATTGTTAGAATAGTCTTTTTTCCACGAAAGAGAGTCCGTGGGATGCTAACCCATCGGTCCAAGAAGGCTTTGAATTGAGCGGAAGGTCCCCACCAATAAATGGGTGTACCCAAGACCCAGGCCTGACTCTCTTGCATCTTCACAATTACCATTTTCATATCATCATCTTGCACGCATTCGTGGGTTTTTGAACAAGCAAAGCATCCCTTACAAGGACGAATATCAAGGGCATCAAGAATTATTTTCTCAATTTCTGCACCTGCTTCCGTAGCTCCGTCCAAGATTTCATCAACAAGAATCTCTGTATTGCCTCCACGCCGGGGACTTCCTACAACACCTAGGATTTGCAATGTTCATTCACCCTCATCATAGGCATATTTGCAGTAGACTTCTCCATCCAAAATCGTTGAAACCCGGTTCATTCGAATTTTCGGGTTATAACCTTCGATCTTCGCGAAATCAATTTCGCAATACAGCTTACCTAATTCCACTTCACCTCGTTCAATCCATGGCTCCGCATAACAGCAGTAGGTCACACCCTCTTCATCGACTTCCCAGCCCAACGAGGGCAACCGTTGAAATTTGAAGAAGTTTTCAAGCGTTAAATCCAAACCAGCCGCTAATACCTTATCACGAATTACGGTGCCGCGCTCAACCCCATAGCTGCGGACGGCCTTCAGGATCAGCTCCTTACCTCTCTCATCTCCTAACTTATCGACGAGTGTTTTAGCAAAATGATAATAAAGGAGTCCAAAGAGGTTGCCCATACGACGAACCTGCCTGGTGCATTCCTCTGTGGTGATTTTTTCTGCCATAATCATCATCCATCTTTATTTGAATAAGGAGGGGTGAAACTAGTAGAAATTTGTAATCGCTTTTCCGTTTTATTTGTCTCATCGGTGGATAAGATTAATCTTTTGACGGAAAGCTTTATATCGTAGTTCAAGAGCATGTTCTCACTAATTGAGAATAATGGGACGTTCAATGAACTCATTTGAAACGATCTGCTAGTCACAATCTGTGACCTCGTTGTGTGAGTCCTCCTTTAATATGGTCACTCAGTCGGGCTCATTGAATTAAGATCAAACAAAAACTATTGGTGGAATTACATGAGCCGATATAGTCGGATGCTGGGGTTCACTGAACCATCACCAAAAGCAACCCGGTTAGCCTCAGTGGTCTTGCTCCTAGGCTCTGCATGGTCCATTGCCTTCCAAATTTCCACCACTTTCTGGATGATATCCATTGCCGAAGTTCTCGGTGGGGGCGACTATTTACTCGGGATGGCAATGGTAGGACTTCTTGTTATTATTCGAATCGTGGTGCAAACACTTCTCGATTATCCTACCGGAGCCCTTGGTGATTGGATTGGGCAACGCTGGATCATTGCCTCTGCATTAATCTGTTATAGTATCTCATTTTGGTTAACAGCCATTGCAACCTCTGGTGCAGCCGTGCCTTTCTGGGTGTTCATCATCATCTATGCCCTCATGGGGCTGGGTGCTTCTCAGGAGAGTGGAGCTATGCCTGCTTGGTTTGATAACAACTATCGAGTAGCTATGCCCAATGATACAGAACGAAAACAATACGGAGTATTTTGGTCACGAGCCGGAATGGTCTTCCAGCTCATCTCAACACTTGTTCTTATCCCAGGCAGCTTCCTTGCATTGATACAAGGTCGAAGTTGGGTCTTCCAAATACAAGCCATCCTCTTCATCTTCCTTGCAGCTCTAGCCTTGATTTTCATTCGAGACCTCCCTGGAGTTCGCAAACAAGAAGAACAGCGGATTAACTTCCGGGAATACGGCAAGCTCCTCAAAGACGGTGTTCGTTTCATAGGCTCATCCAAATTTGTTACCTTCACAATGGTTGGTGAGATGTTAATGTGGGCGATAGGTATTGTATGGTGGGAAATTCTTCTCTTCCCGCTTTACTTCGGGTACCTACTTAGTGATATTGCAGTCTCAACGTTTCGGACCTCAATGTTTGCTCCCATGGTGGTTTCAGCTGAACGGAGTGGAGTCGTTTCTCAGCGCTTTGATCCAGTGAAATGGATTCCCCGACTACGTTTGATCCAATTTGGAAGTTTTGCCTTCTTTATGGGCCTCATGGCTATTACCGTTATTTTTCCACCGCCGGTTGGGCTCGTTCAGTTCATCACCGTTTATCTCCCGTTCACGGCAATGCCATTTATGATCTTACCACTTGTTTCCATTGTACCAATTATTTTAATCTGGGTTCTATTCGTTGGCACAGATACCATTGGTCGGATTACAGAAGTGCTGAATGGCCGAGTAATGTTGGATGTCTTTCCTAACCGCATCCGAAACTGTATGTATAGCCTCCGTCCAACCATCGCATTTCTCCTTTCGATTCCACTGATCTTCCTCATCAGTCAATTATTACCCTTCGTCGGCTTCCCCGCGGTTTTTATCATCGCAGCTATTGTTGCATTGACTGGAGCAGTCCTTGTTCGCAAGGGTTTCCAACATCCGATTCCCAAAGACGAGTCTATTGAAGAGGTTCTTAGTGAGGTCGAAGATGAAATACCCGAAATATCTGAAACAGGTATTCCTAAACTCCCCATTCCTGCTGAGATACCTGTACAAGCTCAAGAGGAAGTCAGCAAATCAAGAGTCAAATTAGAAGCCAGCCAATTGGCTGAAGAAACCAGTGGCTGAACTTCGTTTTCCTACCATAATGTGCTGTATTTCTACTAATTGATTGCTACTTATCAGTTGATTTTGGAAGCCAGGGGCTTCGACGAGGAATCCATCGTGGTACATTCTGCTTATACTCTCGGTATTTGTTTCCAAATCGTCGTTCTAAGTCGGGTTCTTCCCTCCGAACAAACCAGATATGGTTCATAGTCCAAAAAACAATGAACCAGAGAAAAATGAGGGTAGCTCCAAAGAGAATAGCTTCCCCTAAAAGTGTCAGCAGCACGCCCAGTATCATCGGATTCCGAACATACCGGTAGAGCCCAACAGCGACAAAATGTTGGGTAGGAGCCCACGGAGCGAGTGTGCCTTTCCCTATACGGGCAAAGGCACGATTAGTTTTGTATTGAGTGACAAGTCCAACTACGATGAGTATTACTCCCAGAATCAGGGTCAAGAGACTGAAGGGGTAAATGAACAGCTAGGATATTCCTGACCAGATTGAGAGCAGAAGTAAGATTATGGGAACAAGGACGGTGACTGTGAAAGGGAGGAAAAGGATGGCAAAGAAGTGTTGTCTAGCAGACATGAGGACTCGCTCACAGTTCCGAGTCATTATAGATTTAAAGGGTCTAAATTCCAATAGCTCTTCCGGTGTTATTTGTGTCTAAACTCAATGAGAGTGAATTCAAAAGCCCGTTCGCCTTTGGGTTAGCCCGACAATTTCACGGCATGTGGGCTATGCTTATGCAGGGTATTGAGAAAATCCCAGATGGTGAATGGCACCATGGACGGGATAAATGGTTTTACTCCCTGCGTGTTTATCATATCATCGAAACTTCCGAGTTCTATGCCCGAGATACCCATGAGGGGATGCAGTGGGGGAAACGCTTAGGAAAGGTCAACTGGTGGGAAGAAATGAGCCATGAGGAAGCAGCGAAACTGGTACCAAAAAAGGAAGTCATCAAATACATGGGTGAAATGAAACGGCGCATCACCAAGCAACTCAAAGCTTTTTCTGATGAGGATCTCGTGAAGACGGATGACTTTCATTGGTTTTCTGGCATCTATGAGAAGTACATCTATTTACTGCGCCACAACAGTTACCATATCGGTGAACTGACCTACGCTCTTCACACACTTGAATGTGAGCGTATTGAATGGGGATAGGAGATGATAATCCTGTGAGCCTAAATGAAAAGATTGACGATTCTATTCACCGGTTATAAAAACGATCAAATAAGGAGTAAATGAAGAAAAAAGAGAAAGGCATCCTCAAACTATGAGCCACATAAAACGAGGGGCCTGTTACTTACTTGGGTGTTGGTTTAGTATCAACGCGTCCACGGCAAAGATACCATGCAAGCACAATGATTAACAAGACAATGCCGGTGACCAAGAAAACCATTGCAACAGTGAACATCAACGGTATGAGGAACCAAACAGTACCACCAACAATAATCAACACAATTCCAAGGATAATTAACAGAATTACTAACCATGAACTTTTTTGTGACAACACTTTATTTCCCCTATTGGGTTTTGTGGTCCTATCGAGCCTCTTCCTATAAATGCGATAGATCTTACCAGAGGCACATCTATGAGTGAACCTCAGAGTTGCACTAGCTTTGGGAGTTCACGGGCAATTTTCACAGAATGTGCTGCTTCTTTGGGGAGGGGTGCAATTCCATCAAATCCTGTCTTCTCAACGTAATCAATCAGCATTAATCGGAGTTCCTCTGGATCCCATTTCGCCATTTTTTCAAGAGTGTCCACACCGGCATCGTAGTATAAACGGGCACGAATTCCTTTGACGCCAGGTAATCTCGCCAAGTCGGATAATTTCACTAATTCTAAAATGGCTTCTTCCGGGATTTCTAGCTCGCTGGCTAATTTAGCCCTTTGAGTGGGAGTAGCTCCCCTGGTTAGCATTTGTTTTACGTCGCGGATACCAGCGGCTTCAAGTTTAGTCATATAATCGAGGTTAACACCTCGGAAATCGCGTAAGAGAAAAGCTTTGCGTGTTTTTGCGGTTCGTTCTTCTCTAAGCTCTGATGCTCGTCTTGTCATGGCTCTATTGCCTGTGAATCTGTAGTAGTATCGAATCCCCCACAACTGGCCTTTCGCAGATATCTCTTGATCTTTTTCATACCATGTAACATAGGCTTCTAAATCATCAGGAGTGGCCTGGTCAATGGTTTTACCTTCAACAAACTTGTGTAAATAAACTTCATAACTGCGGACAATACGGACAACATTATCCACCGTATGGGGTTTACGTCCACCACGTTTGAGAAATTGGCGAAACTCTTCCTCATCCATATTTGTCACACCTTCAAGCTGGGGGCTATTTATGCTGAGGGTATTAATTTATGTTCTTTCGATCATCTATGGTTTCTCTTACCTATTTTCGATATTAGTTGAGTGTGTGAGAAATTTTTATGGAGTAGATGAGAATTGACTATTATGTCTTTTTCAACAAAACGGTTTCAGTTGGTGATGGAGGTAGGAGGAGGTGATCGTGAACGATTGATGAGCCGTTCTTTTGTGGAAGCGTTGATTTTGAAGGTGGCGGAATTGAGTGGGATGGATGTGTTGCATGGACCGGTAATAGTGGAGGGGAGGCCGCATAATCCGGGGTTGACAGGATTTGCAGTGATCGATTATTCACATATCGCGGTACATACCTTCCCTAATTCGGGAGACTTGTTTCTGGACTTATGCTCCTGTAAAGTGTTTGATGCGCAAATTATCGAAGATTACGTTCAACGGAGTTTAAATGTGGATAAATCCATGATTAAGAGTACCCGTCTAAACCTTGAATGAAGTTGTGTAATGCAAGATTAGCGAAAGTTGAAGAGTTGGGCTTCAAGAGAATATGATGAACTAATTCTAGGAGGAGTAGAGATAATGTTGGGCAATCGATTCGCGTCAGCAAATACTGACGTGAGGGTGGGCAAATGGAAGTACATGTATTTGAATCCTTTTCCAACAGTTCTACAAAGTACGATCACATAGATTGCATTTAATGGACATAATAACAAAATAAGGAAGAAGTTCGAATGGGGCAGGATACCGTAGGGGATGAAGAAGAAGGGAGTAAATAGAAACATATACGGTTGAATGAACTCCTGGTCATTGCTTGAAGAATGGGGACCTACCTTAAGATCATGGAGGCTAATCTGCTCCGCCACGGTTGTATTAATAGTAAATACATGATAGTTTCCCGAACCTGTGACCTCGAATATAAGATCAGTAAGAGAGATATGGGAGACTGGTAAAGATGAGAAGTGATAGATGAGAAAACCACACCAGTATTGTTTAGATCTTATACTCCTTTCCGACAAGCTGTTCGGAGAGATATAGACCTCATAGAGTCCTTCCGGTAAATGGTCAATGAAAATTTGGGTGTTCCATGACTCATTGACTGGTCTTTCAACTGTTACATATTGCACTCGGTTATAATCGTCAACCCAACGGAGATAGCAGTGAAGTTTTTCAACAGATGAATTTGAGGCCACAGTTAAGTTGAAACTATCCTTAACGAGATCGAATTTAAGAGGGGAACTCACATTGCAATAATGGTTCTGTGATGAATATTCGATGAATGTAGACTGGTTACTAGTAATCAGATAGTAGCTTGCTCGATTTTGTTCTCGAAAGTCCCTATACATTTTCTGAGCACAATAGATGGGCCATTCCCTGTCACCATAATCTGGTGGAGATTCATAACCTGCACGACTCGTAACGAAATAGTTCACCCCGTGTGGTGCATAAACAAGCGAATCCTGAGGTAATTGTCCGCTCAGCATTTCAATTGATTCGAGTTCAGAGGCTGTTACACACGGTCGAACTTCTTGACTAGCTGTCCAATAAAAATATGGAATTGTGCATCCAACCAGACCAATTAACAACATAAGAGCAATCCCTACTTGAATTGACTGCTTAGGTTTCCAGCTGGATCTAAGAAAATGGAAAATGGAATTCACTCCTTTAGCTAATATTCCCGTAAGAGGGATGAGGGTAATCGCAAGAATTAGATACATTGGGACAAAGCCCATCAACTGAAAACGAATCAACCAACCCCCTAGCGCAAATCCCATCAGAATATTAACCGCCCAAAGCATGACGACCATTCGGTCACCAAGCCTGTTTCGCTTAAGCAGAAATATTGCTCCAAGAGCTGCTAAGACTAATAACGCGCTGACAAAGATCATGTTGAACCATTCGAAAATGTTTGGCGTTGCAGGGATTAGGGGTTGTGCAATTCCAACGATATTCAGAATCAAATTAATGGTTTCAATTTTCGTTGAATAATAAGCTGCTTTCACCAATGAACTTGATGTATACCACGTATTAGCTGCGGGAATGAAGAAATCGAAAAACGTATACACGCCTAGAAAACACAATCCTGCCAAACCAAGCGGAATGATGAGTTTTCCTAATTCCTTCGCACTCTTATGCTCTCTAAAATATTTTAGTGCTTCATAACCCATAAAGGCAATGATGGCTGCGAAAAGCCAGGCAACGGTCATTAGGTGACTAAGGACAGTTAGTATACCCGTGAGTACAAAACCTGCAAGGTCACTGGGCCTGTGACCATAGGCTAAATATCGGTAGAGAAACGCGATGGCAAAGGGAAGAAAAGCCAGAGCTGCCTCATTTTTAACAAGACTGGCAGAAAACTGCAACATACTCACCTCCAAAGCTGTTAATATGCTAGCGATAGCTCCTACCCGCCAATCGCCCTGACTTAATGTAAAGGCTGCATAAAACATACCTATGCTAAGAAGTGCTGCGAAGAAAGCGGAGGTGAGTTTCACTCCCACGATAATGTTTCCACCGCAAAGGATTGAAAAAAATGCTGCGACTGCAAATGAGAAGATTGGGGCATCATAATAGAGAAATCCGCCCGAAAGGAGTGAGTGAACGTTAATCGTGTAATAGGCTCCATCGATCCCCATTTCGATAGGATACGCAAGCGTGATAATAAGTCGACTAATAAAAACGAAAAGGAATAAACCCAACATAGTCAAAAGACTAAGGCGAAGCCCACCCAGCTGTCTAGGCTCATCCTCTGGCAACATCAGACTTCCTGATATTCATCTACCAGTCTAACTTTGTTTATATCATTCAGTACTTTTAAACAATAGCTTTTCGAAAAAGGGGTAAATGTGGTTAGAAAACGCTGTAAGCAATTCTTCCATCTAATGAAATTGGTAAATGTTCACTAGTGTATCATTTATCATGATACTCACTAGTAACAGCTTTGTTGGTCATAACACTTTGTAATAAAATATTTGAAATTTCAGCCCAGGCTTTTCCTGTTTCGGATCGTTCCATTCCAAAGAGTTCATACCCCTGCAATCCATCTTGCAATGCAATCAATCCTAAAGCTAAGTGTTGTGTATTCACCTCTCGACGAATCACACCCTTTGCCTTCTGATCTTCGAAATATTCCCTCAGAAAGGATAATGCTTCATTATACATTTCGTGCAGTGAATTCGCTAAGCTGGAATTTCGGGAAGCTTCTGACACAATCTCAAACATTAAGCTTGGTGGCCAAGTCGGTTCTGAAAAGAAAAGCGGAGTACTCCAGAGTTTATCATAGAATGTATTGGATGTGATGTCTAGTAAGTTCCCAGACTCTAATAAGGCTGAAAGCGGTTCATCGCGTACACGGCTAAAAGGAATTTGAACTACTGCTTTAAAGAGCTCATCTTTGCTTTTGAAATATTGATAAATTGTACCTTTACTAACACCAAGTTTCTTGGCAATATCAGTCATTTTGGCTTGATGAAATCCTTTCTCAGCAAACACTTGGATAGCTGCTTCGACAATCCGTTTTTTCGCTCGAATTTTATAATCGGGTAAGACTTTGGGCATCGTTATCACCAATGATGGCTGGTTTAATTGTACATCTCATATAAAAAAGTAACTGACCGGTCAGTAAGAAAACTGACCACAACGTATATATTGTCTGAACCTCCCTCACACGAAGCTATCTAGTATCTATGTTCATGTCATGCATGAGGTCTCAGTTATGAATGGTGATTTTCTCTTCTTGGTGTTCTTTCTGATTCAATTCCTCGTAATGATAGTAATTCGTGGATACTATGGCTGGAAATCCCCGGACCGGAAGAAATCACTACGCGAACTAACGAAAAACGCTGTTGAACATGAAGGACGACTTTCCTTCATTTTATTGATACTGGTGGGGATATTCATGATGGCTGCTCTTGTTCTCTACCTCTTTTACACGCCACTATTTCCTTGGCTAGTATTGCCTTTTCCTGATTGGCTCCGTTGGATTGGAGTCATCATTGGATTCATCTCGTTATTCTTGTTGTGGTGGGTGCATTCAACGTTGGGTCGAGCCTTTTCAAAAGCGTTAACCATACAAGAACGGCACATAGTAGTGTCTGATGGCCCCTATCGTCACGTACAGCATCCCATGTACACCGTCTTTCTTATTTACTTTCTCTCATGGTTTCTGATATCGACAAATATTTTCTTCATAATCGTGTGGGTATTATTCCTCTTTGTCGTTTTTGCCCGAATGCCCAAAGAAGAAGAAATGCTCCTTGATCAGTTTGGTGACAAATACCGAGAATACATGAATCGAACCGGACGCCTGCTTCCTCCGCTTCGCAAGAAAGACACCTCCAGCGACATAGGTAAAGAATAGGTGATAAAGATCAATGTCTGGTACTCCATCTGAATCCATAAACAAATACGGCGTCAGCAGCATCATTCGAGAATTCGTTCTTGTCATCTTTATTACCTTCCTACTTTGGGTGTCGGCAGGGTTTCAACTCTGGTTCAATGCCTGGGTCTATATCATCTTCCTACTCTTCTTCTCAGCGTTCTTTATGGGCGCTATGGTGCGAAAAAATCCCGTACTCCTCAACATCCGTGGAGCTCCACGAAAAGCGATGCGCGAAGGAAAAATGCAGCGATACGATAAGATCTTTTTTGCATTCTATGTGCCGCTATTCCTCCTCATCCCAATTATTGCTGGATTGGATTTCCGCGGATTCTTCTGGATGTATCCATTCTTTCTATTCCCGCTCACCCTATGGCTCGTCCTCATCGGATTCATCCTTATTGTGGTCGGTGAAAGTATCTTTGCCTGGGCGATGGTTGCTAATCCCTTCTTTCATGGGATGATGAAAATTCAGGATGAACGAGGCCATCAAGTCGTATCCAAGGGGCCATATCAGTGGGTCCGTCACCCCGGGTATCTCGGTCAGATTCTCTTCTATCTCGGTTCACCCTTATTGCTTGGATCCTGGTGGGCTTTCTTACTAGGAGTCATCATGGGGTTCGCCTTTATCTATCGTACTGCCAGAGAGGATCAAGCCCTCCTTGAAGAACTCGAGGGATACAACAAGTATGCAAAGGATATTCCTAAGCGACTATTTCCGGGAATCTGGTAAGGATTAGATTCCTATTTTCAAAGGTGCAAACTCTAAAAGAAGTGACAATTTTGTCTCCGTTTATTTAAACTATGGTTAGTAAAACATATAAACAAGTATCTAGGTGATGGATGCTCTCCCAATCACGGTCTAAGAATGATATAGGTGAAAGACATGGAAGACAATCAATTGGAACTCGTTGATGTGAAATACCATCATCTTGTCCTCGAAGGATCGTAATATGAAGCAGGAAAGCAACTCGCGGAACTAATCAGCCAAGAACCTGGCGCGAAGCAGTTTTTCACTTCCGGGAAGGTGAATATCAGGAAATTGGGATTCAAAGACTTCGACACGTTATGGTATTATTGTGAGGTGTGTTGTCCCGGGATAACAGATGAGATACAGGGCTTTGCGGATGAACTAAATATCTCACCCCAGAATATGCCCTTCTGGAACTGGACCTTTGCCCCCTCGCTAGGAGGTGGCTGCTCTCAACTCACTGTCCTCTCTTCGGCGACTCAAGACCAATATATCTATGCAGGACGCAGTTATGAATGGACCCATAAAGAAGAAGATCTGAAATTCTTCACAAATCGGATTAACGGAAAAGCAAACCACATTGGTTTCTCGTGTCTGCTCTTTGGTCGCCACGATGGAATAAACGAACATGGTTTAGTAGTTTCAATGTCTGGAGGAGGAATTTTTCGAGTGTCATTCAAAAATCGAGGACCCATGTTCTGGCTCACCATCCGCGCTTTACTCGACCAAGGTACATCGGTCAAAACAGCCTTAGACCTCCTTGAAACGCTTCCCATGACCGGATACCTCACCTTCATGTTGGTGGATAAGACAGATTGTGCAGCTCTGGTTGAAGTAGCCGATGGATCGATGAGTGTAAAGAACATCAATCGCGATAGCCCAGAATCCTATGACTTCTCACTCAACCATTTCCGTCACCCGGACATGGTCAAGTACAATGAACTCAATGTTGGAATCATCCACCACTCCAAAATCCGAGAAGCTATAATCAACAAAAGCATTGAACAGCATTCTCCGAAAATGACGAAACAGAACGTCCAAGACCTGTTTGCAACCCTCCACCCTGATGGTTTGTGCAACCACTTCTATAATGATGGGTTTGGCACATTATGGTCAATGATTTTCAATGTCACAGAGATTTCGGTCGATATCTGCTGTGGTGCCCCCACACATAATGCGTATCACACGTATCGATTAGATGATCCAATCGGAGTTACTCCTATTCCAACCATAATACCTATCACCAAGGCCAAGCTATAACCCGTGAGAAATGGAAAGCCGGTGTAGGTGACGATTGTGCCGTATAAACGGAAGACCTGGCAAGAAAAGCTCGAAGATTCCAAAAGCATGCCAAAAATCGTTCCCCTTCAAGCCAATTTTCCTTGTCAGCGAGCACTCGAAAAAATGGGCGCAACAATCGGAGATAGTGTCGTCCTTGCACCCCCCTCTGATGTCTTAGCAATCATGAGCACCATACCCAAAGGTAAACTCATAACCTTAACACAGATTTGTGAACGCCTTGCTCTTAAGCATGGAGCTCAATATTGTTGCACCCTCACCACGGGCATCTTTATCACCATCGTTGCAAATGCCGCTGAAGAAACCGGTAGTGACGTACCCTTTTGGCGTACGATTAAAAACAATGGAGAACTTAACTCCAAATATCCCGGTGGTGCAGAACATCAAAAAGCACTACTCGAAGATGAAGGTTACACCATAATCCAAAAAGGCAAAAAACATATCCGATATCTTGTCAAAGACTTCGAAAAGTATCTTCTCAAATAATCTGAATCGTGTAGATATCCTCTACAGGACCTCCAAAATTTTCTCTAAAACCTGAAGCCCTTTAGATTCAGCTTCTCGAGCCGCTTCTAGTGCCTCAACAGCTTCTCTACTCTGATCATTAACTTTGATGGGATCCATTGTGAGATCTGGAGAAAACGGAAAGAGTTTGTTGACTTTAACGAGATTTCGAGACACAGCATCATAATAGCCGATTGCTTTCTCTAGAATCGGATTGAGTCTTTCATCTAACCGATCTTGGGCTTCCTTCAAAAACTCGACAGCCATAATGCGACATTCAGCCCATACAGCAGCATTATATGCTACACCAAAAGCTATGGCCGTTCCAGACTCCACCGCATTAATCCAGGTGTCATATCCCTTCAACCCTGATTTGTATTGAGGATACTGAATCCAGTCCTTCGGGTTTTGGGCATGTTTCAGCACATTCTGAAATGCTTGTTTCACCGTAGTGATGTCATCAGCGGATTTTATCTTCCTCACGCTATTTATTTCCAACAAAGTGACGTCAGTGGTCCCAACCTCCTGCCACGGCTTCGGACCCCCTCCATCTTCCACACGGTACCCCTTATAGTAGTATCCGACATCATCGTATCCGTAGATGATGTAGAAATCAGCAATATCACCAATCTGCCACCCAAAGCAGGGTTGTTCCGCATCAATGGCTTTTTGAACAAATTTCCAAGCCTGTTTCTGTTTCTCCTTGAAATCAGGGTCGCTTTTCCATGCTATCAGGCCATCGATTTTCGCTCCAAGATTACGAGCCAATTCATGGATCATTATCGTCTTCCATGCTGTCGGTCCACTTGGGCAAAGATCTTTGGCAATATTCAGAATAAAACCATGCCCCGTTGCCCCATATAACCAGGGTTTTGAGACACTCAATCCCAAATACTCCAAACACCCATCCAAACAACCTAAATGTGAAACATAATGTGGCTTAAACTGCAAATTATTCAATCTCTTCATTTGACGACTTCCCGTCCGTAATCCAGCATAGCGATCCATTATGCGTCGACGACCATTGGTAATCCGAATCTGCGAGTCTACATACGATTCAACAATCGCCTGAAGCAGTTCCCGACCATCCATTGAAATTTGATAGGAACCCCGTTCCTTTCGCACTACTAATCCTCGTCCGATAAGTTGTGTGAGGTGATTAGCGAGTGCCGTTCGACTGATCTGTGTCGCCCGAAGTATATCCATAAAGGACTTTGTATTATCTGCGAGGAGTGTGAGAATCTCCAGCCGTTTGGAATGTGCTACTGCTCGCAGGGTTCGGGCGATATCACTTTTCGCTTCATCGACTGTTGCTCTCAGATCCTCCAATTTGATCGGCTCATCCATCGGAATCGCCTGCTGAAAACAGATGACCAGTTTCTGGAATATAAATGTATTTGTGAATAATAAACCTAAATTTTGTGAATAATGTTTAGGTGGTTTTTTGCCTCCGTTTCACTTCACGGTTAATTCGGAGTTCTCGTACAAAACGGTAGAGTTCACCTGTCTTCATACGATAAATGGCTAGATAGAAGATGACAAACATAACGATCAGGATTAACGGAGCCCAGATGCCACGTGGATTCAAGAACCATGCAATCGGCAGTAAGATGAATAGAAATCCAAAGACCCATAGGATGGGAAAACCAAAAACCCATTTACGACAACTTTGTGTAGTTTTCAAATAACTGGTGTATTCAATCTTTAATCCGAGTTCTCCAGGAGAGTAACGGTAGAATCCTTCGAATTTAACACGGGCGATAATGCCACCGAGGTATCGACCCCATGGATATACGCCATAGGAAACGAAGACGCTTCCTATTGCTAAAAGAACGTTCATAATGACAAGGAAAAGAACTGGGTTATACCCAATTACTACGATTAGCCAGCGTTCAAGATATAGGAGGATGGTGATGTTTCCCCAGAAGAAGACTGAGGCAATGAGGAAAAAGAGCAAGAGACCTTTTCTGACACCAAAAACAACTTTCTGTTTGAAAAGTCGATTTCGAACCTCTGCAGCTTTAATAATTGCTGACTCATCTAAATCCTTGGGATCTTGTCGTTTCATTTGACCTATAATGCGCCAGAAGGCTCTTCGAACAACTTTGGTGTCCCCCTCTTGGTCTAATCGTTTTTCAATTTGGTTTAATTCAGCTAAAAACGGCACGAGAACATCCTCATGACTTGTGGGATTCTTCTTGTATAAAACAAAGAATGGTTGTTTAGCGTGTAAAAAAAGTATTAGGCAATTGCCAAGAAGGTGAACCTTGGTAATGCTTAGATGATTTCAAAACATCTTTTAATTGGACCAAATCGCTATACTGACAAGAATATGAGAGAAAACGATTTACCAACCGATGGCAATTCCATCCGCTCTGGGACTAGATCCGCCACACAACACACCTGTGTTTGGATTCCGGGTGATGATTTGACCCCGACCGAACATCATTCTAGCACTGCCTGAAATGGGAATGACTTTGTGTCCCATTTGTTGAAGTGCCTTTAGGGTGGATTTAGGTATTTGATCTTCCAGTGCCACTTCACCATAACTTGTTCCTCCCCGAATGGTGAATCGGGGAGCATCGAGGGCTTGTTGGCTGTTCATTCCAAAATCAATCATGTTTAATACCACCTGTACATGTCCTTGGGGTTGATTGAAACCTCCCATTACACCAAAACTTGCGTAAAGTTCCTTATCCTTAGTAGCCATAGCGGGGATGATGGTGTGATATGGTCTTTTTTTAGGAGCAAGTGCATTTGGGTGCTTTGGATTAAGGGAGAAGTTGGCGCCGCGATTTTGTAACGTGAATCCGCAGTTTTTTGGTATCAATCCCGTGCCAAAGCCCATATAATTTGAATTAATAAAACTACAAGCATTTCCATCACCATCCACAACCGAAAAGTACACCGTATCTGAGCTTCTCAATGGTGATCCTTTCTTGAAACCTAAATTCGCTTTTTTAGGATCGATTAACTTCCTTCTTTGGGTGGCATAGTCCTTCGAAAGAAGTTCTTTAATTGGCACTGAAACAACCGCAGGATCAGCCACATACCATCGGGTATCTGCAAATGCAAGCCGCATTGCTTCAATCATAAGATGAAGATGTTCAACAGATGAATGTTGTATTGATGTAAAATCATACTCTTCAATTATATTTAGAGCAATAAGTGCTGTTATACCTTGTCCATTCGGGGGTATTTCAAACACGTCAATCCCCCGGTAATTAACTGATATGGGTTCATCGAAGGTGTTTTTATGGTTCTTTAAATCCGTATGGCTCATCACGCCTCCTTTTGATTGAAGTAATTCAATAATTGCCTCCGCTACACGGCCCTCGTAAAACCCACTCTTTCCATGTTCAGCGAGTTCGCGAAAGGTCTTAGCCATTGTTGGGATCTTCATAATTTCTCCAGCTTTAGGGGCTCTTCCGTCCACCATCATCTCATTAGCATGAGGTCCCTGCTTCAATTGTTTAACACCTCGTTGCCAGGAAGCTGCAGTTAAAGGGGCAACTGGGAAACCTCTTTCAGCTAATTGGATTGCTGGAGCTAACACCTCTTTCAACTTCATTGTACCAAATTTTTCAACAGTATCAACCCATCCCGCAGCAGCTCCAGGCACCGTTACTGTGTGAACGCTATAAGGAGGAAGCCTCTTGGAGTAGCCTAATTCACTTAATGTCTCTAGACTCAAATTAGCCGGAGCACGGCCACTAGCATTTATTCCTTGTATGCTCTTCCTTTTCCTATCGAAAAAGAGACAAAAGCAATCTCCCCCAATTCCTGTTGAACATGGCTCAGTAACATTCAATACTGCAGTCGTTGCCACCGCAGCATCTGCGGCATTTCCACCAGCTTGGAGAATGCGGATACCAGCTTCTGAGGCAAGCGGTTGACTCGAAGCAACAATACCATTCTTAGCATAGACTGGTGAGCGATACGATATGAACTCCATAAATGGATGATACTTACGAAAACTCAAAACCGTATTGGTTCATAGGATATCTGACTTGATTCAGGAGTTATGTAAAAAAGAAGGGAGAGGGGGCGTTCGAGTTTCTGTTACCCCCTAGGTTCTATTTGGAGTTGTGACGGTTGTTACTAGATTCACCTACGTCGTTTAGCGACAAAGTAGCCAATGAGTAATCCAATCACCATCATGATAACGCCAACGGCGATGATGATTCCAATAGTAGTCATCGACATCGGTGGTTCTCCAAGGGAGAAATCGACCGTACTTGATGCCATAACCACAAAGGTGACTCTACCCGTGTACCGTGCAGTGTAACTGGCAGTGTAGGTCATACTGAATGGAAATGATGCACTAGCTGCAATGATGTATTGGAAGAGTGTGCCCACAATGAATGGGGTATTCCCATAGATATCGATGAAGTAGCCGTAGGCGATATCGCCATCGTAATGTAGTACTAAGTTTAGAATGTAGGTGTTACCGGCGACAACATTGAATGTATATGTAGCGTAGTCAAGATCGAATAGGGTCACTGTACTGACTGTTCCTAGCGTGTAGGGCATTGGTGGTGTAATGTCAAGACTGACTTGGCACTCTGTAGTATCGCCACCAATCATCCCCGGTCCTCGCACCCAAAGATAGTTGATTCTATCTCGAACTGCGACATAGGTTAAAGTTGCAGAATCATTGGTGTTTTGAGCCCAAGAACCCCCTGAGGGTGGGTCCGATTTACCAAGTGCGGGGCCAAACATGCTCATCCATTCCCAGTCAAGGTATGGGCTGGGTTGCATCATGTCTTCTATACGAATGGCTCCAGTCGATGTATAATTGGTTGGGATTGCACTAGCTGAATAAATGTTTCCGCTCGCTTCGGGGATAGCAAAGATGTGGTAAAATGGTCCAATAGTACTGTTGAAATCGAAGCTAAGTCCACCAGGCGTTAATTCAGGGAATGGTGTAATTTCGAAATTAGCTGTAATATTAAATGTTGTACTGTGAATTCCACTAGTTGGGGCGGCTTCTACATGGAAGTAGAATGTGTTAAACCAGCTATTTACGCCAAATGGACCTGGCGGAATAGCTGCGACATTAGTTCCATTAATATACACTGTATAGGTGGCTTGCGCCTCCCACTGTTCAAAATACATGTTCCCATCTAAAGCAGGCGTTGGGTAACCCATACCCATGGCGGTTGCCCAACCACGTTCAAGGGTCTCACTTTCATTGTAAATCGAAGAGGGATCCTTGTATTCTTCAAAATAGGGACCAGAATATGAACCCGTCCAGGCATCTTCTCCCCAAACTGTCCAGTTAGAACCAGATGGGTTGGAGAAATAGGCGTTGAAGTAGTGGCCTTCTGGAATGGTGACAGCTACGTAGGTATCAAGAACATTGGGCGTCGTATTGAATTGAAGCTCGAGGGGTTGGTTTGGTAAGAGGATTTGGGTTGGAATAGCAGAGATGCTCAAAGTGAAGTTTGCCATAGAAGAATTGAGAAAGGTGAAATCATTACTCTTTCCAAGTAGGTAGTAGTCTCCACCTTTCATTAAATTCCGATTAATCATTGGACCAATGGTGCTGCTATTCGCATCTGGTCCTGCTGGAACACTATGACCAGGGCTCCACATGTTATAGGATAGATATTGACCATGTTCGAGATCAATCAAAAATACTCCTACTGGGCTGATAAAGCCGCCAGGATATCCTGCCGTTGTGTCCCAATCCAATCGAGTGTAAGCACTGATATTGTATAAATTATCAGATGGTAGGTTGATCCGAAGGCCTTGCCAAGTTTGATCTGTAGTCCACTCTAGTGTGGAGTTTTGACCTAATGGCATAGCATCAGGTAGCGAAGAGAAAGCAAATAACTGGTCAACTGTAAGGTTTGCACTAACTTGGTCAATTGCACTTGGACCAGAAATCCCAAAGTCAACTCGAATGAAACCAGTACGGACAGCAATAACGTCCGTATCATAATAGTCAGCTGAATCATTCAACATGCCAAACCAAGTACTACTGTCAAAGAACTGTTGTGTTTGAAGGTAGGTACCCATTCCAGGCATCCACTGGCTAACACTTTGATAGAATTCTACGAAGGGAAAAACACCTCCAATGGGTGCTATGTCAACGTAGAAGGATATGTTGAGTCGATAAATTCCTGGTTCAATAATGACTACTTCAAGACTTTCCATGGGATGACTCTCATTCACCATGAACGAGGTTACATCATTCACAGGAGCCGGTAATGCGTAAACAGAAGCCTGATTAGATAATCCCTCGTTACCGGGCATATTGGGTAAAAGGGAATTCACTAATCCAAACTGAAATACTAGTAAACTGATCACTAATAGACTAACTTTCCAAATTTTTCGATTCATTTTCTCAGATCTCACTAAATTTTCATTTTTTTCTGAGTTGTAATACAGACGATTCCCGCTGGAATATCAGAATCGTGCAGTACGTACGGCTTAATACAGAAACCGGTATAAAAAATTGTATCGGTTACCCTGTTCTAAGGATTAATCAATTAAACTTCTTTGAAACTTGTAGTTTCATTGATCCGGATCGAGACTAGCGTATGATGGGATAAGTCAAAGTAAATGGGTGTTATACAATTTTGTTCCCGCATTTGGGACAGAATTTACCTTGGTACATGAATAGGGGATACTCTGAATCACATTTAGAACAACGTGCAATGAGTTTTTTGCCACAGTTTGTACAAGCTTCGCTAAGGGTGACCATGGCTTTACAATGTGGACACTGCACCTGTGGCATCGATGGCATTCCTCCAGGTATCATAGTGGGAGAAGATATCGGAGTAGGCGGTGCCAGCGCTGCTGCTGATCCGGTTTTCATGGGAGCCGAACAATGGGGACAATGGGTATCACCGGCAGGAACGTGTGTTCCACAGAAAGGACACTTGTTCTTAGATTTAGCGGTTTCAATTTGAGCTTCCACGATGGCGAACATCTGCGGTTTCTTACTTTCGAACTCGATATCTTCGCCACTACTCAAAGTTATGACTAGTTTGTTCTTTGGACTGTCGATGTTATCAATTGCCATGAGAGGAATCGCCAGGGATTCTGCTACTCCACCTTGGCCACGAGCTACCATTTGGTTACTAGACAAGGTGTCAAATACAATGGCACTAGCAGCGACATGGGAAGCATGACGAACGCCCCGACCGACAGCTCTGCCAAAAACACCACCATGGCGACCCACGGCGTCAGCCGCCACTGATCCTGCTACACCCACTGCGAAAGCCTTGGCTAAACCACCGAACAATCCACCACCTTTTGGTTTCTCTACTTTATACCAGACAATACGTACATCCGAAACCACAAGGCGTCCAGTGTTCCCTTCAAATTTCACGTCATCAATTTTTGTGGCTACCTTTTCATACCCCAGTGGAACTAGTTGACCGTTCTGGACCGACACATTCAGAAATTCAGTCATAACTAAAAGTCACCGTTTTTGACACCTAAAACCTTTCTACACGAAGTGATTTCATCATCTGGGATTTAGGAGAACTAAGTATTTATTTTTCCGGGTTGGGATGAAGATTTTCTCCATTCTTTGCTTCAGTAGATTTGGCTTTTCTGTTTTCGTTATTTTCGTCAAGTTGTTCTTCAATATGAGGGAGTGATGTTAATACCCAGGATAGGACTAACACAATAATTAGCGTTGACCCAAAGAGAAGAAAAATCAACGGAATCGCAAAGAACTCACCTAAGATTCCTCCCACAAGAAAAGCAAATGGAGCAGTAAACTGGGCGATTGTTGTTCGAACCGAAAAGACGCGACCGATTTTTTCGGGTGGAACTACTTTTTGCCAAATCGTCTGACTTGAAATATTGGCTAACGGAATGGTGAGTCCGATCAATGTGACTCCCAAGGCTGCAATCCAAAAGCTGCCTGGGGGAGTTAATCCAAGAACAACCATTGAAAGAGCACCAAAGAATATGCCAACAAAGACTCCGATGATGTTACGTTTGAATCCTCCCCATGCGGACATAAAGCCAGAAGCGATCATCATACTTAGACTTTGTAAAGACATCAGACCGGCTAAGAGTAATACGGCTAAAGTGACATCGCCCAAGGCTAGATGGAAGGTGCTATACAGGGGAAGTAGGATGAAAATTGGTGGGAGTAAGAAATTGGTGATAGCAAAAACTGTGAGTAGCGTAATTAATCCAGGACGTTGTTTCATGAAGGTTAACCCTTCACCGAATTCTTGCCTGAAAGAGGATTTCTCTCCAGGTGGTTTGATTCGAACCGCTGGGATGAACACCAGAAGTGTCGGAACGATAGCGATCAGATATGTGCTAATATCAATTAACAGAATTTGTGCCATATTTCCGAGAAGCAAGGAGAAAACCAAAGCTCCTATTGTCGGGCCAATTGTTTGAATGAGGCTAGTGGCGAAATATTGCATACTATTCATTCGGCTCAGCTGTTTATCAGGTACCATTATGGGAATGATGGCTTGGACAGCCATCTGATGAAAAGCCCCGAGCATTCCACTGAGCAGTTGGATAATTAAAACATGGATGATGTTTGCAATTCCCAACGCGAACAGGATAACTAGAATGAAGCTTAACAGTGCTAGTAAGCTATCGGCAATAGCTATAATTTTTTTCCGGGACCAACGGTCTACCAACACACCCGCAATGGGTGTTATCAAAATGAAGCTTCCAAAGGCAAAAAACGCTGATAATCCAAGAAGAAATGCACTTCCGGTTTGGACAGTTATCCACCAGGTTAAACTGAAATTGACGATATTGGTTCCTGCTAGTGACACAAGTTGACCGAACCAGAAAAACAGGTATCCACGAAGATTGTATTCTCTTTGTTCATTCATCGGTTTTCAGTCAACCCGGTATGTTCTATAATGGGTTCAATGTTGGTAGCAATTTAATGAACGAGAATTCTGGTTGAATTATTATTAATACTTTCTCACTATTCGAAAATAAACTCTCGCTCTTTGAGAAAAGAAAGGGTCGTTGTAATACTCATCAGCGGTCTTTAGAATAACAACTGATTTGTCTACAATTGTCTGTTGAAAATAAACCATTCATCTATCAGACCAACTAGTGGGTCTTTTGATATGAACAGGAATGGGTTCCACCAATATTAGGATGGAATGAAGGCGGTTGCTTGCCAATAGTTGAGACTAATAATTTGGCAGTTGGTGACCTGTGATCCATACGTTGCGATCCATTCAGTGTTAGAATCTACAGCATAATGAATTGGGATGAAGAATCGAGGCTCGATTACATTCAGAGCATGGACGACTTCTTCGTTAGCCATGGTCTGACATCCAGGCCCTAGAGGGAGGAGTGCCACATCAATCTCGCCTGTTATTTGATAATATTCAGGGATGTTCTTTGAGTCTCCAGCGTGGAATATCGTAAAGCCATTGATGTCGATGATGTAGCTGGTCCAGTTCGCTTCTTCTGGATGACTAGCTGGATACCCTTGGAGAGAAAATGTGTACATATAGAAGGCTGTAATCGTGATATGTCCCACTTGGAGTTGGTCTTCCGGATTCACGCCGATTCCATCATGAACCAGAATCTCTGCGCTCATGTTCTCTGGAAAGATATTTACTGTCCCCTCCCTCTGCAAAAGAGTAACCACATCACCCTGATAATGATCACCATGGGGATGTGTGATCAACACTGCATCAGCAGGTAAGTCTCCATATGTTGAATCTAGGTTAATTGGGTCCACGTAGATGCGTATTCCCTGGTGTTCAATCATTACTCCAGCATTATCCAATAAGGTGAATCGAATTGAATTGGCATTTTGGTTTAGGAAAGAAAACGCTACAACGGATGAACCTACTACGACAATGGTGATAATCGCTGTTACAGTGACTGTAATCTTCATTCGTTTGGAAAGGCTCATGTCATTTCATAGAATTTCGTGGAATATATTTTCATGGAATCCGGTTAGTTCGGAATTTCGCTTTTAGGTGAGGAGGAGTTACGATATTCGAACTAATTGGTTCGGGTTTGTAACCATAGAATCGAACTCATGCTCTCTTGAATGTGTCCTAACTTGAATGGCTGGCTAACGGTTTTGTATTCATCCGTTACTCACTCATTCTTGAGTGGTTGCCTAATCACGGTTCGTAGCTTTTCTGGGGTTGTCCGTCGTGGATCACTGAGGTAGATTTCATGGTGTTTTCCTCGGAGTTCATAGCCCTGATTAAAGGCGTATTGGTGCATGGTTTCAATGACTGGGCCTTCTTCGGAGAAGGGACCGATATGCATCACTTGGACTGATACACCTTCTTGGTAGGTTTCTAATCGCATCTTTGACAAGGCAGTTGGATTCTTTTTCTCTTGCACAACTTCAATAGCTTCTCTGTAGTGGTCTGTAGTTACTTCAGGAGGTTGCATAATCATGGATGTCCACAGCCATTCTTCTTTTCGGCTGTTGATAATGAACGCGTTCATATCCTTTGCCCACCATAATCCTTCTAAGGGCATGACCGTGTAATCGATAACTTCGGCTTTTTTTAGTGCGAATTTTAAGGTGTACGCTATGGGGTAGAGGGCTTCCATGGCCTCCTGATATTCTTGAGAGGTTTCGGGGTAGCCCTTTCCGTCAATCATAAGAAACTGCATGTCTGGCACATAAACGATGACCGGTGTTAGTGGGGGATTATAGAATTCCTTGAAGATTTTTTTGTGGTCAACTTTTTCCATTTTATATCACATCTGCGTTACTCGCGTTTTTGAGTAGTTCAATTGCCTCCTTTTCCACCTCATAGAGCTGTAAAATCCATTCCTGAGTAATGGGGAGAAACTTCGGAGCATTGGCAACTTCGACTAGGATTTCATCCAAATTCGAAGCGAGTTCACGATTAATAGCTTGCAACCGCTCTGTGGCCCCTGGTGCCTGTTCCTCACCAATACGATTTTGTTCCAGAATAAGTTCACGGGCTCGACGGAGCATCGGATACTCGTCGGGTAGTAAAAAGGTAGCAATCTCACTCCATATAGTTGCCGCTTGCTGATACTTGGTAATCACTGCGTCCAACCCCGGCATGTGGAAAAGCTCAGATGCCTCTTGCAGGTATCGCGCATACATGGGACGAAATGCACTTCCGCCAGTGCCACCTACTTCGATATAGATGAAGCCTTGATAGAGGGCGTTCCATAACTTTTCTCCAGGGAACAGCTTTGGCCATTTAACGATAAGCTTCGCCCATTTCTCGATGCCTTTCAATCCGATATTTCGTATCGGCGGATTCAACATCCCATCAATTGTATGGTGTATAGATTCATTTATCATCTCTCTGGTGATGTTCAATTGTTCAGGGAGTTCGAGATCAAAAATTGCATGCTGGGGTGGCCAAGGAGGAAACTTAGACGCTCTCGCCCTCTTCAACTCATCTATCCTTACTGTCACACCTCGGTGTGCCCGATCAGAGATGTACACAATATCCGCGGCTTCGTCGATACCGTAGACGACGAAGACGTGCTGCCCAAAATGGGAGTCTTCAGGAACCCCCATATAGGGAAGATAGGCCATGTCCGCATAAATCACGGCTGGCTCCATGTTCGCCAACTTTTCAAGCAGCCAGGTATGTCCCTTTTTGCTACTCGTTGTTCGCTGCACGACCAGTGAGGCACCAGTCCGTCGGACCGCATCATCGATGAAATGCCGTCCACCACCACGACCACCTACCATGGGTGCTGGCATCTGCTTAACATACCAATAGATGAACCCGATTCCGCCCCCGAGTCCGAAGAGCATCTCTTCCGTTATTGGTAATCCATGATGGCGGTAAACTTTCTGAACGGCACTGGTTTCACAATGCAGCCCACCAAACAAGTTGAAATCATCAACGACAAACTGATTACTCATACTCTATTCTCACTCCGTTCTTTCAGCTGATGTGTCACACTTTCAATCCACGCAAGTTCTGCTTGTCCACGAACAAGCCCGTGATCGAAGATGATTTCTGCTCCGAAGGGAAGGGGGCGTTGTTCCTTGCGTAGCTGCTTTAGGTGGTTAATCCGTTGACGCAATTTTTCAGCGTAGCCTACAAGACCTTTGATAGCTTCTTCGACGGGAAGTAATTCAATGTACGCAGCGCCTAGATCAACACGCCCACGTGGACGTTCAGGTTCTGAAATATACAGTTTGATGATGTGCTTCAAAGTAGAACGTCCCCGACGTGTCAATCGGTATAACTTCCGAGCTGGACCTTTCTCCGATGGGTTCAGTCGGCTTGTAATTAATTTGACTTTTTCGAGTCGATTAAGAATTGCATAGATTGAAGAAAAGCCGATATCTGTCCAATTCCGAACTCCCCGCTCTTCTATGGCTTCGTTTAGTGCATATCCGTGGGCTTCACCTTCACTGAGTAAACTAAGTACTGCGACTTCAGCCTGTGTTAACTCATCAGGTATTCTCATGATATAGTATTCTAATAATAGAATACATATTAATGTTTCGAATTCAACAAACCAAGGAATAGATTCGACTACTCGGCATTTCGAAAGGTCAACCGATTTCTTTAGCCGGATGTCTAAAATTTATATAGCTCGCATTCCTTTTGCATCATGATGTTTGGGAATAGTGGGTAGGTTATTCTGGCCATATTCTACGTCAAGATCGAGCTTGGTGGGTAGAAGATGTATAAATTCCGATTTAAGCAATTCATTTGCCTCCTGGCGATTTCGTTTTTAGTTGTTCCATCATTGGTAGCAACTGCAACACCATCTTTTGCAGTAAGGGACCCTTCAAGTTCTTCCAGCTCTCCTACTGTTAATACTTTAGACACTAATCGATTTGAGGGGCTAACAGAGGGAGTTGGAAGCTTAGATGATCGAGTTAGTGATAAAGAACGAGAGTGGTATTGGCGTGATGCGAAGGGATCTTGGCAGGATTATCGTGATAGTTTAACATCATATCGTCAGGCTGCGGAAAGAATCCGCCATCGGCAAACAAGCTATTTTACTCAAATGGGTTCAGGAATGCTAATACAAGAACAAGTGGAAGGGAACCGACTTCGAATATCGGTACGTATTGGGAGTTATAGTATTCTCTCCTATGCTTTTGATGAAGGTATGTATCAGACAGTTATTGTGGAGGGGGCAGAGACATCGACAGATTATGGATGTCCAACACTTCCATATAAGAACCTCTTGTTTTCTCTACCTGCTGATGTTCATCCACTTTCTGTTCAAGTGAATTCACGATTAATGGAATCTATTGATGGGTTATCTCTAGTCCCTGGTCCTGAACCTCTGCGTCTTGCGAGTACTTATCCTAATAATCCCACAATTTACTTTGATGAGCAAGCATATTCAACTTCAAGTTTTATGCCTACATCCTTAGTGGATTACAACGAGGTGGGAATGCGAGGGACTAAGGGCTTATTTGTGAAACTGAGTCTCATGCAATATAATCCTGTTCAAAAACACGCTAGTATCGTGGTCGCCCTCGAAGTCGATATCACCTTTTCAGAACCCGTAACATCTGAGGAGTTGCACATCAATCCATATGAATCCCAGTTCAACGGTGGGGGACAGGATTATGTGATAATTGCCCCCGCATCATTTGTACCAAATTTGGGTTCCTTTCAGCAGTGGAAGCAAGATTTGGGATATGACGTCTCCATTATGCCTGTGGAAACCATCTATGCTACCTATTCCGGACGGGACTACGCTGAGCGTATGCGGACTTTCATCCAAGCGTCTTACACACAAAATAATACGTTGTTCTTTCTCTTTGTTGGAGATGGTGATGTAGTGCCGACACGAATGGTTTGGGATCCATACCTAGCAGGTGGACTAGATAACGGCACCGAACCCAGTGATATGTATTTTGAGTGCCTAGATGGCGATTGGGATGCAAACGGTAATAGCCTTTTTGGGGAGACGGACGATAACGTTGATTTCTTCCCTGAGGTTTTGGTTGGACGTATCCCTGTTCAAACTGTTACTCAGGCTGAAGACGTACTTGACGCCATTATTCAATTAGAAAGCAATCCCCCACCTGGTTCATGGATGAATGATGTTCTGTTGATTGGACCCGATTGTTTTGGATCCGGGGATGGTGCAAATATGATTGAAGAGGAACTCAATCAACAGTTCCTCTATGATTCTTTCTTTGATGTCTATCGTACTTATCCTACTGATGGATCTTTATCCAACATTAACGTGATTAACCGGATTAATACTGGTGTGGGTATCGTCGACTTCTTTGATCATGGGTGGTATGGAGGCTGGGTTGGGGCATTAGATGAAGAAAGCGGAAGTGAGGTTTCGAATCTTCTGAATGGTGCGAAAACGCCCTTTGCCTTTGCTATGGCCTGTGAAACTGCGGCCTTTGATGCTGAAGCTTACGAGCCAACAATTGGTGAAGCTTTCTTCCGGAATCCCAATGGTGGTGCCATTGCTTATATTGGTGCTACTCGGATTGCTTGGGCAGGCTATCATGCTTTTGACGGGCTTCATAATCGCTTCTGGCATTATTTCTTTGACTCAGCACTCACTAAATGGTTTGCCAGTCCGAAGCTCGCTCTCCATGCAGCTCGTCAAGAAATGGTAACGACCTATTCTATGACTGATCCAATCAGTCTTGAGACAGTCTATCAGGCCATCTATTTCGGGGACCCCTCAATGTCCCTATACTGGAAACACAATATAACCAACTCTGCCACTCAGGTTGAAATCAACGAAGTTGTGCAATTGAATGGAACCTGTAATCTACTCTACAATAATACACCTATCAGTGACACCGTCAATGTACTTGTTCGTGATCCTCTTGGACACGTCGTCTATAATAGCCCTCACATTACAGATAGTCAAGGCAGATATACTGCAACTTTTACTGTCAGTGAAGTTGCTGGGAATTACACTGTTGAAACCACTATTACACAACCTTTTGACTATACGGCCGTTAACACCTTTTATGTTGGCAACCATTCACTAACGCTTCAGTTGGATTCTTCTCCCCAATACTTCAATTTTCTCGACTTCTCAGGAAGTGCCACAGCTGATGGAACTGGAAATGCTACATTGGTTGATGCTGAAGGAAATCTCGTTTCCAGTAAACTCTTTACTATAACGGGTGGGGCATATTCAGAAAGTCTGAATCTCACTGCATTTGGCTGGCTTATTCTCCATTTAACCTTAGAAAGTGGCATGGAGCATGGTGGAGTTAGCACGAACTTTTTGGTACGACGTGGTGACATACTTGTAATCGCTGATGATACAGGTGCATTTGGACCTGACTATCCCGGTGGCTGGACCGCTAATAATCGCGGTGATTCAACAAATCTTGGTGATTATTATGTTGCACTCAAATCCGAATATGCGGTCTCTATTTTCTATCCTAGGTATGAGAGAGAACCTAGCCTTTCATTACTTCAGAGCTATGACGCTGTCATAGTTACCGTCGGAGATAACTTTGGATATCCTCTCATTTCACCAGATAGTTTTCTCCTCGATGTGTTATTCTCCTACCATAACAGTGGTGGTCAAATCCTCTTTGAAGGATGCTTAATGTCCGAAGACCTTGCAAATTCCATGCATAATGCAACTTTCAAGAGCCTTACCCATACCGAACACGTAAAGAACCTAGCAAATACTGGCTCATTAACACTGGAAAACACTTTGCATACAATCACGTCTGGATTACCTGCTACTATTGCCCTGCTTGATGGTCTTGGAACACCCTATGCGGATGTCATCACGGCTTTTAATGGTTCAACCTGTGTAAGTGGTTATGTGGGGGAGGTGGCACCACATGCCGCTATCACTGCTCTCACTCCAACTCCTACCTATGGAGGTGTGGTCTATATCGGATTTTCTATCGACGCGATTAGTAATCAGGATCACCGCACACTCCTCATTCAAAACGCCATCGCCTTTCTTCTACAACCTAGTATTGAAGCTATTCTTTCCGATGATGCCTTACAAACAGGTACTACAGAAACTATCATTATCGAAGTCTTTGAGGCTGCTACAGGTCAACCCATTTCTGGTGCAGAAGTAACCTTCAATGGATGTGGGATTTCAGCTACCAACCATACTACTTCCTTTGGCAACTGTTCACTCATCATCACACCTACCAGCGCAGGAATAATTACCGTTCAAATCACCAAGTATGGGTTTCTAAATTTGACTGGTGCCATCATTGTCTACGATTTACCCATAATTGAAGTCAACACTATTCCAACCTATCTGGTCAGAACCACACCCCAAGACCTAGTGGTGATTGCCACCAATTATTATGAACACTTCCCTCTCGATGGCTGTTTCATTAATATTACAGGTTGTGGCGTTAGCGATACTGGTTTCACGAATTCTTCAGGAATGGTGGAATTTACAGTTTCACCAACCATCTCTGGATTAATATCAATACATGCCAACCTCAGTGCTTATGTAAATGTCACTAGCTCAATCGGCGTTCGTCTAATTGCATTAGTATTACCAAGTGCTGGAACCGAGTTTCCCAGTGACTTTTGCTGGGACGAAATTAACCTAAATTGGCAGGATTATGGCACGATACCACTATTCATCAATTATACGACCTTTGCTGGTACAAATACTAGCTTCACTATTCAAGACCTCGAAACAAGCAATGCTGATGCCCTTATCATTCCATATCTCTTTGAACCCTATTCTCCCCAAGAAATTGAAGCGATTAACACTTATGTGCGTGCTGGCCATGGATTATTTGCCAGCGGTTTTGCCATAGCATTGCATTCGGAATCGATGGGTCCCTTTTTTGGTGTAAAAGAGAATCTGTTCTTCGACACATATTATAGTCTATCCAATCTGAATATATTGCAGCCTGGACACGCTATTTTTCTGAATCTTCCTGATCCCTTCACAACATCATATCCGTTCTCCTTTTATCCAATGGGTACAGGTTGGGACCTTTCAGTACTCCAAGGGGCTAGTTACCTTGCCATAGATACATCTGGATCAAATTATGGAACAATTCTTACATACCGAGGAATAGTCTACACATCATACTTCCCTGAATTACTATCCAATAGGGACGATCGACAATTAGTGTATAACATCCTTACCTGGTCTGAGTATGAGATCCCCGACCATGAACTTCGTGTAAGTCTGGCAGCTCCTAATTACTGTGAACCCGGTGACACAGTGCAAATTAACGCCACCGTATACAATGAGGGCTTGAATAACGAAACTAATCTTCTGCTTCAGCTCTTCATTGATAGTCTACAGGTGGCATCACTCCCAATTCCTGAACTAGCAAATTTCACGAGTGAAACCTTGTCGTATCTTTGGACACCCTTAACGGAAGCTATTTACAACATTACTGCCTACGTCGCGCCAGTCCAAGATGAAACAGACACGAGTAATAATGCAGTTACAAGATTTGTCACCGTTAGACCTATTGAAGGTTGGATTCTCTGGGATAGCATACACCTCACAGATCCCATGAACTATTACTCAGACTGGTTAACAGATTTGTCGAATTTAGGGTACGTAATCGAGGAAATTTCAAGTGGCTCTATTACATCTGTTCTTCTGGATAGTTATGATATCCTAATATGTGCCCAACCCTATGCCAGCTACTCAGGTGCAGAACAGACTGCCATTCAAACCTTCGTTTTGAATGGAGGCGGATTACTAGTCATTGGTGATGATTCACCCACCATCTTTGATATGTTGACACTCTTTGCGGGGATCGACTGGGAATATGGAGGATATGCTGGGACCACATCAGATATCACTCCTCATCATGTTACAACTGATGTTTTTTCTGCCTACTTCGATTCTCCAATTTGTGAACTTTTGGTTTCAAGTGGTGCAATTAGTCTCATTCGGAATGGTGGGGATACACTTCTAGCGGTTTCTGAAGTTGGATCTGGTCGAGTTCTAGGGATTGGTGATGAGCACACGATTCAGGATGGTGCTATCAATCAAGCTGATAATCGTCAATTAGCGCTCAATATGATTGACTGGCTTCGTCGGATTCAATATCTCCATGATCTCCGTGTGTTTCTTGAAGTTCCTCTCTATGGCTTACCTGACGATCCGGTATACATCAATGCAACAGTCAGAAACAGTGGCTTAGAAAATGAAACTAATATTACTGTCCGTTTTTACGTCAATACTTCCTTAGAAGATACAATCACAATACCTGAATTAAATAGCAGCGATTCAATCAAAGTTGGAACGATATGGACAACCTCCACCCTTGGACACTATAACATCACTGCATTCATTGTCCCAGTTCCCTTGGAAAATGTCACAACAAATAACATTGACACACGATGGATACGAATCCGTGAAATTAGCACATATGTGTTATTCGATCGATCCCACGAGAACATGTTTGAAGAAAATTACACTCAATGGTTTGCTGAGTTATACACCTTAGGCATTTCAGTTGATGTTTTATATTCTGGTCCTATTGATGCTTCAACCTTGAGTGGTTATAATGCACTTTTGTGTATGAATCCCTGGCTCACCTATTCTAGTGCTGAACTAACAGCAATCCACAACTTTGTTGATAATGGTGGTGGACTATTCGTGACCGGTGGATGGAACCCTGCTGTTGCTTCCAGCCTTACGGCGCCTTTTGGTATCACATACGAAGATGATTTTAATTCGAGCATTGTCAGTGATATAACAAACCATCCGGTAACTGAGAACGTAAATTATATTTATCTAGAATGGATGGAGACACACCTTGTAGTGTCAACTCCGGCGATATCTCTTGCTCGAACACCAGGAGGTGATACAATCCTTGCTGCTTCAGAATCTGGTGGTCGGGTCGTCGGCTTCGCATCAGGTGTCGCACTTTCCGATTACCTAATTCAAACCATGGACAACTTTCAGCTAGCTGTAAATATTATTACATGGCTAACTGATGACAACATTGCCCCACTCCCACCCATCCTTAATGAGATAGCAGAAACTATAACTTCACCTGACTTTACCGTCACTTGGTCTACCGCTACAGATCCTGATGGTGTTATCAGTTTATACCACCTGCAACTCGATGACGATTCTGCATTTATTGGAGTCATCGGATCGTGGTCTACAAGCGACACAAATTACACGGTGACCATAGTACTTGATGGAACCTACTACTTGCGAGTCCGGGCCCGAGATGATGGGGGTCGGTTTAGTTCATGGAGTAATGTCATCACGATTACTGTTGAATTACCCAACCTTCTACCCATTGCACCGGTTCTCAGTATTACTGATTTTACCGGTACGACTGTGACTTTAAGCTGGACTGAATCAGATGATCCTGATGGCTATGTAAGTAACTATCTTATCCAACTGTCTCCAAATCCTGCTTTTACATTCATCTCCGGAACCTGGTTCATCAATGATACTTCCCTAGCCATCGCAAATCTTCCCGCTGGTCCCTGTTTCTTCCGCGTCTCAGCCATCGATAATGAAGACGCCTTAGGTGAATGGAGTAATGTCTGTGACATTCTCGTTCCTGGTATTCCCACTACAATCTTCATCGCTGTAACTGCAATAATCGCTACTAGCGTTTGTGTTATTGTCATTGCATATTGGGTCCGAAAACGACGAATTCCCGGCAAAGCTTAACTTCAGTTAAACCCCGCTTTGCATCAGTTTGCTTATCTTAGTGCATGGTGAAAGAGAAATGGTATCCTATGCTGGTATGGTAACCAAAACAAAACAAGCGTTATTAGAAATTAGTAAAGCAGAGTACCGCTATCCTGAAGTGATTGAACAAGCCGAGAAAATAGGTTGGTATGAGGATTTTTCATCTGGTTATAAGGGACTTTACTATTTTGTTCCGATCTCTATTTCTCCGAACTATCAACGGCGATTACGAGTGTCCGCAGTAGATGTTCCGATGGTTCGAAAAGTGAGTGCAACACTATTTCAATCCCTAAAAGACGACGATATTAGTGACGTTGATACGGTTCTTTCCCTTTGCAATGAATTATTGGAGAAGTGGAGTTGGGAGTATCGTACCATTGCCTTCGACTGGTCCTTCCGGGTCCGCAAGCAATTGAAACCACGGCATTTTCCGCTTTTTAAGGATTGGACAGAACTCTATCTTTCAACCTGGGGTAGTGTCGACGATTTTTGCACTCACACAATAGGTTACTTCTTTCATGCATTCCCAGAATTCGCATCCCAAGTAAAAAATTGGGCTACCTCTCAAAATCCATGGATTCTGCGTGCAGCTGCCGTGTCACTAATTTATGGTTTGCGGCGTGGGGTGCATCTTGAGTATATCTTCGATGTTGCAGATGCCATGTTGTTGGATCCTCGGAAGTATGTCCAAAATGGGTATGGTTGGATGCTCAAGGAAGCAACCAAATTTTACCAAGATCAAGTCTTCGAATACATTATGCGAAAAAAGGACGTGATGCCGCGTCGGGCTCTCCGTTATGCTATTGAGAAAATGCCGAAAAATCTTAAGGTTCAGGCGATGGCATGATTTTTTCCGGAACAGTTAGGCTCTTAATGAACTTCATATTCGCTATCACAAGGGTCATGTTCTGATGAAAGAAAATTATGGATATTGTGGCTATCGATGCCATCTGTGTGCAGCCCAGTCACCTGATAAAGACATCCGCCAGAAACTCGTAGATGGCTGGCGAAAATATTTCGGACATCAAGATTACACAGCCGAGAATGTCCAATGCGATGGTTGTAAGGCCGATGGCAAACTCGCGGATAAAAAATGTAAAGCTCGACCTTGCGCTAAAGAAAAAGGCGTGGAATATTGCATGCTGTGTGATGAGTTTCCCTGTGATAAAGTGAAACATCTCATGGGCAGCCGTAGTGGCATGCTCCTCTATTGTTTACCCCGCACCTTCGAGGTCTCTGAAGACGAGTATAATCTGTGTATGACACAATTCAACAGCATGCCTTTCATTATCAAAACCCTTGTTCAACAAAATAGGGTACCCTCCTGGTGGAACAATACAAAAAAATCCTAAGCCAAATGAATGGTAGAATCGCACTAGCAAAATTACCAAAATACTGGGATTAAGAGGCTAATTTAGTTTTTAATTGAGCCGGCTTTGCTCTTTCAATCTGAATCCTATCAAGATCATGAAATCTCATAAATCGTACCAATTCCTGTTTAATTGGATCGATAGTTTCTGAAATTATTTTTCGAGGAAGATTGATTTCCATGTTACGAAGAATCAGAGTCCCTGTCGCTCGATCTGCCTTGGGATCTATTCGCCCAATGAGATTATGTTGCCATAGAATGGGAGTGACATAATACCCGAATTTTCGATTCGCAGAGGGCGTATAGGCTTCAAGTTTTATTTTAACATTAAAAAGACGTTCAACTCGGGCTCTGTTCCAAACAACATTGTCAAATGGATTGAGAAACCATGCACGTGAAGCCGAATCACGGCGGTCTTGTACTTCGTGAAGAAAGGGCATTTGTCGAGTGAGTATATAATACTGGCTTTTAGCGTTGTGAACCGAGATTTTCGTCACCACATCCTCTTGTTCTAAAATGTCAAGATGCCTTTCCATGGTCTTGGTGCGATTTCCTATGATATCTAACGCGAAATTCCCACAGGTTATGTACTCACACAAGCCCTGGGCCGTGCTAGCAACCAAACAATCCAGGTTGCGTTCCATGAAGTGCCGCCAAACCTGGTCTTTATCTACATATCCCTCGAAGTATTTACTTGGGATGACGCGTTCGGATAGGTCATAGACTCGTTGGAAATTTTTTCGTTCAGTGACCGCAAGACGACCGGTTTGCCAAAGTAGATCTAGTGCCTGTTTTGCTGGTTTCCAGTCCCAGAATCCTCCCCGTTTTTTCCCGCTAGGGTCTTCAAAATCCTTACTACTCAACGGACCTTCATTTCGAATTCGTGCTTCAACGGTGTCCATGTGGTCTTTGTACTTGTGGAGTTGGTTCTTCTCCCAGTTATTAATTGGAAACCGCTTCATGCGATAGCGATAGAAAGGATACTCTTCGATGGGTACGAAGCAGCAGGCATGAGCAAAGTGCTCGAATACCTGACGGTTTCGAAGTGCATCCCAGATGTGGTCAGGATGATAGTTCTGCACACGGTTTCGAAGTGTTAAATGATGACTCCTTGCAACTACAGAAATCGTATCAATCTGAACGGCTGCAAGTTGCTGGATGGCATTTTGGACACTATACCATGGAGGCGCATCATCTAAGCCCTGACGTATAATGAAAGCTGCTCGAAGCAATGATGTATCGAAATAATCCACAAAACCACATCTAATCTGCTCAGAAAGGAGCCATCTCATAATCTGGAATTTTCCTCATCTGCTCGAATAGGGTTCTCGTTGTAACCTAAATAAGTTCAACTCTTAAAAAGGTCGTTTGATATTTCTCGTTGTGGAACTTCAGAGTTAATAATAAACATTTTTAAAAATCATGTTAGAATTTTGCGAAACCAAGCATTTGTGGGACTAGCTCATCTAACATCGGATCAAGATTGGGACCCTTTGGGCTCCGTGTCTCATGATATAGCATCTCCAGTTGTTCTGCGAGTGATTGTGCGGCTTTTCTGGTTACTTGACGACGACCAGATTGACTCGGTTTATAACCTATAAGGCCCGCTGGAATATCGTTATTGATGTCTTGCACTACTCCAAGAAGTGAAGGGATTTGATCTAAAGCTTGTTTCTTGCGGACATCGTAGAAGAAAAGTGCCCCATGAGCTCCACGATAGTGAGTGAGAAAATAGGGAATATATGGTGGGAGGATACTCCACGCTAATACTCGAATCTGATATTCGAGACGCTCATAATCCCGAAAGGCTAAATTGAATCCCAAGGTGGCTCGATAATCCGTAGGACTTGGTTCGAATCCTGAACGTTCCAAGAGTTGAGTTAGATCTAAGTCCTTTTCCGCGATTAATAAGAGTTTTAACCCATATCTTTGACGAGACAAATCACCCACTAATGCACGTTGCGTAGTAAAGGTGTAGCCACCAGGGAGAATCTCTTTGTCCTTCAACCATTCATGGAACTGGTTCGCCAATTCAGCTTCTTTAAGTTTAATGGGGTCTTTTGGATCCACCGGAACTCTTGGTGGTTCTTGGGAACCATCCTCTTCATCGATAATACGGATTCTCATATCAAACCGGGTCAATTGAGTGTGACATTTCGGACACTGTCCTCGTTCATCGGGATCTACCGAATGACCACAACTCCAACACTTTTCTGAAATAATCACTCGCCCCTATTCTTCAGATATTAGATGCTTATTTCTCTGTTGTGCATTGGCCTAATTTCTCGAATTCATCTTTCAATTCTTTACCAATACTCCAAGCTTGTGCAAATTTATCGCCGACCTGCCAGTAACTCAACTTTGGAGCATGACTCGCTTCTGTTACGCTACAAGGAAACGCTCCTACATAATCCCGAAGTCCTAGGTATTTGGGTCCCAATTCGTTCTCCATAGAAAAATTCACTTTCATTATTATTATTGATTTTTTAGGTGTTCTCCTAATGTATTAAGCTCTTCTTGGGTTCGAGTCAATCCATCAAATGTACCATACTTCAGTATGTCATTAATGGCTCTAGCCATTTTGGAATTTATGCCAAGTCGGTCTTCTAGGAGTCCACGATTGGAGAGTTCCTTTACGTCCTCAACGCCTTTTTCAATTTTGATGGCAAAATCTTGGTAGGGTTTCCACATATTTTTGGGTTTTCCAAGAAGAATCTGACGATAGTAGACGAGGTCAAGGAGCCGGTTAATCGCCTGAACATTGGCTTCAGGTTCACCGGGTGGCATATGCCGGACTGAACGATCCGAAATCCCCACTTTTTGACACACAATTCGACCTTGCAGACCTGGGTGGACTGGTAAGAGATTGAAAATGGGATGACCATAGGTGTGATTATTTGCATAGATCTTTTGCAAATCATCATACATTTGGGGAACTTGACGACGTACCACATTGAAGAAATAGTCCTTTTGGCGTCCAGGTTTTAGTGTCATTCCCCCAAAGAGAATAAACTCCGCTCCTGCTTTTTTCGCTTCATTCGCCAGCCCATGCATATTATCAACACTATCACCCACAGTCGGGATTATTGGATAAGCCATCACTCCGCCAAACAAACCAGCTTTTCGAATCTGTTTCAACGCATCGAAACGTTCCCATGTCGTCGAAGATTTGGGCTCAAAAATTGACTTCATTTTCTCTTCGTACAACGTGATGCTGAAGCAAACACTGACAAAAGCTTGTTCATGGATTTCTTTCAATAAGTCAAGATCTCGCAATACGAGATTCGACTTGGTCAAAATGAACACCGGCAGACGGAAATCATGAAGCGTTTCAAGGACCTGTCGAGTGACTCGATATTTCACTTCAGCTTGCTGATACGCATCCGAAACGCCACCTGAGACACCAACAATTATTTTTCGGGGTCCTTTATCCAGCACTTTAGATTTGTCTTGCTCGCTTAGGAACCGGACGAGGGTATCTGACTGCATCTTACGCTGTGACTGGAACCGAGCTCGTTCTAGTTCCCGACGCAAGACCTTCGACGCATTTTCCTTGACACGGATATGGGTATAGAAATTATCAATGCGGTAATATTGGCAATGCCCATCACAGTAAACACAACCATGTTCACAACCGCGATATGAGTTCATGGACCGGTTGCTATGGAACCAGGCATCACCATAAATGGGTTTGGATAAGAGGGTCTTAGCTTGAATACTTTCATACCGCATAGTAGAATCACATTTCGACTTTCTATTGCTCATTATAATGAGCCTTTAAGCTTGCGATTTTACGGTTCTTCGCTTACCTATGATATTGCCTCTTCATTATGAGAGGACTTGAGTGGGGGGTTTAGGCGTGGTGATGACCGTTGATTTGTTGAATGACTTGGAAGATAAACACGCCAAAGTTACTACTGTTGCGAATGCGTTTCTTCATATAGTCGCGGAGAATGTGTTTGTCCATTCCGACATCACATTGACTGAGGACCACTACTTCGGTGAGCAGGTCTAAGAGGAGGCGTTGTTCACGCCGTGTGAGGGCGGGTCCAAGCTTATCGAGGATAAAGAATGCATCCTGGAATTCGAGAGGACCAATACTAGACAGTTCTGTTAATGCGGAGAGGGTACGACCAGCCAAGTAGTCCTTCCCGATTTCGAGAAGGCGATCATTTAATTTTCCATCCTTTCCCACGGATTTCTTGGTTTTACTTATTGACATGATTGTTTACTCCTTTCTCTCCTCAATGAGAACACGAAAACCGTGAGTCATCGGCTCTGGCATTTCTACAATTCGAACCCGAATCCCGTCAAGTATGCGGGCGAGTCGTTTCCAGAATTCTTGTTGAAACCGTATTGCTTGTTCTTCAGGAATGACGCGGAATGCTGGTTGAAAGACATCGTTGTGAATTCTAATTGCATACTGGTTATCAACGAGCTCGAATGATGCGTAAAATCCAAAATTATCAAGAGCTTCCACTATGGTGCTAATTTGTTCTTGGAGGTTTCCACTTGGTTTATCAGGGAGAATCTGTTGCCATAAACTCGCCACAACTTGGCGAATGAGAGAATTGGTCGTTTTCACATCGAATGATCGGGCTATCGCCTCTACTAGTGCGGAGAGGACTTGCCCTGTTTTCACTGGAAAGAGACTGTTGGCTAGCAGTGTTAAGCTGTAGATACGTTTGGGACGACCACGCTTGGCTTGTTCGAAGGATGAGGAGACGAGTCCAGCGATTTCCAAAACGTCCAGATGACCTCGAATAGCACTGATGTTGATATCCAGATTCTCTGCGAGGGTGACAGCATTAGCATCTGTTCTTAGCAAGTACTCGAGAATGACTCGCCGTGTACCGGTCATAAGTGGGGAGAGCTTGCTAGGTGACGTCAAGGTGCTGAACCTTAGGGCTTCCTATGTACGCTCCCTATTTAAAACATTATAAGTGATATTTAGTGACTATAATATGAACGCTAGACCGGCTCTCAGTTGAAATAAGAAAAAGGATGGTGTAGTAAAATGTTAACTACACCGCGCCTTGAATTTCGGTGATTTTGTAAATTTATTCGTAGCGTAAGGCTTTGACTGGGTCGAGTTTGGCGGCTTTTCGTGCAGGATAAATTGCGAAGATGACGCTAATGAGAACTGCAAAACAAATTGCGATAAAAATGGTTTCCAAGGGTAGAACGGGAACCAGCGTGAAGTTGCTGCTCCCACCAAATCCTCCAAATCCATTTCCGTCACCACCGACGAATCCGCCTGTCATTCCTCCGCTGAAGAGTAATGGCAGTGCTAAACCCATTCCATAGGCAAGTACCCAACCGATGATAATGCCAAAGATTCCTCCTATAATTCCAAGTAGAACAGCCTCAGAAAGAAATTGACTTAGGATGGTTCGGTCTTTTGCACCCAATGCTTTCATGATACCAATTTCTCGTGTCCGTTCCATGACTGACACTAACATGATATTCAGAATGGAAATTCCCGCCACGAGTAAGGCAATTGAAGCTATAGCCAACAGAAAGACCTCCATGATATCAAATACACCCATGACTGTGTTAATGATGGCTGTTGGTACAATCACCAAAACTTGATCTTCAAACGCAGTGCTTATTTCTTCAGCGATGGCATCTGCTTGAGTTGGATCTGCGATTCGAGCGAGAATCATATCGATGCTTTCAGAATTGAAGAGAGTCTGATAGGTATCTAAGGGAATAAAAACGGATCGATCAAAGGGTAACATCCCTGATGATCCTACTTCTTCGAGGACGCCACTTACAATGAAGGAAACGTTCACATAGACAAAGGTAAAACCAACACGGACTAGAATCTCGGTTGTGACATTGTCACCAACCGCAGCAATTGGGTCTTCAAGATAGCCAATTATGCATGAATCATTGGACCCTGAATCCGGGAACCCGCCGTCTGCAAATCGTAATCGGTGTCCATAGGTTGCTTCAAGGTCTGTGAAATTAAGACCCACAATTCGGGTATCAAGTGTTCCGTCAGTTTCGTTGTATACGGTGGTTCCAGATTGTGAAAAGCCTAAGGTTGCTTCAACGCCCGTGATGTTCTGAATGACTACAGTATCGTTCATGTGAAGAGTGGTTAATCCGCCTCCACCAAGAATACCGCCGCCTGGTAAGACAGTTAGGATATCCATGTCAAGGCCTTGGGTAAGTTGATCAGTTATCTGGGCTTCAAAGCCTCCACTTAGCGCTGAGATCGAAACTACGGCCATTATGCCAACTACGATGCCTAGCGTGGTTAGTGCAGTGCGGGTTTTTCGACGCCGCATATTTGTCCATGATAGTCCTAGAATATTTCTGAATTTCATTGGACCAACTCCTCTCCTCCACCTTCTCGTTCACTTACAAATTCACCATCACGCATCTCAATGACGCGATCTGCTACGGTGGTGAGTCGGCGGTCATGACCGACTACGATGAATGTGAGCCCTTGGGTTTGATTGAGGTTACGAAGCAGCTGAATGATTTCAGCTCCTGTCTTGGTATCCAGATTGCCAGTGGGCTCATCTGCTAGAATAATTCGTGGATTGTTTGCCAGCGCTCGAGCAATAGCAACCCGTTGTTGTTCGCCACCACTTAGTTCGGAGGGTACATGGGTACGACGTTCACCGAGACCTACTCGCGTTAGTAATTCGCGTGCACGACCATGGGCGTTTTCTGCTGGGACATCTGCAAACTTCAATGGTAATTCGACGTTTCCTTGGGCTGTGAGTTGAGGCATTAGGTTGAAGAACTGGAAGACAAAACCTACGCGTCGTAATCGGACATCAGCTAACTGATTATGGTCTAAGGTGGATAGGTCTAATCCCTCGACATATGCCTTGCCTTCGGTTGGTTGGTCTAATGCACCTAATAGGTGAAGCAGGGTTGATTTTCCACTGCCTGAAACACCTAATATTACTAGAAATTCACCGCGGCGAACTTGAAGGTCTACACCGCGAACTGCATGAACCTCCACGCTACCCATTTGGTAAGTTTTTGATAGCTTTGAGGCTTCGATAATGAATTCTGATGTGCGGGATTGATAATCAAATAGTGAAGTTAATGTATCTTCGCTTTGGATGGGTTGTTCTCCGGTCATAGAATCCACCATATTTATTTTTTGGGAGTTACTTCGCTTTTTTTATGACTCTAAAAGACATGAAATTAACAAACATATATAAGCTTTAGGAATTCCTTATTTGTTATGGCATTTCCCCCGTTCTACCAACGACCTAAAGGCGTACTCCTGCGCATATCAATTCTTTGGATGCTCTATGAGGAACCCATGCATGGCTACCAACTCATGAAACGCATTGAGGAACAGACAGGCGGAGCCTGGGTACCATCTCACTCACTTCTCTATAATACGCTTGGGGATCTTGAAAAGCAAGGTCTCATCACCAGTCAAAAGGATTACAAAGGCGAAGTGGAACGAACTATCTACACTGTCACAGATAATGGAAAAGCCCATTTTGATGAAGAAGTAAGACAGATTGTTCGAATGTTTTCCCAAATGATGGGTGCCGCTGCTAAACAACCCTTTCCGCGCATGCCACGAATTTTTCTAGAACATTTGGATAATGAAGAACGTAAGACTCTTCTCATCCAAGTTCGGGATCGCTTGAAAGAGGCCCTTAGTGAAGTGGAAAAGGATCTTGCGGAACTAAGAGAAACGAATGAAATTACTTAGGATTTTAATAGCCCCACTTCCCCTTACAATTTGAGTGGTTTAATTGACTGTTAAAATCAAATGGTTAGATCATGCCAGTTTCCAGATTCGATCCGAATCGAGCGTTATCTATGTTGATCTCGCAGAGGAAGCTGAACCCGCTGAAAATGCAGACATTATCCTCGTTAGCCACATTCATGGAGATCATTGCGATCCTAAAATCATTAAGAAGGCTCGAAAAGAGGACACAGTTGTTATTGCTCCTGCTAATTGTTCATCGAAAATTGGTGGCGCGGTGACTTCATTGAAACCTGGAGAAAAAACAACTGTTAGTGACGTAACTGTCAAGGCCGTGGAAGCCTATAATTTCAAACGGTTTCGTTCCCCAGGTAATCCGTTCCATCCCAAAGGATTAGGAGTAGGTTACATCATTACACTGGAGGGCAAAACTATCTACCATGCAGGAGACACGGATTTCATCGAAGAAATGAAACAACTCGGTCCCATTGATGTTGCATTGTTACCTATAGGTGGTAAATACACAATGGAGGTTGAGGACGGTGCAGAAGCAGCGATTGCGATTAATCCGAAAGTGGTGATTCCTCATCATCACTGGGAGGGAAAATTCGGACAGACGCCTGACGCATTCAAAAAGAGGGTCGAAGCTACTTCTGATGTCAGTGTAGTCGTGCTTGCGCAGAATGGCGAATTTCAACTCTCCTAAATGTCAAGAATAATAATTCATCCATAAGAGATACTAGCTCAGTTATTGTGCGATGAGATAGATTATGCCATTGAAAGTTCAACCACTATCGAAATCTACAAAAGAAGTTGAAGATTTCCTTCGCAAAGACCTTCCATTTAATGGTCTACCTCTTTATGATTTGACAATAGCAAGGAATCAGTGCGAGTGGTTCACTGCGCATGACAAGAATCGCCTGGTTGGTTGTCTAATCGTTTTCAAAGGAGGACGGGGTATGTATAGTTTCTTCACCCGAGGAGACCTCAAAGCTGTTAAACTGCTAGTCTCCCTCCTCCCATATTCCTCGATTTTTGCCATCGTTCCACAAGATCACCGGGTACTAGTCGAAGAACATTACCAATTCCTAACGATTGGAAAATTTCTCCTAATGGACCTTACTGAAAACCAGTATCGGAAGCCTGAAACCCATCCAACCGAACGGCTAACACTAAGAAATCTTGAGGAAGTCAATGATTTCTACCTTACAACGAATGCCGGTGCCTGGAATCCCACACAACTGGAAATAGGGTCATTTCATGGCATTCGAGTGAGTGAAAAATTAGTGTCCATCTGTGGCACAATTGGTGTCTATCAAAAAAAGCCAGGGGTTTCTGTAATCGGTAATCTAGTTACTAAGCCAAAATTCGAGGGACATGGCTTCGGTACAAGTGTCTTATGTGGTGTAATTGATGATCTCTTCAAGAACTATCAACACGTTACCCTCATGGTTGAATCCGATAATCATACCGCCCTTCGCATCTACGACCGTTTAGGATTTACACTTCATGCAACTCAAACTATTGGTGTATGCCAGCGACGAGTCTAGTCTTTGAGAGGAAACATTTTTAATTTAGAAAGTTGAACTCGGTCTTGAGGCGTATCCGGTGAGGATGAATCTTCAGGATAAATAGGCCTTTTCGCCATGTGGACAGTGAGATTGGCGAATCTTTTTCAAAATCATCTTTTGGATGGAAAATGAGATGGAAAGACTGGACAGATAATCGTGTCTGAATGCGATTGGGTTAGTCCAATTTATATTAATTAAATACTAATTCTTTTAGAAAACCTTTTATACTAAAGGTGCCTACCTCGAACCAAAACATAGGAGGCGTAACCATGCCCCTTACCCAAGAGCCTATAGCAGAACTCACCAACGTTGTCAGAATCTATACAAAACCCCTCCGACGCCCGAGAAAAGGCACTCTTCGCCGCTTTGTCGGATTCCTTAAGCGCGAGAAGCAAAAGATCCGAGCCTTAGACGGTGTGAGCTTCAAAATTCATCCAGGTGAATGTGTAGCCCTGCTAGGGCCAAATGGGGCTGGGAAATCCACCACCGTCAAACTACTCAGTGGCATCTTACACCCCACTTCGGGTCAAGTACGTCTCTTCAATTCAGACCCCTATCACAACAGAATCGACTGTGCCATGCAATATGGAGTCGTATTCGGGCAACGTAGCCTCTTATGGACACATGTTCCGGTTCATGAAAGCCTGAAGTTATATCAGAAAATGTATAACATCCCGAAATCCATCTTCGAAGAACGACTCAAAGAATTCACTGAAATCCTTGAAATCAAAGAACATCTTCCGACAGCTCCACGACGTCTTTCCTTAGGCGAACGAATGCGATGTGAAGTCATTGCAGCATTATTACATCAGCCCAAAGTGATCTTTCTTGATGAACCAACGGTTGGTCTAGATGTTGTAGCGAAAAAACGAATTCGGGATTTCATTCGCCGCATGAACCGAGAAGAAAAAGTTACTGTTCTCCTTTGTAGTCACAGCATGCGCGACGTTGAAGAACTTAGTGATCGCATCATTCTAATCTCTAAAGGTCACATCAAATTTGACGGACCTAAACGCCGACTCAAACACCAATGGAGCAACGAACGCAAAATTCGAATCATCTATAAAAAACCAAACGTTGCTAACTGGCAAAACCAACTCGAGGGGACTCCCGGGGTAATAAATATCCAAGCAGAAAATGGTCAAGTTAATCTTCGAATCAATCAAGATCAAGTCCATGTCAGTGATATCATGAAGAAGCTGATGGACATGCTGATAGTTGATGATATCGAAGTTACTGAACCAAATCTCGAAGACATAATTCGCGAAATATTTGGCGACGAAGAACGCACCCTCAATCAACTGGCGGAGGTAACTTGAATGCGAACCCAAGATATACTTCGTCAACTAAAACTACTCCCTAGCTATCTACGGCTTTCCCTTCTTCGTACTGCAGAAGACAAAATCCAGCTTTGGGGAGCTTTCGCCACCTCGATAATAAGCATCGTATTGTATGTGTTCTTCTGGAATGTTATCACATACCAAATCCCAGTACTCACAGGTGTTGGATGGGTAGTATGGGGTCGAGCGGAACTAACCTTCCTGATTGGTGTAACAGAAATTGCATGGGGGTTTGGTTCATTTGCATATATGGGGCTCTGGGAAGTACACTGGTATATCACAGAGATTGGATTAGAAGAATTCCGGATTCGACCTGTAAGCTCTATCTACCAAATATTCGCTCAGAATTTTTGGGCAGGTGGACTGCTCCAAGTGGCTATAGGGGGAGCTATGCTTTTCCTCTCTACGATTACCTTCGGATTAGTAATAATTCCAATCAATTTGGTATTAGGGATTTTCGCCCTCCTTATTGGACAAGCAGCCTTGTACATCCTTTGGGGCTGTCTATGCTGTTTGGCCTTTTGGATAGGACGAAATCAGGGTTTACTCGAGGTCTCTGATGCCGTGGAAATGAATTTTGCCCGAATGCCAATAGACATCATGCCACTTGGTGTTCAGTATTTCCTCACTTTCATCTTACCAGTGATTTTCATCTCCACTATCCCAACTATGATTATGTTAGGTCAATTACCTCTAGGGTTAATATTGGTCTATTTTGTGATTGCAGGTGTTCTCGTTTTAGTATGGAGCGTCGTATTCAGATCTCTCTGGGCAAAGGGGGTAAAACGGTACCAACCTGTTGGAGGCTGAGAAAATGGCACAACGATCTCGACTTCGTAGTTATTTGGCAGTATCTGAAATCTCATTTCGAAATATGCGCCAGTATACCATAGAATTTCTAACTACCTTTGCGTACTTCCCCGCCCAATTAATCGCCCTATTCTTTGTCTATTCTATCGTTTACTTTCAAGCCCTGATTCTCAATGGTGTCACTGTAATTGGTGGGTTTACATTCCCCCAACTGATTAGTTATCTCTTCATTGCTATTATCATGTATCACGTTATCCCAGTTTATCGATTGAGTGGTGAAGTGGAAAAGGACATCGTCCGAGGTCCACTCATCTCTTATCTGGCAAAACCCATTGACTATGCAGGATTCAAATTCTTCGGAGAACTCCCCCGCACTCTTCTCTACCTCTTCTTCGGCGCTATTACCTATAGTATCACATTGATCTTCATACCACTCCCAATGCCATCCCTACTCAACATCCTCTTATTCATCCCCTTCTTCTATCTCGGTTATCTAATGGCCTTTCTACTCATATTTACGATGGCCTTGGCCGCCTTCTGGGTGAGTCACCAATGGTGGTTACGGCATCTGTTCAGCCTGTTAATGGCCATCATAGGCGGTGGACTAATTCCACTCAGCTTCTATCCACACACTATTCAACTCGTTCTGAGTATCCTTCCCTTCCAATACCTCTACTTTGTTCCCGCAATAATCTTTCAAGGCTACTACCTCCCTGAACTTCTAATACCACTCGCTGTACTTGGGGTATTTTGGCTTGTCATCGTTTATGGCCTATCGCGTCTAGTCTGGTATCGAGGACGCCACCAATATGAGGGTGCAGGGGGTTAAAGACAAATTCAAAACCATATTGCAAATAATGATGAATTGATAATTTAGATATCTAAAGGCAAATGAATATGATTGAACTCATAGCGAAAGATGGGATTAAATATAACATCATACGACCACCATCGACTACAGATGCCATTTCACCTTATTGACGGAAAACAACTGTTTTATCAGATTCAGGGTCAAGGATTACCCTTAGTCCTAATCCATAGTTCGATGCAAAGCCACCGACAGTGGCAATACCAACAGAGCATAGCGAAGCAGGAACGACTCATTTTATTAGATTTGCCTGGGCATGGTCAATCCGAGCAATTGGATGGTGACGTTTCAGTAAAGCGTTTAACAAGCATTGTTGCCCAACTCATTCAAAAATTAGATTTCGATAAAATCATTTTTCTGGGACACTCCATCGGTGGAGCAATCGGACTTCAGTTTGCCCTTGATTATGCTGAACTTTTAGAGGGACTCATATTAGTTGGAACAGGAGCAAAAATGGGTGTGTTTCCAGCGATTTTGGAAGATATCCGAACGCATTATCATGAGGGCATTGAACTTACCATTGGTCAGCTCGGATTTGGATCAACTGCGGACCCCAAGCTCGTCGAATTTGCAAAGCAAGAATGTTTTCACTGTAATCCTAAGGTGGCCTACGATGATTTTAATGCCTGTAACAACTTTGACGTTCGACAGCGACTCAACCAAATACACATACCAACCCTAGTCATTGTAGGGGATGAAGACCAACTCACACCCTTGAAGTGGTCTCAATTCCTCGCGAACCAGATACCCAATGCTGACTTGGTGGTCATCGAAAGTGCAGGTCATATGGTGATGATGGAACAACCCGAGCAATTCAACAATGCTATCAAGTCATTTCTTCAGAAATTTTGAGTATTTCATCGAATATTTCTGGATGCCGGTATAGGAGTCCTTATAGAGTTTCACTCCATATTGGGGCTGCTTCTCTTAGATGGGCGGAGATAACGAGAAGCTATTGGAAGTATGGTCGCATTGGCGGGATTGTCACATGCCACCCAGCTGTTGACGATTCTTCTAGTCTCCGCCCCCCGCCATTTTCTATAATCTGTAAATTTTTCTAAATCTTATTGTAAATGGTTAACAAAATTCCATTGAAGGGATTAATGTGCCTGAACTTCCTGATATCCTTCTGCTAGCAGAAAGCATGAACAAAGCATTAGTTGAAAAGATAATTTTCGATTCCAAGGTGAACCAGCCCAAAGTCTTGAACTATTCTAAATCCACATTTCAAAAGCGTGTTAAAGGACGTTGTTTTCAGGGGTTTCGTCAACGAGGGAAATGGGTGATTAGTTATTTAGATAATAAATGGATGATTGCATTCAATTTGGGGATGGGGGGTGAACTTCGACTTCATTGGTCCGTTGAGACACCAGATCCAAAACGAGAAAGAATCATCTTCTTCTTCGAAAACGGTGATCAACTCTGGGTGCATTTTTGGTGGTTTGGACATGTTCACCTCATTAAACCCGGAAATGAAGCAAAACACGCACAATTAGGTACACTTGGTATTGAACCACTTAGTGATGCATTTACATCAGAGGTTCTCGCTTCGATACTTCAAAACAAAAAGGGGCGCATCAAAAGTTACTTGCTGGACCAAAAGTTCATTGCAGGTATAGGTAATGTTTACGTCCAAGATATTCTCTGGTATGCTCGCCTTCACCCTAATCGTAAAGCCAATACACTCAATCTAGTTGATATTGAACGCCTCCATGAAGCTATCCAGCACGTTCTTCAGGAGGGCATTCGTTGGGGTCCTGGTCCCGGAGAGCAAGATGTATGGGGGCAACGAGGTCAGTGGGGAAAAAAACCAGGATGGCCACAAATAGCCTACAGGACAGGAAAATCCTGCCCTACATGTCAAACAGTCGTGGAAGAGGTACGGATCGGGAGTACCACGAGTTATATCTGTCCGCATTGTCAAAGCTAGACTCACATGCAGGTTTGATTTATATGACGAAAAAAGCAATTCAAGACCAGTGGTCTGAACTTGACTCGATGTGTTGGGGTTGTGGAAGAAACAATAAAAATGGGTTGCAATTAAAGAGCTACTGGGAGGGGGATGAAACTGTTGCCACGTGGCATCCCCAACCATATCATTTAGCCTTTCCAGGAACCCTCTGTGGGGGAATTATCGCCAGCTTAATTGATTGCCACAGTACAAACACCGCTAACGCTGCAGCAAATAAAGAGGCAGAGAAAGAGTCTGGGTCAGATCCACCAAAGGGTTATGTTACAGGTTCATTGTTTGTGAAATACCTCAAACCAACTTCTGTGGACAAACCAGTCATATTACGTGCCAAAGTCAAGGAACGTAAAGGACGAAAGATTACAGTGACATGTTCGCTTTACTCAGAAGGTATTGAAACGGCACAGGGTGAAGTAGTTGCCATACAATTTTTTTAGCTAGAATTTATGAATGAGCAAGGAATAATGAGGAACACAATTGGCAGAATCAGGCTGGTGATGAGCTTTTGAAGAAACGCATTCAACCACATATACGACTCGGTGAAGGTGACGTCGCGAAAATCGTGTTTATTGCAGGAAATCCCGACCGCGTCCCTAAAATTGCAAATAAGATGAAAGATCCTGCTGAAATTGGAAACTATCGCGGTCTCGTATCGTATCGCGCTTTTACTCCCGAAGGTGTTGAGGTTACAGTAGCTACCTCGGGGATGGGTACGCCCTCTACCCACATTGTCATCGAAGAACTCCATAAACTAGGTGCTGAAGTATTTATTCGGATTGGAACCTGTGGCGGTGTCAATCCCAAACTAAAAACTGGAGATGTCGTTGTGGCGACAGGTGCAGTTCGTGATGAACTCACTAGCTCCAATTATGCCCCTATGGAATACCCGGCAGTCGCAACTCCAGAATTATATTTAGCCCTCCTCAAAGCGATTCAAGAGCTTCTTCCTACAACTCGCATTCATGCAGGCCTTGTTTGGTCAACTGATATCTACTATGATCATCGTGAGGGAGATATCTTAGGGCGGTGGACACGGGCACGCGTCCAATGTGTGGAAATGGAATCCTCATTACTTTTTGTCTTTGCACAAACCCGTGGAATCCATGCTGGTTCAATCTTAGCATGTGATGGCAACCTCCATTCCCACCAGAAAGGTGAACAGACCGATGAGACAGAACAAACCGGAGAACAGAACCCCCTCTTAGTGGAAGCCGTGTCTAAAGAAACTGAAGCCGCAATCAAAGCCGTTGATGAATTATACGCATCAAAATAGCTACTTTTCACGCCTCAAAGGATAGTGATAAGAAGGCAAAAGTCAAGATATAGATTGTTAAGGAGCAACAACCCTTAACCCCTAAGCAAGTAGCTCTTCACTCGAAGCGGTCTTCATATCAGTAACTGATGACTGATGAGGCTCATCCTAGGAGTGAAAAAACGTTGAGGCTAATCAAATGTACAATAAGAGGTCACGATTATGTACCTCTATACGCTAGACTCAACAATGACCCGGAAGGGCCCATTGAAGGAATCATGCACGTTTGCCGGCGCTGCGGCAATCAGAAACCATTCCAAGGTTTACTCCGTAAGGGAGCTAAGCTCTTCAACGATAAGGGTCAGTGGCTGACCACCGTTGAAAAAGAAGCTGTTATCTAACTTTTTTGTCGAAAACTATTACAATTACTTCAGCTAACTGGCTATGATTTATCCCTCATTAGGAGCTGTTATGTTTTGCGAAATCAGCTGAAGGGTTGGAACCTGTTCCGTATAGTATACCTCATCGTGTTACTCATTGCCATGTTGGTGTACTTCGACTTTCATTAACCCGTACTATTTTTGTTAGATATTAATAATCGCCAACCTAAAATGGCCATGATAGTAATGGGGAGAAAAATCGCAGTGAATGCTAGCACTAAGAGGAATGAGACATTAAAATTTAATCCTTGAGGAAATGGATCTTGGCTTGCTGCGCTTCCCGGAATAATAAACGGTATATCCCCATATCCATCTCCATTCAAATCCCATCCAACATAATCCGACCAATAATTTCTTTGAAATACATTTGCCTCCCCTTCATCCCAACAATTTGTTATTCGGTTTTCTATGAAGATATTATTTACAATTTGGTTGTTAGTACTACTATTGTATAGAAATAGTCCATACTCGTTATCAGCCAAGATATTGAAAAAAATCCTGGCAGAATTTTCGTTTTGAACTTGTATTCCCCGTCCAAAATTATTGACACAGAAGTTATCTGAAATGAAGTTTAAGCTTCCTTCTTGGAGATTGATACCGGAACTTAAATTTTGACTACAATTATTGTAATTGATATCTATATAATGGACCTGAACAAGGGAAATCCCGTGTCCATTATCAATGAGTAGATTATGTGACACTGCACATTCATTATTATCTTCCATATATTCCAAGTAAATACCTACAGAATTATTCGAACACACATTAGAAGAGATATTCAACCACGATAGTTCAGCTCCCCAAATTCCAGAGTCAGAATTTCCTATGCAAACATTATCAGTAATAATACAGCTTCGTTCCCATAAAAGAGAAATCCCTACTTCATTAAATTCGCATGTATTGTTATACATGAAACCATCTTCGTTGCCATACATTTCTATTCCATTGTTTTCATTATTTGAACAGATGTTGTTGAGAATGGAGTATGCTCGTCCATTGTTACAATATATCCCCACCCGATTAAACTCGCAAAGATTATCGCTTATTGTGATGGTCTCAAAACTCGTTGCCCGTATTCCTATCCAATTATGAGTAAATCGATTTTCTGAAATCTCAATATATGCGCACTGAGTGATACTAATACCATAATCGCAATTATCAAATTGATTCTGAATGATTTGACAGTGCCTAGAGCTTATCAGAGTTAAGCCTTCGCCATCCCGAGGGTCATGTTGCCTATATCTATTACAAGTTATTGTACAGGAATCAGAAAATTCCAATCGAGTACCACAAGAGTACCGATGATGTAGGTAAAAGAGGCTTTGCTGTACCCTGATGTTCGTTGAAAAACAAATCAGAACACTTGTTGTAAAGGCACTCATATATCGATTCTCTATTTGTATATTACTACAATTGAACAGAAAAATCTGTGCAGCATTTGCTGGAATAGCAGCGTTAGTTTGATTGACGCAAAAAATGATCGGTTGCCCATTAATTGTGTTCCCTTGAAAATTTGACTGATTAATGTTTGGAAGGAGATAGGAGAACTCAATTCCACAGTCAATCAATGAATTATTTACTAAAACAACATGTTCAATGGGGGCTGTTATGAATCTGAAATCAGCCTTTCCTGTGTTATTAATTATCTTGTTATGGAGTGAACTGGAATAGAGATCGATACAACGCCAGTTTGAAAAAAGGGTATTGTGTTGAATGAGATTCGAAGCTGCATGTTCTAATTCGATTGCTTCACGGCTTTGGCAGTTGTTATAGGTAATAGTATTGTTGTTTGAGTGCCAAAGCGATATTCCACAATGACCCTCATTGATTGTGTTATTACTCAATTTGTTGTAGTGTGATAATGAAAGGCTGATTGGATAATTAGTGGAGAGAAAAGTATTGTTGGCGATTGTGTTGTTATGGGATGAATAAATGTAGACTCCATGATAATACCCTTGAAACGTGTTGAATCGCATCAAGTTATTTTGACAGCTATCGTAAAATTGAATATCGTAATTGTTGTCTATGAATGTGTTGTTTTGTATGGTCGTCCAAGAGCAGCCACACATTAGAATTCCTGTATTATCGGACCAACAGGTATTATTTCTCAGAGTGGCATTGACGGTGTTGAAGAGATGAATTCCAAACATATAGGGGGCTTCAAAGAGATTACAATTCGCGATAATAAAGTGTGCCTGAGTATTGCGGATCTCGATACAATCGCTAAGGGTGCCCGAAGCATTAATGTTAAGATTTTCAATGCGATAAGGATCTTGAAAGGTGCCGGATCCGGGCCACCCTTGTGTGATAAAATCATCATCACCAAGGATCCGAAACGGTTGATGATCGATGTTTGGACCAGGTAGAATAGGAATTGTTGTGTTTTTTTCTTGGAATTCTAATGAGTGTCCTGTTATGTAGCTAGTATTTTGGTTTTTAATAGGGATTCGTGAAAGTTGGGTAGGTTGGTAAGAATAGTTCGTTTGATTTGGCAATTGTTTGGTAACAGATTCAATTTTTGTAGGGGTATCATGAGAGAATGGATAGGTTAAAACTGAATTGAAGTGAAATACTTGTATGAATGGGATAACCAGGGGCCCCGTTAGTATTAATACAAGGAGGTAATTCCTCTGTTGAATGGTTCTTCTGGTTCTAAACAGTTGCTGATTCACTTTTTGCCCCTCAAAAGATGCATTCAATTTACATCTGGTGCCATCCAATCAGTCGTAAATCGTCTTTATGAGATAAAAATTAGCAGGGTACACGTAAACACGGAGAAGATTGCTTCTAGTAATGTATAAAGATTTATTTAGGCAAGTCAAGTGACTTCTATCTATCATCATCTTTGGTGACAGATATTATGAGTATTCATTGTCATGAAATGAAAAAGGGACAAATCTTCACTTGTGAAGACTGTGGGCTTGAACTGCAAGTAGTGACTGAATGTACCGAATGTGAGACGCCGGAAGGCACCTGTGGCTGCGAGGCCCCTTGCACCTTCGAATGCTGTGGAAAAGATCTCACTCTCAAGAAGTAATCGATGTTTCTTCTAAAATGGTTCAATAAGGGACTTAGGGTTTTATGTAAACCCATCCCTCTGCCTGTTTTTTTACCAGTTCACCGACACCTGAGGTCACGAACTCAACTGTATCCAACAAGAAATCTCGTCCTAGATTATTAGCGGCTAGCGAATTCTCACAAATCGCAAACACAACTCCACAGTTCACCAGCTTCTTGATTCTATTAGGGACTGGGCAGGTCTCAGTCACAAAGAGTTTCACACCTGCACCATTCACAACAAGTTCTACAGAGACCTCTCCCTCTCCAAGATCTGTGAGTAGATTCTCAATGTTGCTTAGCGCTAGTTTTAGGCGAAAGTTACTGCCTTCATCCAAATGAAACAGAACTCGATATTTTGTCATTAGAATCCATCTCAGACGTTTTTTATTGCCTTGTGTTGTTAATTGGGTTATTTGTCTTTCTAAAACAAAAATACTTGAGAACAGTAAAGCTAAGGGCATCTTCCTGCACTAATACTGGAATGGTGATTTAGTGGCTGTCGGTCGATTTCAAGTCATGGCGGTTCTCCAAGCTGCACGGGCACATATCCTCGGCTTAGAAATGTCCACTGCAAAAAGTTGGGGGCTAAATCGGGCGATTTTCTATGCAGCGGCAAAACGTGGCTTCAAAGGAGCCAAACCGTACAAACGCTCACGAAGTGAGGTGAAAGAAACACCTGTCGCTGATACGCCAGAAGCCTTTCATTTAGGGAGTGAAATGGCCTTCAAAGCATCCACTGATGAAGGTCCCATGTTTTTTATGATGGGTGGAAAAGTCCAAACCGAAGAAGAATTCGAAAGACAAATCGCAACCCGATTTGCTGGAACATTTGATCAAGCATGGAGTGATGCCATTGAATATGTACAAGGCTTTGACAAGTCAACATTATTGTCGCAAAGTGGCTTTTTCAATCAAGTCTACAAACCTCGTCGAGATGAGCTAGCTACAAAATGGTCTCAACTTGTGAAAGAATGAAAAAAGAAGGATGGAGTGACGTTTTCTACAAGAACGTCACTATTTAATGACCTACAATGCCTTTGAACAACAACGTTAAACCACTGAGAATCGTTGCACCTGCAATGAACCACATCGTGTAAACGGGAAGAGCGAAGACAAGGGCTGCGATAATGAGTTGAACTAACCCAAGGAGAACCCCCAACCATTTGAAGGCGCCTCGAGGGCCACCGGCAAGCATCCAGAGAATCCAACTGAATCCTTCTAAGATGAGGGCACCGGCAAGCAGCCAGCCATTATAGGTGAGATAGAAGAATGGTGTCATGGCGGCTAATGCTATCAAGGTAATGCTGAAGATTACAGCAAGTCCTCGTAGCCAGCCGGGTGCGTCTTTGTGACCAATGGCACGGATAAGCCAGAGAAATCCGAAGAGTGCAATGGCTCCGGTAAAGAGAAGGTATTGTAGGTATTGATCAGCTAGGATGAATGTGGCTCCTGCGAGAATTATCCCGATGAGGGCAAAGAGTATCTCGAGACCACGCATCCATCCGGGAGTTTTTTCTTCGGCCATTATTGTTGACCTCGACGCGAAGTCACAATCTTTTCCTTAAAAAATTATCTATTGGTATCAACGTTTAATTTAGTCAATTTTCGAAGTATAGCACTCTCCTTCGAAAAACCCAGATACTTAAACTTTCAAACTAAAATTATAAATAAAAAATTAATAATACTTGACAAATAAATGGCGAAATTACAACAAAAAGACATTAAGTATCCGATAGTACTCGTCAATAATTGGAGGTAATAACAATTGCGCCGACGCTGGCTTGCTCTCATCCTAATTAGCATCATAATTATCTCTGGGATAGGTGTTATTATTTTTTGGAATTGGTTCAAACGCTCTACGCCACTTCAACATGAAATGGTTTGTCAACTCACCGGTGAAGGGGCTCTTAATGACACAACTGTTGTGAATGTCTATGGTGCTGATTTAGGTCTAATGATTGAGTATCAAACCCGACTTCACTTCATTTTTGGCGATACTTTTGGTCCTGACAAATGGGACTGGCGATCAAATACTATGGCTTACACGGATGACTCAGATCCCTCTGATGGAATTCTGTTAACAGGATGGATTACAGATACGGCCACACATCTGGCGAAAGAATTAATTCATAGCCAGAAAATTGACGAGGTGGAAAAGACGGTGATCCCCACTGCAGCTTACAGCCATGATAGTTGTCTGTATATCTTTTACATGTCTGTTATTCAGTGGGGTGATGCAGGCGATTGGACTTGTAATAATGCCAGCATTGCTTACTCCTTTGATGGCCACACCTTCATTGAAGCAACAAATATGTCCTGGCCTGGCTCTTCCCACTTCATTGAATGGGGCTATATCAAAGGGGATGCCACAGCACCTTCCACAGGAGGATACCTCTACTTTCTCACAACCGGCAGTGGTCGATATCACGACTGTTACCTAGCGCGGGTCTTAGAAAACCAGATTTTGAATCAAAGTGGCTACCAATACTGTGCAGGGTTGGACTCCAGCGATTTACCTATCTGGTCTTCAAATCATGCTGATGCACAACCTGTTATCGAAGCACCAACCGGTGAAGTATCGGTGATGTGGAATTCATATCTTGAGAGGTACATGATGATGAATCTCGACGAGGTTGCAAAGAAGATCGTTATTCGGATGGCCCAAATGCCCTGGGGACCTTGGAGTCAACCCCATACGGTGATTACCCGCCCCGAATATATCGGGTTTTATGCACCAAATATTGATCCACTAATGGTTGAGGATAATGGGCGAATTGTGTATTTTTCCATGAGTCTCTGGGCTGAGTATAATGTGTATCTCATGAGGGTTGACTTGACAAGTCTATGGGGAATATATCATCCGAGTTGCACCATGTTTCTCAATTCCTCTGTGTATTGGGTTAGAGAAATTCACATAAACCTGATGGGCAACCTAAAGGTTGTGATGCGAGATGAATAACGTGTATGATATTATTATCATTGGGGGGTGAACCTGCAGGGCTTTCTATGGCTATTTATTCAGCGCTTATGGCAATGAAGACTCTCATTTTAGAAGGGCAATGGTTCGGCGGGCGGGCTGCTACCGTTCCTGATGTATGAAACTATTAGGGGGTAATGGCGGGAACCAATGCATACTGATATGTGAAGAAACGGAAATCTAACTAGTTAATATTAAGAATTTAGTAGATTCTGAAATCTAATCTCCATGTGATACGCTTAGGAGACACACAATTTCAGTAACTTTGAGTTGGTCTAATTTGTGGGAATGGATAATTTAGTCCAGTCAACGAAATCTTCGCGTTTACGGTCAATGCGCGTACTTAACCAGGTAATAAGGTCATGAACAGTTTTGATAGCAGCAGGGTGCATCATCATGAAAACATCCACACCTGCTAAGAGGAACATCAGTGCTGTTGTACTCTCCCAAATAGGTCCTCGAAGCTCTCGGGGTCCCAATTCAGGTCGTTTCATCCAGGCTTCCCGGGCTGCCCAGGCATTTGTTGTGCCACTACTTAACGGAAATTGAAGTTCTGAATCCCCTAATAATCCCGCTAATCGCATGCGTTCCATGATGGTGAAACTATACTCCGCACCATAGCCCAGAGCTGCCGTTGTCGGATCGATGATAATTTGATCCGGGGTGATGTAATCGAGGAGTCGACGATTGAGTTCCTTTTGCTGGTTGATATCAATGCTAGTCCAAGAGAGTACAAGTTGATTATGGGCCTTAGCTGCTTTGGCCACAGGTTCCCACATATCGACGGTAGCTGACGCAAGCAGGACACGTTCGCCTTCAGCGACTTCAGCAGCCTTAGCGAGTATTTCGGCATCCTTCGTTGGATCGCCGGAACCCCCGACGATGATTGGTACCTTTACTGCCTGTAATACCTTTTCAAAACCTTTCATTGCCTCTTTTACGCTTGTATCCTCGAGGAGGGGATCGGTGCTAATCATGTGATAAGTGATGAAGTCTGCATCGAATTTGTCGATGACGAGTCGTGCCCAGTCGACAGGATCATCCATGACATCATCGTAATGGACACGAACAGCTTTGGCGAGTTTAATCCGCATGTCAAAGACGTCAGCAGCGACAACAGGTAGATGCTTTGGTGAAGACTGAAAGAGATTCCAGGCAGGAGTCTTATGGCCACCCACTGTGATCGTTTTACTTCGCGATCCGCCTTCGGCTTTTGTAGCACCAAGAGTGATTTCACGGATTTGACCGGAATACTCTGTTAGTGGTGCCTTGAAACGGGCTTTAAGTAACTTATCAGGGCGAACAGCTGTCGGAATCCCTGGGATGGACACAGATGATTGCCCAGTGGACATTTGTACATTGTATCCCAAGGCTGCGAGCATTTGCTGGGCAAATTGTTGCATGGCAAAAGCGTTTTGCGCGAGGAATTGGTGAGCTGGTCCAGCTATACCCCCAACACCTCCTGGGGGAACAGTAACTTCGAGTTCATCGACATCAATGGTTATCTCTTCCAGTTCCAATTCTTGGAACTTGCCAAATATGGCTTCCAGGGGACCTAGAATACCTAGTGCGGGATCATCTCCGGACAGCACGAGCTCGTTTTTCTCTTTCTTCTTTTTTGGCGACATGATTCATCGCCTCGCCTACTTCTTCGCCTTTTCATCCAGGCGTTTTATTATGACCTTTTCAGCGTAGATTTTTGCATTCTTGAAGATAATCTGGAATCCTGGACTACCACCAGCCGCAGGCACAGTGGTCATCATTTGACCTGGCATCATGAAAGGTTGACTAGCTTGTGTCGTTGGAGCTGCTTCTTCAACGCGTTCTTCTTCCTCAAGGCGAGCCGCTGCACCAGTTTCAGTCCAGCGCTCAACGACTGGGTGATTATGGTCTTGTAGGTATCGTTTTAATTCATCGATATCAGAAACATCGTTTTCTGTAGGAATGATATCTCTCAGATTATCAGGCATGAAGTCATAGATTCTGTCTTTGATAGCTTTGGGCAACCAGACAACTCTTTCCCACCCTCCATCAACTTGAAGGAATTTGGGTGATCGCATATATTCTATCGAAACCCCATGAAAACCAGGAATCTGGCGACCACCAGCTGTCGAATCAGCCATCGTTGAAAATGGCAAGCCATTTACAGAAGGACCCTTGTAATCACGGTGAACTAAACCAAGACCATCAACTTCTGGGATGATAAAAGCAATTGCTTCGAAACAACCACAACTAGTATGTGGTTTATCAAAAGCACTATACAAACATACCTCAGTAACCGCACCCAAGGTTTTTTCCTTGTAGGCTTGATTAACCCCCTTGTATTCGCCTTTGAACTCATCAATGACATCACCTTTCTCTATGGAAAATAAAGGTCCCTTCGGATCAACACGTGCAGCCGCACGACCATCGAACCACGAAATCGCACCACAATTTGCATAGCGCTGTGCAGTAATGGTACAACAATGGGTTGGGGCAAAACTTTGGCAGAGTGTGCAACCATAAAAGACATCAACCTCTTCGTCTTTTAGACCACGAGCGCGAGCGTCACGTTCATCATACCGTTTTATTGCAGCATCGAATTGTTCAGCGATTTTATCAGGATCAGTAAAGAAGGTGATTTGGATTTTCTCGATAATAGGTAGTTCACTCTTGTAAAGGCGTTCGTAAACTTGACCAAATACCTTAAAGGAATTGAGTCCTTTTTGGAATGATTTCTTGCTAATGCGAATCCAAATGTCGTATCTTTGGTTTAGGTGCATAACCCCTTCCATGAAGTTGGTATATTCGTGGACGTGGCGTTCGAGGACGCCCTCCAGGTCTTCTTCGACTTCTTTACCTGCAACTTCTATCAAGATTCCAAGCGGATGGTAACCTCCTTCGTCCAAATCTTTGAGATCAGGACCAACGACAGTAATTTTACCATCTTCGACTTCTGCAGCTTTCTTGGCGAGAACGAGTTCGAATTTCTTTTCGATTTTTGGTCCGCCGAGTTCGACTTGCATATCGCCCTTGCGAATGCGTTCACCCTCATAGATTACACCTACTTCCATTGGGAGATCTTCGAATGACATTCTATTTCTTACCTCCATTTTTAGTGAGGATTTCTTTTAGTGCATCATTCCATTTTTGTTTCTTTAAATTCGGGAAGGACCACGACGCATGGGGTTGGAAATACCGACCTAAACTGACAGTTTTCATTTCAGTGGAGAAGTTGACTAGGGCGGAGAGCATTAGCCACTCCATATAATAGGGGAAACCAAAGGTCATGACAAGGTCATGCGGGCCCTTCTTCGGTGCCACCATCCATTCAGGGTCAGTCAGTAGATATGTGATTTCCATAGCGTTGTGGGAGTATACGTTTTTGAATCCTTTTTCCTTGAAGGCTTTAATGGTTTGAGCGGTTGCGACAATGGGGATGTTCCAATTCTCGGAAAATTCGATGAAGTAGTCAATCATCGACTTTTTCCGAGTTTGCTCTGTTAGGCTGTTGGCACCCACAACAAGAAGAGGATGTTTTGCTTTCTTGAGAAGTGCCTTGACCACGACGGGTTTTTCGAGTGATTGGGCTTTCTTTGGACCACAGACTTCAGCAGTCTGCCAGGGTTCAGCACGCATCATTTACCCATCACCTCCACCATAGACCATACGCTGTAGAATTGTTGGATCTGGAATGGGCTTCTCTTGCCATTTGTGTTCTTTCATGTGAACGTGGATTTTATCTTTAAGGGTGATGGGGATATCCGATTCTCGGCGAATGAAGCTATGTACGTCGTCAGGGAAGTAACCATAGTACCGTTCATGAAGATCGATGTAGTGGCTGAGCTTTATGGACCGACCTCTGCTAGTGTCGTTGGGTCGGAAGCAAAGCTTTGCGGTCATTACCATGCACTCTTCCATAGTTTCTACTGCATAGAAGAGGTGTTCAGGAGCTGGCGCAATTTGGACTTGGTTGCCAGTTCGTGCATCGTACACCTTCCAGTCCTCTGCTTTGTCTGCACGTCCAAGTAACATTCGGCGATATTTCGTTCCATGTGGACCAACGATTACTGGAACTCCAAGGCGCCAAAAGCCAGAAGCAATTGAAGCTGCTTTTTGTGACATAGCGCCCCAAGATATACCAACTGCACCAACTCGGTTGAGGATGTAGTCAGCGATTTCTTCATAGTTTCCACGAAGGTTACGTTTCGCGAAGATGCTTGCAATTTTGATGGCAGCACCCGCAATGTGGGGATTCGAAACACAGGAGCCCACGTTAACGACACCACCTGCATCAAAAGCGCCCGTACGTCGTTCGTAGATACTTTTTCCTTCTTCGTCTTTAACAGTACCAACAGTCATAGCTGCGCAACCAGAGAGTACAATGATGAAGCGGCGTTTTGCGAATTCTTCAGCCATGTCATGAATTGCTCGTCCTCCGTCAGGATAATTAGCACATCCAACATGTGCAATTACGCCTGGGATTTCTCCGAAAACAACAGGTTGCCCCACGGCCCGTATCTCTGTATCTTTGATGGCACCACGCCCTGTCCGAACCTTAAAGGACTCGTTCATCCAACGATCTTTTGCTGCAGTAACCATCCAGCTATGAAGCTCATATTCGTTGGGACAAGCTGATTCACATCGCGCACATCCAATGCATTCATCATAAACATCTACAAGTGGACCAAAGTTTCCTTCAGATGCTGCTAGTACTGCTTCCATGACTGGTTGATCATTGGGACAAGCCCTTCGGCATTCTGAACATTGTCGGCAGGTTTGGGCGAGTTCTTTAATTTTGTTCTTGCTTGGCAATGAGGATTTCTTCTTACGTTTTGGTTTCACAGCCAGAGCAGTCTTTACGACTACTTCACCCACTTTACTATGGTCGCCAATGAAGACTCCAGGCACTTTAAAGGAGACTAAATCAGCAACAATCGCATCCACATCATCATTTGTACGATCTGGTAAGCCCATACAAGATTTATCACAAGTAGCAATAACTGGTGTTTTGACTTTTGCTGCATGCAATGGAATATCTGTCCGAATACATTGTTCATCAACAACCAAAACGTCAGCTAAGCCACTTCGCACAAAACGTAGTTGCCAAGAGATAGGACCGACAATCTTGGCTTTGGAGTCATGTCTGGTTATATCCCAGGCTGTGCAGCAAATTCCACTGACATCGACCTTATCTTGGAGTCCGTGCTCCATTGAATAATCAGTTATCGCTGCAGCGGGAACAACATTGTGTCCGATACATAGGATCGTAGCTTTTGACTGATCCATGGAGGCGATGCCAGCTTCAACTAATGGTGCCTCTGGATCTGATTGGGGAAAGCCCATTGTGGAGATTTGAACCAGATCCGCGATTTCCATCCCCACTTGGTCAATCATTCCAGCATGAAGTACCTTTGATTCAAAGTCTAACCAACTGCCCTCTTGACCCGTATGGACTGCTGACAAAGTATGTGTAAGTTGAGTTTCACAATAATCGATAATCGATGACGCATCTTCTAAAGAACGAGGGCGAATTCCAGTTACTAACCGTGAAACAGGAGCTTCAATATCTACACCCTCGCCTTGCGTTAAAGGTGTTCGTGGACCAAATTCATGAATCAAATGATCAACAAGATGTCGAGCATGCGCCAAGTGTGCCGCACACCCGATGTTCGCGGCAGCCAACACAATTCGTGCGGACTGTCCCTTAATGTCCAGACCACAAGCTCCGCGTTTTCCACCCGTCAGGTCACATTTACCGAAGGTACAAAGACAGCACAGCTGACAAGCTGGCATGTATGAGGGTTGGTAACGCTTCAGGAGTTTGTGGTCCCAATCGCGAAGCGTGGTGACTTCTGGCATGGGAGTTGGTCCCATGGGTTCGTCCCAGTCTTCATCGATAACTCTGCCAATACTGACTTCGACGTTGCGGAAACTTCCGAAACCGGTGTCAAGTCGATCGGCTCGTATTCGGGCCCGTTTTTGTTCTGTCAATGTGGTTCGTTCCTTCCATTTGCGCGCATAGTAGGAGGGAAATATTGGTGAAATAGTAGCAGTTTCGCCTTTAAGTTTTGATGCTTCTGCAAGGTTTTGCATTAACGGTGTATATGTTCAGGGCTTACTGACCGTCAACTTAACATCCACAATCCACTTAGCACTCACAGTAATTCGATGGTGAAAATGAATAGAGAATTATATTCATGTCTCACCACTGTCTGCGTTTTACGAGGTAAATTATTACACCAATTAAAAGAATGCAACCACACAAGCTCACAACGATTATGAGTTGTAATTCGATTGGAATGGGGCTAATCGCTGAAGATCTATTTATAGCGAAGAAATCGATTGCTGTATTATCAGGTTGCATTACTGTAACGGTAACTTGGGTTGGGTTGACGTCGATTTTACAGTAGTGATAGGTGCGATTCGCGACGTCGCCTTCTTGCCAATGTGGGGCGGTTGGATCTGGAGTATAGAGTGAGGCTCCACCACCCCCGCTGACAACATAATAGATGTCATCTCGGACACACCGATAATAATAGTGGTCATGTCCATGAAAAACGAGGTCTATGTCATATTGAACGAAGAGCTGGTGAAATTCATGGCAAATGGTTTCTGCCTGGGACCATCGATCTACTCGATTTTGGTTAACTGACCATGCCGGTCGATGATATGAGGCTACGATAAAGTCTGAAGGCTGGGTATGTGCTAAATCATTGATGAGCCAATCCATTTGGGGTTGTGAGCAGTTGTAGGTTTCGGTACCATAATCAAAGTAGTCTTCAGTATTTAGGATGATAAAATGGACGCCTCCAAAGTCAAAGGAGTAATGGAGCTCTGTTTCTCCTGGGGTGTCGATAACATTGGAGAAGTTGAAGAACCGTTGGTATTGGGTAAAATTCTCATCGAACACATCCCATTGGTCTGTGTATTTTTCGTGGTTGCCTACAACACCGAAAAGGGATATTCCAGCATCCCAGAGAGGTTGAATCGAGGCATTGAAACTGAGCCACTGGTTCCAGATACCACCTCGGTTCACCATGTCTCCCGTATGAATAATGAGATCAGGATTTTGCTGCATATACGCTGTTACAATTTCCGAATGTATCGGTGCGACTGCAGAATCACCCCCTCCACGAGTATCTCCATAGGCGATGAATGTGAAACCTAAGGGTGATTGAGCGTCTATTCGAGTTTGCATTATTCCTAGGGGCGTAGATGTTGTCAATATTAGCAACATGATAGATATGAACGTGGTTTTGATTGTTTGAGGCATAATTGTTAACCTTGCATAAAGCGTTTAAAATGGACAATTTCATTTTGTCATTAATCATACAAAAACAAAGTGTCACCAGCAATCATCGAGAAAAAATGTTATACATTCGTGAGGATAGCAGTTGTTTTACAATGTACAAGAAAAATAAAGGTTTAAGTAAAACCTTCAAGTGATTTTGGAAGTGAGGTGATGGTATATGCCAATCTATATTACCCTCATGAAATTAACCGCTCAAGGTGTAAAAAATATCAAGGATGCGCCAAAGCGCATTGAATCAGGAATCAAATATCTTGAACGGCTAGGTGGCAAACTCTTAGCCTTCTATGTGACTTTCGGAGAATACGACTACATCGGGATTGCTGAAGCTCCCAATGATGAAGTAGCAATGCGATTCCTCGTAGGTTTAGGTTCAGCTGGTAACGTGAAAACAACCACGTTGAAAGCCTATTCGAAAGAAGAATTTGCGAAGGTCATTGAAAAGGTTCCCTAACTCACAAAATAACAAATCATCATAAACCACGTAAATCGGATTAGTGGAAACTGTAACAGTAATTTTCCATTTGCGGTCATCGACTAGTCTGTATCATTAACGACCTAACCCTCGATGTTGGAAGCAGAACCATCGACCATTCCTATAATAGTTGCCCGAATCCCCGCAGACACAACAAGTGTTGATCTCATTCGATGCTATAAATCGCTGTTTACCGCGAAGAAGGTTGCTCTCTAGGGGCAAACTAAGATCACGGTAACAGAACCAACAACGTAAGGCATCAGGGTGACAAAAGCTCTGGCACCGTGGACAGAGGTACCCACCACTTTCATCGCGCTTCAATGTCTTCTGATAAAAAACGTAACACCATGCGAGTCCTAACAAAACGCTTTCAACAACAAGAATCCCACCCGTTAACTGCACATAGAATAAGGAAAGTCTTGCTGCAGTTTCCACAGGTCCCCAAAAATTCAATCCACTGGTAAGGAGCCACGAACCTACCAATAATACCCCAGTATTCAGGATAAAGGGGATAATATCTTCAAATTGCGAAGTTTCCATTAAATCAACGCACTAACTATGTGTCTCATTTCTTAACTAAAAACCATTTCATTTCGGATGAAAAGCCATTCAATTTCCATTGGCACAGTCCCGTGATGGACTAATCGTAGTGGGATTAATCTTCTATTCAATTGGGATTTTTCGTCCATTTATGTAGACTTCGGAGACTTCACTATAGAATTCAAATGGATGACTGGTCCACACAACGATATCAGCATCTTTTCCGGGTTCAAAGGAACCAATACGATCCTGTAGATTTAGAATCTGAGCAGGATTAATTGTGACACATTTTAGGGCGTCTTCTCGACTCATACCGTGTTTGATGGCATACATGGGCAAGAGCGGAAAATAATGCATGGGTGTCAACGAATCCGTTTGCAGCGCAACTTTGACTCCAGCCTTATTGAGGATCACTGCGGTCTTGAACCCACGTTCGCGGGTTTCCGGTTTAGAGACCCAAAAAATCGTCGGACCGATTACAGCAGGAATGTCACTCTTTGCGATGACTTTCGCAATTTTGTGGCCTTCTGTGCAGTGGATCAAAACGAGGTGGAGATTGAATTCCTTAGCGATTCGAATAATCGTAGCAATATCATCAGCTCGGTGGGCATGGGCATGCAGAGGTATTTCACGTTTCAGTATCTTAGCGATGGTTTCAAGGCCGAGATCACGTTTAGGAGGTTTGGGTGCTACTTCTTTTTTCTTCTTGGACTCTTTTACTTTAGCTCCAAAGGCTTTCCATTCATCAAGATAATTTTGACCATCGGTGAGTGTTTTTCGGATTAATGCTGCAACGCCCATTCGGGTCATCGGCATACGTTTATTTTCATGTCCATGGACACGCTTTGGATTTTCCCCCAGAGCAATTTTGAGACCAGAAGGTGACAAGACAATCATCTCGTCGACGACACCCTCAGGTAGTGGTTTAATAACAAAACATTCGCCCGATATCACGTTACCTGACCCAGGACCGGTATTCACGGTGGTAACACCACCTTTGAGAATTTCTTTGATAGATGGTTCAAAAGGATAGAAGCCATCCATCCCTCGCATTTCAGGTGTGACTGGTGTTGTCATCTCATTGCCATCCATGCCCATGGGACCAATACTTCCATCAAAGAGTCCATGATGGGCATGTGCCTCAATAAATCCAGGCACAACATACTGTCCCTCAACATCAATGGTTTTCGTCTTACTTGGGATTGGTATTGATTTCCCTACATCAACAATTTTACCACGATCGAAAAGCAAAGTGCCTTTCTCAATATGTCCCTTCACAGGACAAAGAATCGTTGCATTGGTAATTGCTTTCAATAAATTCACCAACGCATCAATTAGCCCTGTTAGTTGAGAAAAGCTTTGCGTGATATAGGTTTTCGTTAGTCTTTTGGTTTACGAAGTTTTGGAAAGATAGCTCCGGTCCGTTTTTGGTACTCGCGATACTCATCCCCAAAGCGTTTGATGAGATCCTCTTCCTCATAATGGATGATAATAGGACTAACGATGATAATCATGATGATGGCCCAAATAACTAGGAAAAGGGAGTTAATGAAGAGAGGAATGATAACAAACCAGGGCATCTCGCCTACGGCTTGGGGGTGTCGAATGTAGTTGTAGATACCGCCATACATTTGTGTAGTTTCGGAGGGTATCATGGTTTCCGGACCAGCATCTTTGATACCTTTGATCCAAATAGGTGTGAATATGATAGCAAGAATTACGCCAATGAGGATGCTTACGAGATGACAAGGGTTAACGAACCAGGCTAGTTCTTGAATCGGGAACCATATCCACAGGATAAAATTTATCGTCATAACTCCCATGAGGATTCCCGATGTGGCTCGGAACCGTTTAGAATCTTGCCAGGCTTTCTCACCATATTTTTCAGAACGAGAAGCTGGTTGAACGCTAAGGATGTAAAAGTACCAACAAAATATCGCTGCAATATTTAGGATAATGAAATTTGCCCAAGGAATTAATGTCATCACGAGTCAGCTTTTGTAATTTTAGTCCGATTCCTTCTAAGTTTGGGGATTAGTGCAGGTATAAGTTTTCGATAGTCAATGTAGTCTTGACCAAATCTTTTCACCAAATCTTTCTCTTCAAAATAAATCGCGAGAGGCGTATAGATCAGGACGAATAATGTCATCCATAATACTAGAAACCAGGAATTCAAGAAAAATCCTAGAGCAATATACAAGGGCATTTCCCCCAAAGCTCCTGGATGTCGAATGTGGTTATAGATTCCTTCATGCATTGTCGTTTCTTCATGTGCTGCACCATGTTCCTTTCCACCATCTTTCATTGCCTTGAACATGATAATAGAAAAGGGGGTAGCGATTCCAATCCCCAAAGCCATTGGAATAAATGGATTTAAACTAATAGGCCAGATGAATGAGGGAATCGGGAACCAAAGCCAAAGAATAGCATTGATGATTACAATGAAGATGGCAATGAAGCAGATTTGTCGGAGCCAAAAGCATCTTCGCCAAGCCTTTTCTCCCCATCTCTCTGACAACGTTATGGGTAATGTGCTTAATATACTTGTAACTGAAAAAATCACGACGAACACATACATGCTAACAAAATTCAACCAATTACCAATCACATTATCGACTCTTTTCTTAGTTGAATTTTTGATCGATGATTATTCTTTAGGGAACTATATATAAAAAGTTAAATTTAAATGTTAATTAATTGCTATAATTATTAGTATTTATTCTAATATAATACTGAGTGCCTATAATAAATACCCCAACAAACGCAACATAAATTTTGACTGTTCAATTGGAATCGTTCCTTTTCTTTAATTTAGGGAAAAGGGCTCCAGTCCGTTGTTGATATTCACAGTATTCATCACCAAATCGTCGAATCAAATCCTTTTCCTCGACATAAATCATGATTGGAAGATAAATAAGAATGAAGATAAATGTGTAGACTAACAGGAAGAGAGAATTAACTACGAAGACTAAGACAAAGTACCAGCTCATTTCACCAAGTGTTTGGGGATGTCGGATGTAGTTGTAGATACCGCCAAACATTTTTGTTTTTGTTGATGGTGTCTTCGCTTCATCCCCAGATTCTTTTAGACCCTTGTACACAATAGGCAGGGTGCTGAAAAAGATGATGAAGGCAATGGCGTATCCAATCCATGGATTGAAGAATATTAGCCAGGCGAGTTGGGGAACTGGAAACCATAGCCAAAGAAACATGGTGAAAAGTTGAATGACCATGAAAATTGTGCCAATTGTTCTGAACCGTTCACAGAGTTTCCAGGCGTTTGGTCCACGTTTTTCTGCTAATTTTGCAGGCATAAGACTGGGGATGTAGAATCCTGCAAAGAGTGCACCACTGATGAACAGCATAGCAAGGTTGAACCATGGGATTAGCACTAACTGTTCCCCGATTTTCTTGTAGTCGATCTTCTGGTATTTTAGTCTAAATGAATAAATAGTGAATTATAAACTTAAGTGCCTACGCAGTTCTGGAATAAGACCCTGGATGGCGTTGATAGCTGGGGAATCAGCCGCAAAATCTAATGGGGCAATACCTTCGATATTGGCTTGGCGGATGGCCTTATCAAAGGGTATTACAGTGAGTAGAGGGATATTCAACTCATTTAGAGTTGTTTCGATAACTTCTTTGTCGGTTTCGTCCATTACCTTATTCGCTATTGCAAAGACTGTATCGACACCGATATCATGGGCGAGTTTCATGATTCGTCCCACGGTATTGATGGATGTCTGACTTGGCTCAACTACAACAAGTAATGCATCCATTCCCTTTGATGTGCCTCGACCAAGGTTTTCAATTCCTGCTTCAAGATCCATCACAAAGGCTTCATCCATTCCAACAATTAAGTACCGAATTAGCGCCTTCAGAAGAGCACCTGCAGGACACATACATCCGGATCCTCCAATGGTAACGGTTCCAGCGACAAGGAGGGTAACATTATCTGGTCCAGCTATTCCAAATTTATCTGCTAAATCGGCTACGTGCGGATTGAGTTTGAACATCTGACCATAAACTTTGGGATCCATACCTGTTCGTTCTTTCACTAATTCATCGTTTTCAGTTAGTGGGATAATCTTGTCAGCAACATCAGAAGGAATACCTAACGTTGCAGCCAATGTTGGTGTGGGATCAGCATCTACAGCAAGTACTCGGATACCCTCTCGGCCTAATAGACGAGCTAGGGTTCCTGAAACAAGAGTCTTGCCGACACCACCTTTTCCAGCTACTGCGATTTTCATTCAATCACCAACTGCGCGTAGGTACATTTAGCTATTGCTTAAAACCTTCGCCTTTCCCACCATCCTACAAAACGGCTAACCATGATGCCAGCTGTTCTAACACTTGTACTTCAGTAGGAATGTTAGCTGGTGGCTTAGTTATAGGTTGAACGGGAACAGCGGATCCATCCATTCGGTAAACTACACCAGTCGTTTCTACGCCTGTTACAGCTGTAGGAATCACAACTGTAGATTCACGTGTTGTAAGACTGGGATGGGTTGAAAGGGTGATGAGTGGAATTTTCTCAAGCGCCCTTGCGATTGGCGCAGGTAACATACTGAGTGGGTCCCAACCCACGATTAGTGCAGCATCGAACTCGTTAGCGATGAGTCCTTTAAAGACTGATTTGTAGGGTCTAGGGGGTTGACGGTTGAAATCCACTGAATAGGGTATTTTTGTATCAGTTTGGCTTGCTGTCACAACGCCTATACTATTACAATATGCGACCATAGGAAGAGTAACGCATGGTCGGCTCTTCTTGTTTAATACTCGAGCGACCTTCGAAAGTAATGGTAATGTTTTCGAAGCATGAGGTGAATGGAGTAACCCATTTCCATAAAAGATTGCGATGTAGTTCGCTTCTTGAATTTGTTTAGCAAAACTGAGAAACTCGATGGCGGGTATTCCTCCAACTTTGACAGGTGGGGTTCCAGTTGTGCCCTTGATTTCAGTTAGGAGCGTAGTTAAAAACTGTTCATCACCATTCTTGAATTCGAGAATGAGTTGGTGGTTGGCCAGTCGCATGGATTCAGTCTGTCGAATATCTAATACGGCAACGGTTCGACTTTCCCGACCCTCTGGTATTTTTTCTCCTGTTGGGAAGACAGTATAACGGCTGGCATGGCGGTGGTGGCTCTCGGCTGGGTTGACGCCCCAATAGACGATGAAATCTGCAAGGTTCCGGATATCCTCGAGGTTAACTGTTCCTGTTTCACCACCCACTAACTTATGTTGACGAAGTTGACCATACTCAAAGCTTGCGGTGCTATCATAGACTCCCTTCAAAGACTTGGCAAGTTTCAAACCTAAATGTGAAACTTCGATTGGACTATTGGACCAACCAATTAGCAAGGGACGTTGACTCGAGGAGAGAATGGAACTTGCTTCTTCATAGGCTTTTTTGAATGGAATAGTTTTAGCACTTGTTGATTTGGCTTTCATCTGAGCTTTCTTTAGCCGCGTTTGACTTCGTATTGACGAATAATAAGCATGACCAAGAGCACATAATCCGAGTGACTGAATGCCAGTTTTTGTTACTTTTGCAGCTACATCATCACAGACAACAGAGCATCCGCAACAAACCGTATCTTGCATAAATTCCCCGACCTACAGGAATGTGCATCCATTACCAGATTTCAATCGCTTTCACATAACAACCTTGTTCACAGACTCGACAATTCATCCGATCTGGAGGAAACCGTCGGCATTTTTCGAGATTAATAATTTTTGCAGTGCCATTTTCAACACGAAAAACCGTGTCTGTCGACCGAGCAGCTTTACCACTAGCTGTGTCAGGTTCCGCAGAGGCATCTACAGGACATACGACGACACAGTTCCCACAACCGGTACACATGGTATCATCAAGTTTAACTCCCGTTTCTTCAGCAGCCAGTAAGGGTGTTATTAATTCATTGATGGTGGCAAGCTGGGTAGCATATTGTGGGTTCTCATGAAGAGGTGGACAATCCTTGAGTTCGACCTCGCGAAGAGCTAGACGTGTCGCAAAAGCCATACAGGTCATTCCACATTGTTTGCAATTGGTTTGGGGAAGGAGTTTATACAATTGCATTGGATTGAGCTTTTTGTCAACCATTCGATCACGACACAGTTCTTAAGTAATCTTGAACCTGTGTGTACCTTTATCTGTTCGGTAACGACTATATGATTTGTTGTAGTGTTTGCCTCAATAATTAAATCAGAAGATGGTAAGGTAAGAAGTGTTATAGCGTCTCATGTTGCATCGAAACATGGCATAGTCATATGGTGACATCCGTGTCAAAGTCCACAAAGCGAAAAAAGGCCAAACAAAAAACTTCGCGTAGGAAACCCCGGAAGCAATCTACACCTCAAGGGGCCCTATTCATTTGTCATTGTGGAAGCAATATTGAAAGTGTTATTGATATTGATCAACTGAAACAGTATTACAAGACGCGACCTAATCTCATTGTGGTGGATGATGCACACTTTTGTGTTGAACAGGGACTCAATTCGATTCGTGATACAATTCGAGACAATAAAGTTGACCATGTGGTTGTAGCGGCCTGTTCTCCTCATCTTCATGGAGAATTAATGAGTCAAACCGTAGAAGAGGCTGGATTGAATCGAGGGCACCTTGCTATTGCTAACATTCGTGAACAGTGTAGTTGGGTCCATTATGGTGACCCGGAAGCAGCGACCACGAAGGCTCGTTTGATGATTGATGCCGCTATGAAAATGGCTGAGCATAGTCTACCTCTCCATTCAATTGATATTCCTATAACAAAACGAGTCCTAGTGATTGGTGGAGGAGTTGCTGGTATTATCACCTCATTACAACTTGCCAATGCCGGCTATGAAGTAATTCTTGTTGAAAAAACGGGTTTCTTGGGAGGTCACATGGCTAAATGGGACAAGTTGTTCCCAAGTTTGGATTGCAGTTTATGCATTCTAGGACCCATAATGACTCAGGTTAACACCCATCCCAAAATCAAAACATTAACCCTTAGTGAAATCACAGATGTCCAGGGAACTCCTGGTGCGTATGATGTCCAGATCCACCAAGAACCTCGTTATGTCGATTTAGAAACCTGTAACGGCTGTAATAAATGTCTTGAAATTTGTCCGATAGAAGAACCCAACGAGTATAATTATGGCTTGGGATCTCGCCGAGCGATTATCCGACCCTTTCCAAATTCAGTTCCGCTTGCTCCATACATCGATATGGACGCATGTGTCGGCTGTCAATCGTGTGTCGGTGTGTGCGAAAAGGAATCTATTCGATTCGAAGATATAGATCGTGATTATACATTCAAAGTGGGTGCCATCGTAGTTGCAACAGGATTCCAACCATTTAACCCACAATCATTAGCTGAGTATGGGTATGAGAGATATACTGATGTTATTACCGCACCAGAATTGGAACGATTAATGAATCCCACAGGGCCTACAAATGGGATTGTTGTTAATCCATCCACTGGTAAGCAACCGAATAAGGTCGCCTTCGTGCAATGTGTCGGGAGTCGCGATATTCGAATTGGTCGACCTTATTGTAGCCGAATCTGTTGTACTTACGCTGTCAAGGAAGCAGTGCAACTGCGTTTAGCTCAACCAGAAACGGATGTATACATTTTCTATACCGATATGCGAACCTTTGGCAAAGGTTTCGAAGAACTATATGAACGAGCGGCACGAGAACATGGTATCACATTCATTCGCGGTCGTGTAGCAGAAGTCGAAGAGGATCCTCAAACAAAGAAGCTCATTATACGTGCAGAGGATACCGAACTTTGTGAACCTATTGAGCTACCAGTTGACATGGTAGTATTAAGCGTGGGAGTTGATCCTTCACCCACCAACGCGAAGCTCGCAACCATACTTAATATTCCCCTAGATGAAAATAACTTCTTTCTTGAGAAACATCCCAAACTCGACCCAACAGGAACCTATTCCACTGGCATTTTTCTTGCTGGAAATTCACAGGGTCCAAAGGATATTGCAGATACAGTGGCTCATGCCGGATTAGCTGCAGCTCAGGTTTCCGCCTTACTTCATCGGCGTAAGCTTTCACTTGAAGTGATCGCCCCACTTTTGGTGGATGCAAATCTGTGTGAGGGATGTAGGCTGTGTGAAAAAACCTGTGATGCCAATGCCATCTCCTTTGAAAATTCTTCTCTTCCAGAAATTGATGAACTAGCATGTACTGGGTGTGGAGCATGTGTTGCAGCCTGTCCTACTGGTGCTCTAGACCTCCCAGGATATACGCGTCAACAATTGATGGCAGCGGTAAATGCGGCCTGTACTGACAACCCATTCCAACCCGTTATTATTGGCTTCCTCTGTAACTGGTGTGCTTATACAGCTGCAGATAGCGCGGGAGTGAATCGTTTGCGATATCCTCCCCAACTCATTCCTATTCGAGTACCGTGCAGTAGTCGTTTAGATCCACTGCTGATTCTTGAGGCTTTTAGTCAAGGAGCTGATGGTGTAGCGATTTTGGGGTGTCATGACACTGATTGTCATTACAGGACTGGTGTTGCAAAAGCGAAAACGCGTATTGATAACCTGCTTCCTCTCCTTGGTGAGATGGGGATTAGTGTTGATCGGATTTTCTTTGGAAGCACCGCAGCGTCAGAAGCTGGACATCTTCAAGAACTCATCTCTGACTTTGTGAAATTTATTGCTGAGTTGGGTCCACTAGGTGCCGAATTAACAGTGACGACAAAAACTCGTAAGCATAGAAGATGAAGGCTTATAGTTGGTTTCGCTCTCCTATTAGACCAAGTCTAGGATGGCAACAACCATTAAAGGTGTTAATTTGTAAGGCTAGAATAAGAACCTCTATTTGAAGAGATGCTCTAGATGACCAAAGCGCAAAGGGACCGCATCATTGTTGGTGAACGCCCCAAAGTAACCAGTGAGGTTCTTGACGATACTAATATCCGCTATAATTGGAAAACCTCAATTCTTTATAAAAATCTGAAATATGACTTATCCCGTTGTGTTGGGTGCAGTCTCTGTCTTCCTTGTCCCTGGGATGCTATTACTTTAGGACCCGTTCAGGAAATTGCAGCAGGACGCCTTGAGGGCGCTCCCTTGATTTTGATTGATGAGGATAAATGTACTTTCTGTGGGTTATGTGATTCAGCCTGTCTTTTCAATGCCATAGAAGCTCGATTTGATGATATACCCGCAGATGCCCAATATTCTCGTTTAAAGGGAAAACATGAACTTGACGAGGACAAATGTGCCCCCTGTCTGCTTTGCGCGAAAATCTGTCCAAGGGATGCAATATCCGTTGATCTGAAGGTTACACCTAAAACCGAACTCGTTCAATACAAGAATCCCAAAGCGGCCCAACGTGTAGCCGATGGTGTCCCTGATGCAAAAGGCTCAATAAAAATTGACGAGGACAAATGTACCTGGTGTGGACTATGCGAACTACTTTGCCCGGAATGTATCACTATCTACTGGCTTGAAGAGAAGCCCAAACCTCCTGATTTTACTGCAGCTGTTGGCATCAGGGTAGACACCAAATATTGTGACTATTGTGGTCTATGCGAAAAGATCTGTCCCTCTGATGCTGTTCATGTTGAATGTGAGAGTTCACCACACCGTACCATTAAAGATCCAGAAGTCGATGGCACCATGACCATTGATGACGGATTGTGCGTGGATTGTACGCTTTGCGCTGATAAATGCCCTTATGAAGCCCTTGATGTCACTCTCCCCTTAACTGGAGCTATTGAGATTCAAAACCTCGAAAAATGTGATCCCACAGGCTGTGTTAATTGCTTCAATATCTGTCCAACAAAAGCTATCTATGCCACAGGAGATAAGGACAAAATCGCAATAAATGAAGAGATCTGTGTTTTTTGTGGGGCATGCGAAAATGCATGTCCCGAACAGGTTCTGAAGGTGACACGTGACAGTTATCAATTGTCTCAACTTGAGAAAGCTCGGGACTGGGAACGCGCTCGCGCACACAGATTCTATGACCACTTAATCGGACGTGATATTCCACCCAACGATATCTACGAGCGAATCATTAAGGTCCCCCCAGTAAAACATCCACCTGGGGTACAGACCAAAACGGAAAAGTGGTCTACAGATACAGCAAGCCGCCATTTAGCCCAAGACCGAATTCAAAAACTACAACAAATCATCCGAAAGAATTGGCGGCTTCGACTACTCTTTGAAAGAGGTCGCATTGATCCGCTCTGTACTGCGGTCCAAAAAGAGGTTAATAACAAAAAAATATCTAAAAGTAAAAGCAACACAGCGCCTGTAAAACACAAGGACCCAGCAAAAAAATATAGTAAAAAAACTAGACCCAAAACCCGATGATCTTAGGGTAATTCCTTGATTTTGGTAAGGGGTCCCTTACTGGGTTTAATAATGACCGTTGTGCCCTGGCTAGGGATCATGGATTCAATGACCGCGTATGCCCAAGGACTGGGTTGCATAACCACAATGCTTTCCGGTTGTTCTTCTTTCAATTTCGCTGCCACAACCACAGAACCAATTTTCGAACCCACCTCGACAAAATCGCCTTCTTTTATATCCAATCGCTGTGCATCACGAGTCGAGAGAGTAATTTGGGCTGCGACCTTCTCGTATTCTTTGGATATTGTTCCTTGACTTATCTGAACCACATCGACATCCAGTGCCCGGGCTAGAACTAATTGCGCTTCTATCTGTGGGTAAAGGAAATCACGCAGTGCCAAGATTATTCACCAATACTACCTTATACAAACAAGACCCCTTTTTTCCTCTTTTCATAATTCAACAGAAAGCATAATAGGCTCAAACCATCAGCGGAAGCACGGGAAATTCACGCAGTTAACTCTGGAGAAGAATAATGGTGGCCTATTCTAGTGTAACTCGTCCATTACAACCCTTTATGACATACACGCTGATTCTGTTAAACACCACCATTTTCATTCTGCAAACCATGTATTTCCCACTCACTTACCTCTTTGCCATGTACCCCATCCAAATAGTAACAGGGCAGAACCTCCATACCCTCATTACAAGCACCTTCTTGCACGCCGACTTCTTCCACCTGCTCATTAACATGTATTTTCTCTACATCTTTGGAAGCGTTGTCGAACGCGAAATGCACCCCTTAACCTACCTCCTCCTCTACACCCTCGCTGGAATAATCGGTGGACTTGGTCATATTCTCATCGTTTTTACTATTAGTCTGCCCCTCGACCCATTAGGACCCCTTATCCCCACCATTGGCGCATCAGGTGCCATCTTTGGAATAATGGCTGCATACGCCTATCTCCTTCCTCGACGGCCTGTCGGAGTATATGGTGCCACACGCACAATGGGCGCATGGAATCTCATCATCTTCTATTTCATCATCGAAGTTATGTCAATTTTCATCTCAATTGGCAGTGGTGTTGCCCATGGTGCTCATGTTTTTGGCTTTGTCGGGGGTTACCTTTTTGCCCTCTTGTATCGAAACATTCGTTTACAAATGAATCGACGAAAACCCGGTGCAGAATACGATCCCTATGAGTACTATGTATGAGGTCGTAGGTGGACGTAATGGCAAAGCATGATACGGTTGCAGTTATTCCGATACGGTTTGTACCATCACCAAAGCACCGGCTTGCTGAAATTTTTGATGAGCGTTCTCGTCAGCAATTAACTGAAGCAATGCTTGAAGATGTATTGACTGCAATTAAGACCTCTACGGGAATAACGAAGGTCGTTATTGTTACAAATAATGAGAACATACAATTGATTTCAAATCTTGAAGGCTTTGATGTTATTAAGACCCGAATTTCGGATCTAAATACTGAATTATTAGACGCAGCTAGTTCATTATCAAAAGCGGGTTGGAAATGGGTAATCATCGTTTTAGCTGATCTTCCACTTGTTAAGGGTGAAATCCTTGATCAAATCATTCTTCATGGTCAAAAGAAAGAAAAATCGATTATCGCTCAGGATTGGCGAGGGACTGGAACGAATATTCTTTTTACAAAACTCCCCTTTCAGTTTCACATCCATTTTGGTCACCAAAGCTTTAAGGCTCATATAGCAGAGTTCGAAAAGAACAATCACCAGTGGCTGAGTTTTCATTCCCTAGAATCCGCATTGGATATTGATGACCTTGAGGCTATCCAAAAATTCATGTTTCTAGCACAAAAAAAACCTGCAATCCAAGCTACTAATACGTATCAAATACTTCTCACTCTTCACTCAAAGGTTAACAAGAAAGAGTAGAAAAGGTGAAGGGTCCTAGTCTTTCTTTGTTTTTTCCTCTTCTTCATTGGTAGCCTCAAGGGTTGGGTCAAGGTCAATGAAGAACAGAATAATCACTGCGATGATTACTGTTGGAGTATAGATGGGGCCAAACCAGAAATATGAAAGGATTTCTGAGCCAACTAGCATGAATGAGAGCCAAGCAATGTAGCCAAGAAGGAACGCAGAAAACGCTTGAAAGACATTTAGTGGAACGCCCATGAATCCGTCGTAAATCCCAGCGCGGGCTTCGCCGGTTTCGATTTCATCTTTATGTGCGATGTCAGCTGGTACCACGTATTTCATGATATAATAGCAAGCCATGCAGGAAAACAATGGTACACCGTAAATCATTATTTTCACAATGCTTGGTATTGGAAAATAGGGGATGATGAGTGTGAAAGGAAGTAGGATTGCGAGGAGGATCATGGCGACAATGAGAGTATTGCGTTTCCCTATGCGTTTCATAAGTAAAGGCCAGATAAAGAGAAATATAAGAATGGTAAGAATCGCAGCTACTCCCATGATAATCAGTTCTTCAATACTACTATATCCAATGACATTTTCAAGAAATCCGACGATCTGATTCGTCATAGCCGCAAACGTAAAGGAGAGAAATCCGACAGCCAGAATCCAACCGACGTAGGTTCGGTTCCTCAAAATCACAGACATTTCTCGTTTGAGATTGCGTTCAGGCGGTTTAAGACCTGGTCGTTCTTTGACGAAGACTATAGTAGGGATATAGAAGATGACTTCAATAAGGGCAATTGAAAAAACAATGGTAAGCATTAGAGATGTGGGTGCTCCTGCAATGAAGAGGAGGGGAGTCGATGCTAGTAGGCCAATGAAGGCTCCAGAGCCATCTGCAATCCAATTGGATACATTCTGAATACTTGAGACGTTAGCTCGTTCTGGTCCCTCTGTAATTTCAGGCATCATGGCTTGATATGGGGTTAAAAGAATGCCATAGGCGAATCGGAATAAACACAAAAATAGTAGATAGTATCCGAAAAGGGCGTATTGAATCATTGGGTCAGGTGATCCAATTGGGAAAAAGAAATGGGGAATAAAAAGGAATATTGCACCAATTGCCAGTAATGGCGCTCCTATCATTATGAAAGGTTTTCGTCGACCAAATCGAGTATGGATTGAGTCGCTATAGAATCCAACTAGCCAGTGCGATAAACCAATTACAATATATGAAATTCCTAGACTAATACCGTTAAGTCGCCAATCCAGTGCAAAAACAGTTCCGTATACATAGAACGCTGTTAATGAGATCAATGTTAGAAGAAAGGAAGACCCGAACCGGGCCATACCATATGCGACCCGTTTTGAATATGGAAGCACCACAGAGGCTCACCAACCGATGGGGAATCAACACTACTTTCAGAGGTGGGCTTTAAGTTGGTATGCTTGTCTAAAATCTACTAGAAAAAACACCATTATTCTTGTTATTGAATTTTGAGTAGTTTGAATAAAAAAATTGGCTGAAAAATCAATACGTTTATTAGGTGCCTAACTGGTCGTGGAAGCAGTTAGAGCTGATGAGCTATAGCTACAAATAGAAATACTCCTACTTAGATTGAGGCTAATTTCAATGTCAAATAAATGGGTGTACTTGTTTAGCGAAGGTAACAAGGACATGCGTGACCTACTCGGTGGCAAAGGAGCGAACCTAGCAGAAATGACGAACGCTGGGTTACCTGTTCCACCAGGATTTACAATCACCACCGAGGCGTGTAATGCGTATTTTGCTAATGATAAACAGTTTCCTGAAGGTATGTGGGACCAAGTCCTTACAGCCATAAAAACTCTTGAAAAACAAACAGGAAAACGCCTTGGAGATCCAGCAAATCCGCTTCTCGTCTCAGCCCGCTCTGGAGCTCGAGTATCCATGCCGGGCATGATGGATACAGTGCTTAACATTGGGTTTAATCAAAAGGTATTAGACGGCTTTGCTAAACTCACAGGGAATATTCGAGTCGCCTGGGATGCGTACAGGCGTCTAATTCAGATGTTTGGTAATATTGTAAAAGAAATTTCTCGTCATAAGTTCGAAGCCATTCTCGATGAATACAAGGCAAAAACTGAAGGTGGTCGGGACACCGATTTATCCGTTGCAATGCTCAAAGAACTTGTGCGTGATTTCAAGGCGCTTTATCATACTGAACTGGGTGAAAAATTCCCTGATGAACCCCTAGAACAAATCCGGCAAGCTATCGCTGCCGTATTCAATTCCTGGTTTGGGGCACCAGCAACCTCTTATCGGAATGCTGAAGGAATCCCCCATGATTGGGGAACTGCAGTCAACATTCAAACCATGGTCTTTGGCAACATGGGAGAACGAAGTGGAACTGGCGTCACTTTCACCCGCAATCCGGCAAGTGGTGAAAAGGAAGTATGGGGTGAATATCTCCTAAATGCTCAAGGCGAAGATGTCGTTGCAGGGATTCGCACACCTCAACCCATCTCCCACCTCAAAGAGGATCTACCCAAAATATGGGACGAATTCATAAAAATCTCCGACCGCCTTGAACAGCATTACCGTGATATGCAGGATCTAGAGTTCACTATTGAACGCGATAAGTTGTATATGCTCCAAACGCGCACTGGCAAGCGAACAGCTATAGCAGCGGTAAAAATTGCGGTCGATATGGTTCAAGAGGGACTTATCGAAAAGAATGAGGCGATTCTTCGAGTTAATCCCAGTCAAATTGATCAATTTCTCCACCCACGCTTCGATCCCGAAGCCGTTGAAGAAGCGAAAAATTCTGGACACTTAATTGCCCAAGGACTCAATGCTTCACCTGGTGCTGCGACGGGCATCGCAATTTTTGATGCAGATACAGCTGCTGAACGTGGACAAACCGGAGAAAAACTCATTCTTGTCCGACCAGAAACCAACCCTGATGATGTCCATGGAATGATCGAAGCCCAAGGAATACTCACTCAACGAGGAGGAATGACTTGTGTTGCGGGTGAAAGTAAAGTCTTAACAGATCAAGGTTTCATGACAGCAGAGGAGGCATTTCTTTGGTTGGCCGCTGGTAATCAATTACAAATTCTTGCATTCGATCACCAATCTCGCCGAACGATCTGGCGTAAGGTGATTGCGGCTGGTCAACGAATAGCCGATGTTTGTACTATCTCAGTTTCACAAACTGGACGTGCTAAAAAGAACATCCTCCGTTTAACCCCTAATCATAAAATGTTCACGATTCAAAATCGTCAATTTCAGAAGAAAACACTAGAGGCTTGTCTTGAGGATAAAAATTTCTTATGTGTTATTGAAAATATACCTGCACTAACTGAATCTTTAGTGAATGAATCAACATTAGCTTATACGGCAGGTGCAATTTTTACAGATGGTTATGTCAATCTTAAACCTACGAAGGGCAGTGTCACTTTTACTCAAAAAAGAACACCTGAAAAACAACCATTCATAGAAGCGGTTCGTTCGAAATTTAATGAAACCTTTGGATATTCTTTCACTTATCACCGAAATCGCCAGAGCGATGCAATTCTCGAAGGACGTAAAATTGAGGGAGAAGTGCAAGACCTAATATGCTTCCATCAAGAACCAGCTCAAATTCTATCGAATACTTGGAATAATTTAGTGCCTTGGATGTTAACATTAGATAAGGAGTCATTATACTCTTTCCTAGCAGGAGTAATTGATGGAGATGGAACATTTAATGAAAAATCCAGCCGTGTCAACATCTTCATAGGCAAGGAAGAACTTCTACAAGGAGTTATTATTGCTTGCCTTCGTATTGGAATTCTACCTCAAATAACAAATAACCGCAGCATTTTCAACATACAACTCCCAGTTGAATATTCTCCCATCTTTGAATATACCAAGCGAGTATTTGGAGCAGAAGAGAATCGCTTATACTCACATCGGCTTTTTTCTACACGATCACTTTTCACAGACATAATTGACAAAGTCAATTACAAAGGACGGGTTAAGGAGGCAATTAAACGGAATCTTATGTTTGGAGCAGATAAAATTGAACGTGATCTTCTCAGCCTTTGTGAACCACAAATTCAACAGGAACTTCAAGTAATCTTGGATTCTGATGTTCGGATGTACAGGATAAGCAAAGTGGATGAAACTGAAAAAACGGAAGTCTATAATTTTGAGGTCAATGCCACGAATGATTTAGATAAAAATTTCGTTGTGTTTTCGAGTCAATATACTCCTATACTTGTAAGTAACTCTCACGCTGCCGTTGTTGCACGTGGTTGGGGCAAGGCTTGTGTTGCTGGATGTGAAACCATTTCCATTGACATGGATGCCCGAGCATTTCGCGTTGGGGACATTGTGATTCGTGAAGGTGATCCTATCTCCATTGATGGAACAACGGGCTCGGTCTTCAAGGGGGAAATTGGAACCATTGATGCCAGTTTTGATGAAGAAAGCGAGTTGGTTACACTTCTTTCTTGGGCTGATGATATTCGAAAATTAGGGGTATGGACGAATGCGGATAATCCCAAAGATGCAAGTCGAGCTCGTAGCTTCGGCGCTGAAGGCATTGGATTATGTCGAACAGAGCATATGTTCTTCGAAGAGGAACGCCGACCAATCGTTGTCAAGATGATTATGTCTGATAATGAAGGTGAACGCCAGAAGCTCCTCGACCAATTATTACCTTTCCAACGCGAGGATTTTGAGGGGATTTTTAAAGCGATGGATGGATTCCCCGTTATTGTTCGTTTAATCGACCCACCGATGCACGAATTCCTACCAACCAAGGATGAACTCAATGATGAAATCTGTCAATTACAACTCAAACTGCAAAGTAATCCATCAGAGACTACACTAAAACGGATAAAGAAGAAGCTCGCGGAAAAAGAACATCTCTTAGATGTGGTTGAAACTATGTGGGAAGTGAATCCCATGATGGGTCTCCGAGGCTGCCGCGCAGGAATATCCTATCCTGGTCTGACCGAAATGCAAGTGCGAGCCATCTTCGAAGCTGCCTGTAACGTCGCCAAAGAAGGAGTGAAAGTCTACCCAGAAGTGATGATACCCTTAGTAAGTCATGTCAATGAACTCATGCTTGAACGAGAAAAACTAGAAAAAGTCGTTAAAGACGTATTAGCGGAAAAAAATTGTAAACTCAGGTACAAGTTTGGGTTGATGATTGAAACGCCCCGTGCCGCCTTAACCGCAGATGTTGTTGCACAATTTGCGGATTTCTTCTCATTCGGAACCAACGACTTAACTCAAATGACCTACGGCGTATCACGCGATGATGCTGAAGGCAAATTCCTCCGCCAATACGTCATCTGGGGCATTCTCCCAAATAATCCATTTGAGGTTCTTGACCGCGATGGCGTTGGAACCCTAATGAAAATGACCATCGAGAAAGGCCGGGCCGCTAATCCTAAACTTGAAATCGGGGGCTGTGGTGAACACTTCGGCGAACCCAGCTCCATTGAATTCTCACACATCATCGGTCTCAACTACGTCAGTGCATCCCCCTTTCGCGTACCTATTGCCCGGCTCGCCGCCGCTCAAGCAGCGTTAAATCATAAATATGGACGAAATCAAGCGAATTGAAGTGAAATGGTGACTTCTCCTCCCTTCAACATTCGCTCAATGAAGAAACAGGATTGGACCGCCTTCAAACCACTCGATACACAACTTTTTCCTGATGATCCCATTGAAGAAGATCACTTCCAGAGGCTGTTAGAGACCAATGGTTTATTCGCCCTTACCACGAAAAACGACGAAATCATCGGCTATCTATATGTCACACGATTCGGTGAGGATCTTGGACACCTTGGTCGTATTGGTGTTGCTCAAGCTTACCAGAACCATGGGCTAGGGAGTAGGTTAATGGAATTTGCGCTTCAATGGTTCCAAGAACAAGGTGGAATAAACACCATTCGATTGTACACCCAAGATTTTAATGCCAAAGCCCAACGCCTTTATGAAAAATTTAAATTCCGAATAACTGGTACAACCTGGCATTATATCATACCCTTCAACTCAATTCACCCACAGGGAAAATATACCTGCCATATAATTCAAGACCACGAAGTAAGAATCCTACAGAAACGCTACCCAGATTCAATGCCAGCAGCCCAGATTCGGAGATGGTTAGAACGCGATTCACTGGTATTGACGCTCAAAAATTCCCAAGGTCAAATTATTGGTGTCTGCCGCTTTTCTCCCTCTTTTCCTGGGTGTTTTCCCTTTGAACTAGATGCCATCTCATGCTTTGATGATTTTATTCATGAACTCCAGAAATTCAGCCTTCCCAACTATGATTACGTTCGAGTCACATTCACGGATTTCCCAGAACTAGCCCAACTAATGGAACACCGGAATTACAAACTCCACCATCGACTCCACAAAATGGAACTCTCACTAGAAAAAAGGAAGAAGAGGTGAACCTAAGGGTTCACCTGGCGTTGACGACGAATAAGGAATATAGCCACAACTATTCGTGAAGTTTTTAATGAAAATGTGTACCTTGCGTTACTATGTTACTCAAATAAGAACCAGCCATAGTGCAAAATCTGCAGAGTAAAAAGGCACACGAAGGAATAGTAAAAAAAGGGAAGGTGGAGGGATTCCCTCCACTCAGAATTACTTACTGCTTCCACGACGTCGCAAAACTAGTACGAGGACGATGATGACAACGATGATGATGACCACCGCTGCGATAATCAACAACCATGGGAAATCAGGGGGAAGAAAAATGAAGTTAAACACTGTAAAACTGGATGTCGAAATCGCTTCCGAGGATAGATCCCCATCACTAACAACCACGCGAATTCTGTACTGGTCACTATTCGGCAATCCGACGGTATTCCAAGTATAACTAGTATTATCTAATCCCGTGACAATTGGATGCCACGTCGAACCGTTATCAAAGCTATAGAAGAGATCAGTGGTTAGCGGTTGCCCGTCGAAATCGTCGTGGGTCCACTGAATCGTGTAAGTCCCGTTGATGTTTTCGCCACCATCCGGTTGCACCAGGGTAACAAGGGGAGCGCGGTTACTGGTTAACCAGTCCATGGTATTCAAGAGTAGGGCTCGGTTGTCATAGTAGTCAATGATCATTGTTTTATTGTCACCATGAAGTCCTGACGTTAGGATTCTTCGAGTGAATTGCCAGGAAGCTCCAATAGTGACAAGTCTTCCACGACTGGGTGTCAACGCACTCATCACTGGATAATCAGGTGCTGCAGTAAGATTAATCCAGGTCGAAGTAGCATCCCCATCAGTTTGCACAAGAGTGGTGGCGCTCCCAGGTTGGTTGTTAATTCCAGTAGCCCCAGCTATAATGATTTGATTCAATCCTGCCATTATCGGGTGAGTTGCGAAATTAGGTGTTCCGTAAATGACATCGGTGGTAATGAAAAAGCCATCTCCGAAGTAATCATCTGAATCGATAAGAAAACTTCCGTAATCGAATCGAATGCCAAAGTCCTCGGCGATTTCTGAGGTAAATCCCAGATACATAAACGCATCACCAATGAGGAAGAGGCTTCTTCCCATGACTTCTACATATTCTTGTATACTCGTGCGGTTGGATGCTGAGTATTGGGTAAATGAACCACCAATGACTAGAGCATCAGCAGTGGCCATGAAATCGGGGTTAAACTGTCGCATCATTTTGATGCCATAACCTGCACCTCGTAGTATCTGAGCAGTATCATAGAATGAACCAATGGCGAAACCTGCTTCACCTAACCATCGAACAACGTTAATGCCAAAGAGCCCATTGTGGGATAAGGCTAAGAGACCATTACTAGTGTCGTTATACCAATGTGACATATCAGCAGTAACCACAACTCGGCCTCTTCCATACGTAAAGGCGACTGCCACTGGGAGATTTTGTGCGGACGGACTCCCTGGTGGTGTAGTGTACCATCCGGCAGTTGCATCATTATCAGTTCGAATCAATGGAATAGCATTTGCCGGTGTCTCGTTGAATGCGGTTGCATGAAGGAAAGTAACCTCGTCAATGCCATTGAGAATTGGGTGGTTGGCTAGATTCGCATCACTAAATACAGGCCAATAATCGTAGGTATTGTAGTTGTCGCTGTCGTTGATTACGCCATCATAGAAGTCACAACCAAAGGTTCGTGCTAGTTGATAGACAGCGTTTGTAAGGAAGCTTGTCGATTCACCAATGATTAACACACTTCCTCCCTGAATCACGTATCCCTCGATAATGTTGAGTTCATTAGCGGTATAATCCGTTGAAGGTCTCACCATGACTAAAACGTCATTTGCGTTTATCGTAGCCGAACTCCAGACAGTCATCTTATCTACATTATAGTCCGCTCCTTCGAGGATTTGAGCAAAATCGCCAAAACCGGAGAAATCATCTTCGTAACCATAGATGTTGTCATCGTCGTCATCAATCCCATTCCAGGCAGCGTGTGTTTCATCGAAGAGAACGTTAATCGGGGTAGGAGTCTCATCAATTGAATTGAAAGGCGTGTGGCTCTCATCAAAGACCACGGTCTTCGTGGGAATGTTCGGGTGGGCGAGCCAATCAATTATGTTTCGGGCAAGAATCTCATTGTCACCATCAAAGTAATTGAAAGTGCCATCACTGTCGGTATCAGCACGTGTCCATGAATCTCCATCACCAGAAACTACGATACGTCCAAGTCCCAATTCATATTCAAACGCTACAATTCCTGCAATGCCACTAGCAACACCCCCGCCCATATCCCATCGACTGTGATCATCTGCGTCGGTGATTAGGATAGGCACACCATGTATCGGATACAGAACCAGCCCATCACCATAATATGTTTCAACACGGTTTACTCCCGCTGTTATAGGATGGTCACCAAAATTCGCTGAGCGATTCCAGACTACCCAGTAGTCGTAGGGTGCAATGAAGTTATTTTCATCTACAAGGGGATCATTACTTAATGTGACATCGAAGTAACTAGCGATATCTGCACCGACATCAAATCGGTCACCAATGATGAATAGCCCTCCGCCATGAGCCACGAAGTCATGAAGAAGACCTAGTTCAGTGGCCGAGTACGCTAGGCTAGGAGTGACTGTAACGAAGATGTCAGCTCCCATTATTGTGGCTGGGTCCCAGGTGGACATGGCCTCAACGGTATAACCCTGTGCTACCATATCGGTTGTGAAATTATTGTACTGAAGGGTAATGTTGTTATCCCAGTATGGTAGGTGTGATTCATCGAAGACAATGTGTTCTCCTTGGATTGGCGCTGAAGAAAAGTCTGTGGCATTAGCAGTATAAGATAGGTCAAGTACGCCATTGTTGAAAAAGAAAAATGAACACACTAAACCTACCAGAACAACGATCAAGAAGTATTTTCTCTTAATCAAAGAATTCACATTCCTGTGACTTGCAGTTAGAGACATTTGGACTAGCCTATACTGAACGCCAAGCCTGCCAACTAGTCCCGCTGCAAATCAAACCTATCAAATAGGCTTGTAATGGAGCTATTTAAAGATTGATGCAAAATACCTAGAAGCGATTTTCATGTGAAGACTTGTAGTGACAAATTTATGGAAATAAAAAAGAGAAGGGTGGTGGAGGGGGTGCCTCCACTCAGAATTACTTGCTGCTTCCACGACGTCGCAAGACTAGCACGAGGACGATGATGACAACGATGATGATAATCGCAGCGATAATCAACAACCACGGGAAATCCGGGGGAAGAAAAATGAAGTTGAAGACGGTGAAACTGGAAGTCGAAATCGCTTCAGATGTCAGGTCTCCGTCGTTGACAACGACGCGAATACGGTACTGGTCACTATTCGGCAATCCAATGGTATTCCAGACAAAACTTGTATTATCTAGCCCTGTAACAATGGGATGCCACGTCGAACCGTTATCAAAGCTGTAGAAGAGATCGGTGGTTAGGGGTTGTCCGTCGTAATCGTCGTGGGTCCACTGAATCGTGTAAGTCCCGTTGATGTTTTCGCCACCATCCGGTTGCACCAATGTAACGAGGGGCGCACGGTTGCTGGTTAACCAGGCCATCGTATTCAAGAGCAGATCTCTGTTATCATAGTAGTCAAGAATCATTGTCTTATTGTTGCCATGGAGAGAGGACGTAAGGATCCATCGTGTGAATTGCCAGGACGCTCCAATCGTGACGAGTCTCCCACGATTAGGCATTAAGGCACTCATCACTGGATAATTAGGCGCCGCGGTAAGATTAGCCCACGTCGCAGTAGCATCCCCATCGGTTTGCACAAGTGTGGTTGCGCTACTTGGTTGGTTATTAATTCCGGTAGCCCCAGTAATGATGATTTGGTTCAAACCTGCTGTTATCGGGTGAGTTGCAAAATTTGGTGTCTCGTAAATGACATCGCTTAAACTGAAAAAAGGCTCTCCAAAGTAATCATCAGAATCAATAAGAAAGCCCATCGGGGCGTATTCAAATCGAATGCCAAAGTCCTCTGCAATTTCTGAAGTAAAGCCTAGAAATACTGGAATGTCACCAATGAGGAAGAGGCTTCCTCCATCGATTTCAACGTAACTTTGTATAGTCGCACGTTCTGATGCTGAATATTGGACGAAGGAACCACTAAGGATAAGAGCATCAGGACGTCCAGGTGCAACTACCCCTCCACCCAAGCTAGAGGGAAAATCGAACATAGAAATCACTCCGTAACCTGCACCAATAAGAGTTTCACGCAGATTATAGTATTGACCGTAGTTATAACCGACTTCACTGAGCCAACGAATGATGCTAATACTAAACGTTGATGCATTACCATAGGGTAAAGCAAAGACAACAGAGTTGTTAACGAAATAGTGTGTGTCACCTCCAACGATGACGCGACCTTGACCGTAATCAAAGGCAGTCATGCAAGGCAGGTTTTGTCCACTTGGGCTTCCTGGTGGCGTCGTATACCAACCAGCCGAACCATCATCATCCGTAACAAGAAGTGTAGTGGCACCCGCTGGTGTATTGTTCAGAGCGTTCCCCCAAAGATGTGGAACTTCTTTTACACCGTTCAGTGCTGGATGGTCTGTTGCTAGATTATTTCCGTCAAATTTTACCCAGTAGTCAATGGTGGAATAATGATCGTCTGAATCGCTGATGGCACCGTCAAAGAACTCCACGCCAAAGGTTTTGACGACATCGCGGAATCCGGGTCGTAATTGAGTGATTTGTTCACCGAGAAAGAGCAGCCCTCCGCCGTTTATCACGAAGTTTTGAACATCATCGATTTCTGATGGGCTCCAAACGTCATCTGGAGTGAAAAAGGAGTTACCTACGACCAGAACGTCCGCTGAACTGACTAGTCCTGAATTCCAGGTGCTCATGTTCGCAACGGTAAATCCGTTCGCTTCCAGCATTCTGGCCCAATCACCGTAACCAGAGTCATCATCAGTATGACCGTAAACGCCATCATTGTCCGCATCGATTAAGAAGCCTTGACCATGGCTTTCATCAAAGACCACAGTAAAACCGCTGGGTATTACAGCCATGCTATGGAATGGAGCATGACTTTCATCGTAGACCACCCATTTGTTAGGGATGGCAGCATGGCTAAGCCATTCAATGATGTTGCGGGCAAGTAGGGCGTTTGCCCCTTCATCATAGTTAAGAGCTGCGTTGGTATCAGCGTCATTATCACTGAATTGATCTGAATCACCAGTTACTACAACACGACCAGCCCCATACTGGTAATCAAACGCAACCATGGCAGCCATACCTGAAGCTAAGTTAGAACTGATGAAGTATCGGCTGTAATCGTCAACATCCATGATCATCAATGGAGTTGCTCCTAAGGGGTAATAGAGAAGCCCTGCACCAGCATAAGTTTGCAGATAAGTGACTCCGCTTGTGATGGAGTGATGACCAAAGTTCGAAACCTTGGTCCAATTAATATTCATGGTGGAAGGTCCGTGGTCATTGTAATCAGCAAGCCAGTCAGAGGCAAAGGTGACATTGTACCATGCTGCAAGCTCATCGGCAAACCCAGAACCAGTTGATTCTCCTATGATGAATAAGCCTCCACCTTGGGCAAGGAAGGTGTGGATATCCAATCGTTCTGCCACAGAGTAGACAACTTGGGGGTTCACGGTCACCAGGACACTAGCTGTCATTAGAGTAGTTGAATTCCAGGTACTCATTGCTTGCACAGTATAACCTTGAGCAGTCAAATCCGCTGCAAAGGTCGAATACGCACCAGCAATCGTATGAGCAGGTGTACCACCTGGCGTATGTGATTCATCGAAAAGAATAATACCAGTCTGTAGAGGGGCCTTATTCACTTGAACATCAGTAGCATAAGTTAGAGATGCCCCAAAACTCAAGGGAATCAATGAACACAGAAGAAGCGCCAGAATCGTTAAATTTAAAATTAGTGTTTTTTTCATTTTGAATCATTCCCGTTGATCTGTGAGCGAGACTTCTACGATGAGGTAAACTTGATTTTAATCTGTTTGTGTTGTCCCGCCGCAAATCAAACCTATCAAATAGGCTCGTGAATCGGTTATTTAAAGATTGATGCTAAAACACTGAAATCTTTTTCATGTGAAAACTAGTTGTGTACTTGTCTTATTGCTGCTGCAAAACAATTGTGTCTATTACATCTTGTTCCATTAGTTACAGCGTTCTTTAACTGACATTGATCATTAGTGCTAGATTCTTTTTAAAAATATACGCTTAGCGTATTCGCTACTAATCCAGATATTCGATGTGAATAAGGCTAAAATACTGCCTACACTCCCTTTGATACCGAAGCTCTAATCGAGGTGTTATATCCGCATGTCCCCAAAAGATGACCTTCCGTTTGAAAGCCAACCAAATGCTTTACCTGATGAAATTGACCCAGAAAAGTATGTCATTGCCACCTACTATTTTGGTGCACCCATTGGTCTACCGATTAAAGATATTTGTGAGATGGCAGCAGTGGAACAGAGTACAGGAACCTGGGTGCTCGTACCTGGCGAAACACCGCAAATGCGGAAAAAACATGTAGCCAAGGTCATTGGAATCTATGAGGGACCTTATCCAGAGTATAGTCAACCCAAGGATGTCACCCACCGCCATTATATCGTGCAGGTCGCGTTTCCATGGGTGAACTTTGGTCAGCAAATCCCCATGCTCCTCTCAACCGTTGTGGGCAACATCAGTATGGGTGGAAGAGTAAAGGTCCTTGATCTCCGCTTTCCAAAAAGCTGGCTAAAAGGCTTTCAAGGGCCCAAGTTTGGCACAAAAGGTGTATTCAAGACCCTGGGTGTGAAACGACGTCCGCTCCTTAATAACATGATCAAACCCTGTACGGGGTATCCCCCCAAGGTTGGGGCTAAATTACTCTATGAGGCAGCACGGGGTGGAGCTGATATCATCAAAGATGATGAACTCATCGCCGATCCGGTCTTCAACCGCATTACCAAACGCCTACCACTCTACATGGAGGCTATTGACAAAGCTAACTCCGAGAAAGGTGAAAAAACCTTGTACACGATCAACATCACTGATCGAATTCCAAAACTCATGGAAAATGCTGAAGCGGCCCTTGAACATGGAGCTAATGCCCTCATGATCAACTACCTTGCTGTGGGCTACAGTGCGGTTCGGCAAGTAACTGATGACCCGAGTATCAACGTTCCCGTTCTTGGTCACATGGATATCGCAGGAGCCTTGAGCTACTCCCCGATTAGTGGGCTTTCAACTCAGCTCGTCATTGGGAAATTGCCGCGACTAGCCGGGATTGATATTGAGGTGTTTCCTGCACCTTATGGAAAAGCTCCCCTTCTTAAACAACGCTATATCGAGATGGCCCGTGCCATGAACTATCCATTGCATCACATTAAACCAACAATGCCAATGCCCAGTGGAGGCATCACTCCTGGTCATGTCCCCATGGTGGTTGAGGATTTAGGACTCGAAATTATGATTGGTACTGGTGGAGGGATTCATGCCTTCCCGGCTGAACATGGTGGGCCTTCGGCAGGTGCTCGTGCTTTCCGTCAAGCTATTGATGCCACAGTTAAGGGAATCTCTCTAAAAGACTATGCTGAAGATCATCCGGAATTAAAAGTCGCTCTCGATAAATGGGGAACTGGAAAGACTGGCTTCGAAATGTAACTACGAGAAAAACCATCTACTGCAAGACTTTAACGCCGTGGCATTTTATATCACCAAAACCTGAATATTCCTAAAAGTAAGACAACTGGGTTTCATCAATGACTAGACGACAGGATCAAATAAGTCGGGTGCGACGGTCCAGACAGGCTGCAAAACGCATGTATGATCGATATAGTCGAGTCTATGATTGGATCGGGGGACAGTTTGAACGGAAATATGCTTTGGCAGGTGTTCAATCATTAGGATTGAGGCCAGGAGAACAAGTGTTAGAAATTGGATATGGTACAGGTCACATGCTTGGTGCCCTAGCCAATTTAGTAAGTTCCTCGGGTAAAATCTGGGGTATTGATATTTCGGAAGGAATGTACAACATCGCTCTTAGAAGAATTCAGCGGATGGGCCTTGGGCCACGAGTGCGTCTTTTATGCGGTGATGCGATAAACCTTCCTTTTGATTCTGATTCCTTTGATGTCGTGTTCATGAGTTTTACCTTGGAGCTCTTTGATACTCCTGAGATTCCTCAGCTCCTCAAGCAATGTCGGCGTGTCTTACGCAAGGGTGGACGAATCGGAGTGGTTGCCCTATCAAAGAAGCCCTCACCAGGACGTATTAGTCGTCTCTACGAATGGTTACACCATTATTTCCCGAAATGGATTGACTGTAGACCAATCTTCCTTTCTCAGATTCTAAGTAATACTGGTTTTCAGGTTAGACGACAATTCCTCTTCCCGATGTTTGGGCTACACGTTGAACTCGTAATCGCATTGAATCCTTGAAAGACCCTTTAGATGACCTTAATTATTCAAATACAATCGAGTCGCATTGTTAGTTAGTGAATTTAGGAGATCTCAAATGATGAGGCAAACAAAGGAACAGATTCTAACCGTAGCAAAGGAATTCGATGATGCCATTGAAACTCGTAATCACGAGCAGATCCTTCCCTTCTTTGCAAAAGACTGTGTTATTGAATTACTTGATGTAACTCTTCAAGGATGGGATGGAGCTAAGCGATGGTTGGAGTGGATGTTTTCACATCTTACAGCTATTCGGTTCGACCCTGTTGTGATTATGGTAGACGGTGACACTTTCTTTGAAGAATTCATCGTGACAGGGACACTCAAGGATGGGCGCCAGGTGATCTCTAAACAGGCGGAGGTTCTCATCTACGAAGATTTGAAGGTTAAGCACCTTCGGATTTATTTTGACCGATTAGACTTTGCTGGTGCTGTGGCCACTGGATGGTTCAATCGAACCGTTATCAATCGATTGAAAAAAGCCAGCACGAAGGGTCTTATCTAAACCGAAGGGAACTAATACTCCGCGCTCCATACCATAGCGGTTCTTCAGTCAATCTGAACAAGCTATGAAGTGGCTAGAATGCTAACCTTTACCTATCATGGGCTAGCCTGTGTGGAACTTGAGCTCGCGATCTGTCTGCTTCTTAATCCGGGCAGGAGTCCGTATGAAGAATTGGAACTCCTTACAACCAAGAATCCTGATTATGTACTGGTCAGTAGCTCGGCAGATGTGTTCATGGGTTATGTGTCCCAGTTCCCACCTAACCCTGACCGCATGATTTTCGGTAATGAGCAGGTGATTGCTAGTCTTCAAGAGCAAGGGATTGATATCACACAGCTTCGAGCAATCAAGCATGCGGAATCCTTTGATGCTGGTCAAGGTGTGGTGGTTACCGCCTATGAGCAAAGCTATGAGACAGACCAACTCATCACCAATACCATGTATTATGTGACAAGTAAACAGGCAAACGTGTTACATCTGGGACAAGCACAGAATCTTCGTGGCTTAGGTGACTGCCGTCCGCATCTGCTCTGCATTCCTATTGCAGGACCGAAGTCTGGTGTGTTTACTCCCCAGGCTGCCGCCGAAACGGCAGCTCTCATTGAACCCAATTATGTGTTACCCCTATTAGGTGATGTTGCTCAATCGACCCAATTCGATATTGCCGTTGCAGCTCAAAAGAAAAAAATTACACGGTTATTTCCTGCTGAAGGTGAAGCCTATTCGGTTCCCATCTATGAAAGGAAGTAAAACCAAAATACCGACTAAGAGATCATGGATTCGATACCCCGCAGGCGAAGGTAACTAGCCTGAAACCGCAACTCAGCTGCAAGCTGGGTGTCACCTGAATCCTCATAAATTTTCGCAAGTTTTTCCAAGGCTTGTGCAGCTTGTGAGAGATCTTCTGTACCCAGACTGTGTTGGACCTGCATCTCAAAACAGGCCAGTGCTTTCGATTCATAATCTCGTGGCGATTTGTGAGCCTTCCGGGCAAGTCGGGCGGCTCGTTGATAGAGTATTCCAGCTGTGTAATAATCCTGTAAATTCCTACGTTTCCGTGCCTCACGTACATATCCGCGAATCTTCGCGACATACAATTCGCTGCTCAAGCTCTCCACAACCCGACTAGCTCACTCAGGTATATACCATATGAAACTCCGCATAAGTGTTTCCTTGTCTTCCCAGGTTCAAAATATGTACGTCATCAATTAAGATGAATCGTTGGGAGACAAGACATCTTACTATATGTTAGATAAAGCTAAGTTGAGTAATCTGTTTAAGGAAAGGTTCTGGGTCCAGGGGAAACTTTGAGATAGGAAAATCAGCTCGGGTCGCTGCAAGTTCTGCAATATATTTTCCGGCACGAGGCTCCTCCCACCATGCTTCTCCAAACTCCTCAATTAGATTATGTTGAATCTGTGTCGTTCTCATTGAAGCCATTAAATAGCTGGGATTGTAGAGAATATGTTCGACGTTTATAGGATAGAGAAGCCAATAATTACCGGGGATTTCAATGTAAAAGCGACGAGTGAGATTTTCCCATCGAGACGATGCTTGTTCAAAGGATAAGCTGTCTTTCCAGAAGGATAGCTTCATTAAGCTATTGGCAGCAAGAAAAACAGTGAAGAATAGTCCTGAGGCCTTACTACGGTCAAGACAATCATTGATGACTTTGGAGGGTAATCCAAGTTCTTTAGTGAGAAATAATCGGTTTTCAAGTAATCCATCAATGAGGAACGAGAAAGTTTCACTCACACTAAGGGGAACCGCGTGACGCTTCCAAAAAGGATCCTTCGGGTTAGCACAAAGTGCATGAATGCCATGTCCAAATTCATGAAATATACTAATGAAGGCTCCTAATGGATTATATGGATTGTTAATAACTCGGATATCCTCTGGAATGCGAACCTCAACAATCACAGCATGAGGGCGTTTCAGAGGTCTGTCTTCAGAATCTATTTTTATCCCTTCAACGTTAAAACCAAGAGTCTTCAAAGTTTTTTTCACATGAACCAATGGATCAAGGCCCCTTAGGTGGTTGCTTAAAGGCTGATTAACATTATAGTGAAAAAATGCGTGATCATCTTGGGGACTAAATGGTTCACCTTTTATTTTCTGACAGTAATATTCGGCTGCTTGAAGAAAGGGTTTTCGTGCCCTCTCAGCCAGCTGAGTAATTAATCTTGTAAGTGTGGAATACTGGATTTGCTCTTTTTCTAAATAGATATCCAGTGGGTTTTCGTTGTAGCGGTCACAGATCTCTTGATGTGCCGTGAATCTTTGTTTTACATATGGAATGAGTTTTGGGGCTTGTTCAACGAAGGAGTCAAAAGCTACCTTGAGTGCTGACCAGTCTGTTGTTTGAATTCTAAATTTACCCCAAGTCAACAAGTTAACTGGCTTCCCATCAATTTGAACTTCCGGTGTTGAGATTTTTTCATATTCTTTTGAAAGTTGAAGGATAAAGGGGAGTCCCATTGCATTCGCTAGATTTTCGAGCATTAATAAATAAAATGGACGTGGCTTAATTGATTGTTCTAATGCGGTTTCAGCTAATTCTTTCCCTTTGATGGCTGTTTGAAATAATAAGGTTTCATCAAAGGGTAACCCAGCATATTGTTTGTACAACTGGTCCATTACCGTTGCATACAAATCCTCTGCTTGTTTTTCTATTTCGTCAACAGATAGCAAAAATGAAACCACTCCTATTTTACAATCAGCTCGTTGGCTTAATTGAATATCGTATAGACTAAGACTTTGTCGATGTATTTAATTTTTCACTACTAGGCCTTGAAGAAAGGTATACTTGTCCATTGTCGAAGAATATTTTGAATTATGTGCCTTCCTGCTTGCTTTCTTTGATGAGATATGGGCAGTTTTTGAAAACTACGGGTGACATGCTTACATTGCCCAATGTTAGGGCGTTTTAGACCGTTTTTACCTATACTCGGTATTGTTGTGATTTATGTTTCTTGGTGTATTCCGTTTATCCTTCCTAGATAGATGGTCAAGTCTTAAGTTGAGATGCGATTTTCTTTCCGAAATCTTTGCATTTAGGAAACTCTCCCTCTGTGACTGGTCCCTTCATTCCATCAACCCTTATTGACAGACCAGAAGTTACTAGCTTCAATTTGGGAACCTTTTCGCTTATTCTCTTCTCCATTTTCTTCACAGACTTTTCGAAGTCTTCTCCCAGATAGGTGTCGAAAACAGCAACCCATTTCGCCTTTAAGTCAAGTTTGCCAAGTTTATCAATAAACTTATTAATACCTCTAACAGGTCCCCCAAAATGCGTTGGTGACCCTATCAATATTGCATCATAATCGGCTGCTTTTTTCGGATCAGCATCCTTGACATCACTGATGGCAATTTCTATTCCCTCGACTTCACCTATTCCCTCCATGATCTTTTCGGCTACAAGCTTTGTGTTGCCATACTTTGTGTCATAAATGACAATAACCCTTACCATTTCGTTCACCATTCATTATACCTATTCTCTAAGTTTTTTATGACTTGTTGTTTGTTCTTGCTTATACTCGGCATTGTCGTGATTTGTGTTTCTAGCACGTGTTAGCTTTTCCGTCAAGGTGTTAGTATGAGTGTTTCTTATCAATGGAAAACCGAAAAAATGTAAATTCGATTGTTAGGACTGAAAACTTTAAACATTCTGTGAATATGTTTGTGTGCTACGAATGGCTAGTTTAGGTGAAAATGGTGAACAAGACTCTGGTGGCTTTTGTTAGTAAAGGTGGAGCAACAAAAGAAGCATCTGAAATCATCGCTGATATTCTAAAAGAGAAGTACAAGTTTACAGTTGACCTAGTCGACTTAAAAAAACATTCACCAAACCTCGAAGAATACGACAATATTGTCATAGGAGCTGGGGTTCGAGTTGGAAAAGTCTATGGTAAAGCTTTGAAGTTTCTCAAGCAAGACTTCGGAGATAGAAAAGTAGCATTCTTTGTATGTTCTGGAGATGCTGGAGACCCCGAAAAGTATGAAGAGGCATGCACGAAATACATTATTGGTGTGTTGGCGAATTATCCACATGTCAAGACCGTTGCCACGGAAGCGTTTGGTGGTCGCATGAAAATGCTGGGGAAAACAATGTTTGACAAATTTGACCCAGCAAAGATTCGTACTTGGGCTGAAAACCTTGGAAGCAAGCTAACATAGAAAAGAGAGAGCACTAACCTGAAATCATTGCGAATCCACACGGTGAGTGAAGCGTTAGGGAAAAAACATAACTATTTTCGGGCAATGTCGAGTTCCATTGGTCCCATGAAGGTATCCATGGTTTGTGAACGGACGGATTTGAACCCAACTTTGCGCATGGAATCTGCAATATGTCCCTGATCAATTCCAGCCTCCTGTCCCATTAAGGCCATAGATAGTAAGCTCAACACAATGGATTCTGGCTTTGTTCGTTCATGAGTCTGCCCAAAAGGGAAAATAGAAACAAAAACGCCACTTGGATTTAAGCTGTCAAATACTTTTTTCACAACAGAGTCGATGTCAGTGGCAAATTGGAGTACACCAGACGCCAAGACTAGATCGTATCCCTCGCCGATAGAATCTTGGTTGAAGTCTCCGCCACGGACCTCCATTTTGTCCTCCATCCCATACTCCTTAATGTACGCCTTGGCTTCCCGAACGACTGGTGGCAGGTCGAAGTTTACGCCGTTCATGCTAGGGTGTGCATCAACAATGGCCATCCCGATGAGGCCTGGCCCGCCACCCAGATCCAGCATCTTCCGAAATGACGGAAACTCTGGTAGTCCCAAAACAATCTCCACTGCTTCCTGAGCGTAACCAGCCTTCTCAGCGTCAGCCATTAAGACAACTCCCTTAGTCACCATGTCCTCAGAGAACGAAGGCGTTTCCGGCTGAGGGGGAGGGCCTTCTCTTACCAGCTTAGTGAGGTTCTCAAAAACTTCAGCGTCAGGCTGCATAAAGGGAAGTAGCCGTCCTAAGAATGTTGGGCCACCTTCAACCAGAAAAGCCTGTGCTTCGGGTGAGTTTTTATAAAGTTCATTCTTTTTCTCTAAAAGGTTAATCGCCGCTAAAGCATCGAGGAATAGTCTCGTGTTATTTGGATGGGTGTCTATAGCCTTAGTCACGGCATCAGCTGACTTTGGCTCGGAAAGCTCGTTAAACACCTTGAGCTCAATGCCCGCCATAAGCAGCTTCGACCGGATAGGTGCTATGAGCATCCCGTAAAGGTTCCCATAACCAACCTTCACTTCAGGCAGCTTTTTCATCGTATCTACCCCTTTCTTTCAAACACTTGTTCGGTGATAATTAATAAAACCTTATTTTTTATTTAATCGATCGATACTCATAATATCCATACAATATATGGTGAAAATCTAAATGTCAAAAGATTATCGTGTTAGCCCTGAGACTCTTATACACGGAAAGGTGCAGGAAGGTGTTTCTAACACGTGTTAGGTTTATTTCTTTGCTAAAATGACGGGCTTTTTAGGTAGAAGGAGAATCTTATACTATGGGTTCAATAGTTTCTAAATTGTATCAACGAATGCCACCTAGCAGGCTTCGTGATTTAACACGAACGGCGCTTTTACTTCGTCAGTTATCAGAAGCTGAAATGCTCCTTCGTGGTGTTGCTTGGATTGAAATAGCCATGCGATTGGCTTCACACAACTCACTTGAGGTTGTATTATCGCAGAGGGAAAGAAATGAGTGAACCACCTGCTTTTTTAGAGCTTTTAAGAATCGTTTCAGATTATTTTCATCAACGAAAGGTTCGGTATGTTATTGTTGGCGGGATTGCAGTTTCAGTCTATGGGTATCCACGGTCAACACAAGATATTGATTTAATCATTGATCATGAAGAACTGGATGTCAATGACTTCTGCGATTTCCTTCGTACAAATCATTTTCAAGTCACCGAAATTGACCTACTTGCAGCGTTCAAGGAAAAATCACATGCAACAATTTTCCACCGAACACTTTCAACTAGACTTGATGTGAAAGGTAAATTCTCTATCGAGGACGAAGATACCTTGCATACGGCGCTAGAATTGTCCATTGAAGATTTTAAAATAACCCTCGTGAGTCCTGAAGCTTTCATTATTCATAAGCTGAAGTTTGGCTCCTCACGTGATTTAGAAGATGCACTTGCCGTGTATATTCGGATGAAACCAAAACTTCTAACAAAAGAGTTACACAGGATTGCTCGATTAACAAAAGTAGAACCTCTGCTTTCTGAATTGATTGAAATCGCTGATAAATCCATTAAGCAACAGAAAAAATGGGTGAATAGTCAACTAGGAAGAGACTAAATACAAAGAGGGTCTTTTTTCCCAGAACTGCTACAGGTTAAGTGGTTATTACCAACATGTGTGATAGGGTATCTGTCCGACTAAGTGTTATTGTTGGCTAGCTTAGCCAAAGACCGGTGATGTTTTGTGGTTCTTGACCTCCCAAAATTCAGGATATCTAAACAGCAAATAAATTTAAACAGTCTGCGAATACGATTCAATGTGCGAGGAACGACGCATAACTTCTCGAATAGTTCCTCCTATACTCCAATTTTACCTCATCTACACGGAGAAGTTACTCCATTATCCTCCTAGAACCCGTCTGTTAAACTCCAAAAACGCTTGAATTACTCAAGACTTTCAGAGCAGAGAATTCCTTGACTTTTTCCAACTCACCATCTGCGAGTGGGCCTTCCCGTCCTGTAACAAAAAAACTGACTGGTTTCATAGTAATATTAAAGCCGAGTTTCTTCAGCTTACTCTGTATCTTCTTGGCCGCGCTCCCCGCGAATCTCGAATCCATTTTGGTGTCGAAGGCGGCAGCTTTTTTCTCTCCAAATGATTGGCCTTCGATTTTTTTGAAAAACTGTTTCATCCCAGCTGACATATTCCATGCATGGGTTGGACTGCCAACAACAAACACGTTGTATTCTTTGAGCTTTGTGACTTCGACATCAGTGACCTTGATTACGTCAGCATTGAGCACCTTCGCAATGCCCTTTGCAACCTGTTCGGTGTTTCCGAACTTGGTGTCATAGACTACAATGGCTTTCATGAGGGATAGGCAAAATGGAATTAGTTATAAACGTTACGTGTGTCAAGAGCAAAAAACAGGTGTCTGTGCTTTTGTTAATTTGTCAGAATTGGTGGTTCTTCTTTTTTTGCAGGAATTCGCTTATCTTTTTTTTACCAGGGATTGCCCAAAGGGGGTAGTCTGGATCTAATAGGTCCGCTTCGATTAATAACTCGGCTAAGCATAGCCGGAAAGGATTGTTGCCCCAAACTACGCGGGGATAGGAGACATAATCTTCGACTGACCGGGTATAGGCTGCAGCTTTCACCTCATTAATAATAGGAACAGCAGTCCCAGGACGATCAATAATAAGTCCGATATCAACGAGCGGCTCGTTTGTAGTGATACTAGCCCACCAAAAAGCATCAGGATACTTGTTGTATACTCCTTCTATGATCTCCTGACCTCTGGCTTTTGACTCATCATAACGAATCTTTAGCCGATATTCCATGTCTCCCAGTGCGAAGATATTATATCCTGCAAAGATGTGGACTCCTCCTCCTTCCTTAAGCTCACGCAGAATTTTTCGCACTCGTCTAGCGGTAAAACCAGTTCGTTCCACGATTTGTGAGACCGGCATTCGTCCGTCATCGAACAGACAACGAAGGACCTGTAATTGGCTCTTAGTAAAGTTGACTTTCTTCCCTCTTGAATGCATATAAAAATCTGGGGGCATGTTGGGGAACAGAAACTCAATAGGTCTCACCTCAATCTCCGTTGCACTGCTAATATTTTGGAGAAACCGTTCAAATCCTAGAGTCTCGCTTGCCCCTGACACGACGGACCAATACTCATAGCGCATATCACCAGTACGATAAATCTCCACCACGCTGGGATGGGTCGCGATTTGTTCCATGAACTCAATCACGTTTTCGGACCCATCGGTAAAGACGTAACCAGCCACATGTTCAGCATCCAGCATTGCTAAACTCACAATCACAGCGCATCCACCCAGAACTTTTTGTGTGTGAAGTTTTTTAATTCGGTTTTTAATGGTATTTGGTGCCAAGTTGAATTTCTTTGCCAATGCCTGGTACGATATCCTACCATTCGCATGTAATTCTAAAATCAGAGCGTAATCCACTGGGTCCAAGCAACTCACCCTTAACTTTCTTCATCTAGGAATTCATTTGCTGGTTTTCATCTGACTTTGAAGGCAATAGACGACCTTCTTCCCGAACAATTAGTCCAAGTAGGATTGATATTTTATTAAAAAATTACCCATTTGATTTTTCAAGGTCACTTAATGATAGCTTAAGTTGCTACTCCAACTTCTCATAGAGTGTGAGCATTGTCTTAGTTTCTGTGATGTGTACGATTTCAAACGTTACTTCCGGTCGGTAGTGGAGTACCATTCTGGCCAGTTGTTCAGGCTTCTCAGCTTCAAACAACTGAAAGCCCTGGAATCCAATGCCCATTGTGTAGTTCGGACTGATGGATTTTGCATACTGGCCAGGATTCTTCTTGATTTTTTCTCTGAACTCCTTGAGTTTCTCAATGGCTTTTTCAAGGTCCTTTGGTTCGTATTCCCAAAACACGATATATTTCATTTGCACCACCTCGCTAGTTCTTCCTTGAATATTTACACAGGAATTGATAAGAGCCTTTCGTATCTGAACGACTAGATTAGGAGGTCGATTTGAACAGTATTGATGTTAAATCATTTCTTCTTGTAAGATTTTGTTAATTTAGTATATGCAATTTTTTCCTCACTAATAGACACAAATGGCTGCTGAACACTTTTTACTTCGGTATGTGTAATTTCTTATAAACGTTATATTGCAGAAACCTAACGGACTCTAAAAAAGGAAGTCTTTTGGTACACTATGTCTATACTATGATTTGTGATATTATGTCTGATGAAGCAAAAGACCATGTGGTTGATAACCTAGTAGGATGTACCCTGTCTATCACGGCTTTTAACATGGTCACTGATTTAAACCGAAAACTTGCCTTCCTTCAACAAATGAACAAGGAGTATAACGCCTTAGCTCACAAGTTAGAGGATGAGAGTATCTCAATAAACGATATAGATGCCGCGGCACCTGTGGCCAAAGAAAAAATTCCCTCTGAGATGCAACGCCGGGATGACTTCGGGTTAGACAGTGAAGCCGCAGAGCGACTCAGAAAGATGAGCCCCTCCAAACTCGACCAGATAATTGATTTCTTGAAACAAAAACGAACCCTAGAAATCCTCACAACATTCTCCTTTAAGGAACCCAAAGAGTGAATCAAAAAAGCACTCGATTAAATCGTCAGGGTGCAATGGGTGATATCAAGTCAGAGACCTGCCTTAGTGAGCATTTCTTCTAATCGAATACGGTCAAGAAAATTGATAGAAACAACTCGGGGATAAGAGATAAAATCCTCGACTTGCCGGATAGAGGCCGCCGTTTTGATTTCACGAATGATTGGCACGCTCTTGCCGGGACGATCTATGAGTAATCCCACGTCAATAATTGGCTCATTTGTGGTCACGCTGGCCCACCAAAATTCATGGGGATACTTCTTGTAAATCCAATCGATAATCTCTTGCCCTGTCTTTTTTGATGCGTCATAATGAATTTTTAACCGATATTCCATATCTCCTAAGGCAAAAACATCATATGCCATAGCGAAATGGACGCCTCCTCCTTCTTCTAGATCGCGAAGGATTTTTCGCACTCGTCTAGGAGTGAGCCTCGTTCGTTGGGCGATTTGCGAGACGGGCATTCGACAATCTTCAAACAAACAGCGTAATACACGTAATTGGTTCCGCGTAAAGGTAACCTTCTGCCCCCTATCACTCATGAAATAATTGGGTGGTTGGTGGGGGAAATAAAATACAATGGGCCTTATCTCCACTTCGAGTACATGATCAAGGCCTTTAAGAAATCTTTGGAATCCTAGGGTTTCACTCGCTCCCGCTACTAGAGCCCAAAATTCATAGCGCCTATCACTGGTTCGGTAAATTTCAATGACTATTGGCTGCGTAGCTATCTGTTCCATGAATTCGATGACTTTCTCTGAGCCATCAGTGGAAATATACCCCGCCACATCTTCAACACCAAGCATTTCCTTGCTCAATATCACTTCGAACCTACGGATCACTTTCTGTTGGCGAAGCTTGTTGATCCGGTTTTTCACAGTATTCGGTGAGACCGAAAGTTTCCGTGCGAGGGCCTGATATGACATTCTACAATTACCTGACAATTCACAGATCAAGGCATAATCCAATGAATCCAACTATCTAACCTCATCACTGCAAATCTTGTAATTCTCCAAATTGCGATAAGTTGTCTGGATGTACAAATCTAATCCAACTTCCCTTCAAATAATGCAATACGACATACCAATTACTAAAGAATTCCTTTTCTTTCTACAGTCCCGCGTCACGTAGGATTTTTTCTAAGTGGTCTCTGAAAGGTATTCCATATTCCACCACAAGAGGATAGTTAATAAAATCCTCAATTTCCTTCACAAATGGCGCTGCTTTGATTTCACGAATTATAGGGACGCTTTTACCAGGTCGATCAATAAGAAATCCTACATCAACAATTGGCTCATTCGTAACCACACCAGTCCACCAGAATTCAGTCGGATACTTTTTGAATAACCATCCCACGAGATCCCAACCTGTGATTTGAGTTTCATCAAAGCGGATAATGACTCGATATTGCAAATCCCCTAGAGCAAAGGGATCGTAATCTACCGCGAAATGTACACCTCCCCCTTCTTCTAACTCGCGAAGGATTTTTCGCACCCGTCGAGTGGTGAAACCAGTACATTTGGCGATTTGTGCAACGGGCATACGGGCATCTTTAGTCAAACACCGTAACACTTGTAATTGGGTTCGAGTAAAAGTGACCTTCTTTCCCCTTGTATTATAGTGATAATTTGGTGGAAAGTTGGGATACTGCAAAACCACGGGTTTAATATTCACATCAATTACACCCTCTCGTCCCTCTAGGAACCCTATGAACCCAAGTGTATCATGTGCCCCACTTATAGTAGCCATAACCTCATATCGCCTATCTGAGGCGCGAACAATCGTAAGAACGATAGGTTGTTTAGCTATTTGTTCCATGAACGCAATCAGATTCTCGGATCCATCAGTGGTAATAATTCCACGGACAATCTCAGCGTCAAGCATTTCCATGCTTACCATTACTACAAAATCAAGGATGACTTTTTGTTGGCGAAGCTTATTGATCCGGTTCTTCACCGTATTCGGTGATAGTCCTAATTTCTGTGCAAGGGCGCTGTATGATATTCGAGCATTCCCCATTAATTTACAGAGCACGGCCCAATCCACTGGATCCAATCCACTCACCACGACTTCGTTGGTGTAGGAAATTTTTCGTTGCTAATCAACTGAGATGAAATCTAACTGGGTAACCTTTTTCGCAACAACTCGTGCACATAGAACCTACCTTTTATTAAAAAATTCTCGTTTGACGGTCACTTTCCGCAGATATCAAAACCAAATTTTGCTTTTCACCCAAGTTGTATGCATATCTCTGCCTAGCCCATCTCCCATCAATAGATATGCCACCATAATCTAGATGCCAACGCAACACCCTGGTTGTGTAAAGTACTGAGAGGTGTTGCATGGCTGTGATAAAACATAGTCATTCACAAGTTGGTTTCTAGCCATTCCATGGGAGGTGAACAAGCTGAAAACCATGACTGTTGTAAAACGATTGGGCGTAGCGTTACTGGCTTTGGCATTCGTATTTGCTTTCATCCCTGGAGCCCAAGCTAAACCACTCCGAAGTACTATGAGAGTCAACTTTTTCCCTTATGGTCCAGATGGTCCAATCTGGGCGGGACCCATTGTGGGAGATATTGATGGATATATGGAATTCTATGCTGTAGGACCTATTCCTGATAAGGATACAGGTCATTATCCCGAGAATATACTTGGCTTAGATTGGACAGTACATTTCTTCTGTGAAGAGTGGTATATCTATACCGAGTATGAAGGGGAGTTACTTATCGCGGGCAATGACAAAGGTTGTACAGTTGCTTCAAACTGGAAGTTCAGAATGAACGGTGAAGTAACAAATGCAAATGAAGACTATGAGTACTTAATTGGGCATCAAGTGCACATGCATGGCCAAATAACATGGGCATTAGGTCTCGCTGAGGGTCCAATCATTATAACCTAAGATGACAACGAAAGGCTAGACAACGGAGGGGTCTTGGATGGAACCAAGACGCCTCTCCTCTTTTTATTCATAGGGCATTCGTATTCTGTCTTGCTTCATGATGATGTTGGAGGGATGAGGACCAATTAGTATTGATGGGAGAGTAAGTTACTAAAGTTCGGGATGTGAAATGGTGAAGGACGAGACGATGGCAATTGTGTCCATTATACAACACGAAAATATTCGATTCGCGGTTCGCGAAGCGATTCAGCTTCTAGGCGGGATTGGGAGTTTTGTGCAGAAGCAGGATAAAGTAGTCATTAAACC